>JAYTMG010000738.1:0-2836 GCA_043728745.1 Verrucomicrobiaceae bacterium
ACGCGAAAGGATTTCCCATTTCGCGCTTTTTTGCGTTTTTCGCGGGCCAATCTCGCGGTGCCTCAGCGCAAGTAACAAAGTAGAATTAATCACACCCGCCGAAATCGAATCCGCTACGCGAGGAGTTTCTCGAGTTCCTCCACACGCCGCGCAAAGAGCGCCAGCGTGTCTTCCACAGGTTTCGGCTGCGACATATCCACGCCCGCATCGCACAGCGTCGGAATCGGGAAACGACTCCCACCGCTCTTCAAAAAGCCGAGATACTTCGTCGCGTCGCCAGTCTTCAAGACCTGCTGACTGAGCGCTACCGCAGCACTGAGGCCGGTGGAATATTTGTAAACGTAGAACGCCGAGTAGAAATGCGGGATGCGCAGGCACTCGAGCTCGAGCTGCGGATCGATCGTGAACTCCGGGCCGAAGTAAGCATCCAGAAGACGGCGGTAAGTCTGCCGAATCGTATCGAGCGTGACGGGCTCGCCCGCTTCCTCCATCGCATGAATGTCGCGCTCGAACTCCGCGAACATCGTCTGCCGGTAAACCGTCCCGCGAATGTCGTCGAGCTGGCGGTTGATGAGATACGCGCGCATCTGCGGGTCGTTGGTGTTTTCGAGGAGATGATGCGTCAGCAGTTCTTCGTTAAACGTGCTCGCGACCTCGGCGAGGAAGATCGGGTAATCGGCATCCTGCCAGCGCTGCGTGCCGTTTGCATACCACGAGTGCATCGAGTGCCCGGCCTCATGCGCGAGCGTGAAGACGTCACTGAACACGTCCTCTTTATAGTTCATCAAAATGTAAGGCGGCGCGCTGTAAGTCGCGCTGCTAAATGCACCGCTGCGCTTGCCTTTGTTCTCGTAACGATCGCACCACCGCTTCTTTTTCAGCCCATCGCCGAGCGTCGCCACGTATTCGTCCCCAAGCGGCGCGAACGATTTCAGGCACAATTCGACCGCATCGTCGAACGACGTTGCCTTTTCGAAATTCGGCACAATCGGAACATACGTATCGCACTGCCGGATTTGCGTGAGGCCCAGCACGCGCTTGCGGAGCGCGTAGTAGCGAAAGAGTGGCGCGAGGTTCGCCCGCACGCTGCCGATGAGATTGTCATAGACGGCCACCGGCACATCATCCTGAAACAGCGCGGCCTCCCGTGCGCTCGGGTAATTGCGGGCGCGAGCGCGGAAAACGTCTGCTTTCACCGAGTTGGAAAGCGTCGCTGCGAGCGTGAATTTATGATCGTTGAACTCACCGTAAAACTGCGTAAACGCGCGATGCCTCAGCTCGGCGTCGCGCTTTTGCAGGAAGGACGAGTAGCTCGATTGCGTGAGGTCGCGCTCCACGCCTTTGTCGTCGTTAAGCTTGCCGAACTTCATATCGACATTGGTGAGCTGGGAAAATGCTTCGTCGTGCCCGGCAATTGCGCTGTGCCCGAGAGCGAGCAGTCGCTCCTCCGCCGCGCTGAGCGTGTGCGCCTTCAAGCGCCGCAGTTTCCCTAAACGACAGGCCCATTCCGCCAGCACAGGTTCGGCGAGGAACGCCGCAAACGCAGCGTCATCCAGCGCCATGATTTCGGGCATTAAAAACGACGATGCTTCACCGATCTTCGTGAGCAGATTCTGGAGCTGGGATTCGCGGGCGAGATTCGCCGCGTCCGAGCTATCTTCGGCGGCGCGAAGTGACGCGTAATGATAAAGTCGCTCAATGAGCTGGCTGAGTTTCTTATCGCAATTCAGCACTTCGGCGAGCGTCGCCGCAGACTCCCCTACCCGCCCGCGATACTGCTCAATAATAGGATAAAGCCGCAACAACACCGCGAAATCATGGTCCCATTCTGCCGTGTTTTTGAAGAGCGGCGTGAGGTCCCAAGTATCGTCTGCGCGCGTCTCAGCACGGGAGGGAGTTGCGCCACCACCAGCCTCGGATTTATCGAAAAGAGAATACATCATCCCCCGACCGTTGCGGGCAGACGCGAAGGCGGCAAGTCAGAAGAGACTACGCCACAGGGCTCGCGCATCTAAATTTCTCTGACGAACGTGAAGAGCGCGAAAGGAGCGGGGCTTTCCTAAGCCCCGTTGCCACGTCAGTGGCAAGCGCCGTAGTCCCGATGGATCGGGACACACACGGGGCTTAGGAAAGCCCCGCTCCGATTCGCGCTTCCGCGCTTCCGCGCTTCCAATAGAGAAATTTAGATGCGTGAGCCCTAGGCTACGCCACCGAAGCAACCTCGTAGCTCTCGCTCGTGCGTCCGACTTTGATTTGCAGATGCTCGCCGCGTTTTCGACCAACGAGCTGCTGGCCCATTGGCGATTGCGGGGTGATGACGAGGACCAGATTTCCATCGCTCTCGACCTCGGTTCCACCAGCTCCCGGTCCGATGAAATAGAATGTGCGTTCGCCCTTCCGCTCAAGTTCCACGATGGCACCGATATCGATCGGCGCAGTCGGCAAAAACGCACGGACCGGCAGCACTTCGTATTGCTGGACCGCACGCATGATCTCCGTGGCCTGGAGCGACTGGCCGCGCGCGAGATACGACGACTCGATGGCCCGCGTGTCGTATTTGCCCTCCGATTTGCTCTGCTCGTCCGTCGCTGCGGCAAAGGCTGCGCGGGCAGACTGGGTGTAGCTGTCGAGCTCTGCGGCGAGGACGGCGATGATTCTGTCGATGATGGTGCGCTTATTCAAATGTAAACGGCGGACAGTGCGGTTCGGAGCCGTCCGAAGCAACAGACTTCATTTGCTTTGTCGTGGTGCGATCAAAACTAGAAAGCACTGTGCGATCAAAAGTAGAAAAGTGATGGGGTGAACAAAAAATCCCTTGGCGCGACCGAAGGTAGGC
>JAYTMG010000739.1:0-2566 GCA_043728745.1 Verrucomicrobiaceae bacterium
CGCGTAAGGCGATGCGTGATCGAATTAACCAGCGAGCGGGTGATGAGGTAGCCGAGGGCGCTCACTTCCCCGCATCCTCCCCTGCGAGCCGGATGAAAATTTCCTCGAGATCCGCGCCTTCGTGAGCCCCGCGGATTTCGGCGAGCGTGCCATGCGCGACCTTGGCTCCACGTTTCACGATGAGAAAATGCGAGCACACTTCCTCCAGCAAATGCAGGAGATGCGAACTGATGATGATCGCCACGCCGCGGTCCTTCGCTTGCCGGACGATGAGCTCTTTGGTCCTGCGTATCGCCAGCGGGTCGAGGCCGGTGAGCGGCTCGTCGAAAAACATCACGCGCGGCTGATGGAGAAAGCCGCAAGCGAGCGCTACTTTTTGCTTCATGCCCCGCGAAAGTTCGGTGGTGAGCAGTTCGGTCTTGTCGCCCATGTCGAGTTCTTCAAGCAACGCCAGTCCTCGTTCTTTCGCATCGGCGACTTGGTACAGACGCGCGGTAAATTCCAAATGCTGGCGGACGGTGAGATAGTCGAAAAGGCGCGGCTCGTCCGAGAAAAACGAGAGCACTTGCTTTGCGGCGAGTGGGTCTTCAGCGATATTAAACCCATCAATTATCACTTGCCCGCGCGTTGCCGGGATGATGCCCGCAAGACATCGCAAGGTGGTCGTTTTTCCCGCGCCATTCGGCCCGACGAGGCCGAGCACTTCGCCGGGATGCACGGTGAAACTTAGATCGGTGACCGCAGCAAAATCCCCGTAAAGTTTAGTGAGTCCATCGACAGCAATCATTCCAGTGCGCGCACCTTCCAAGGATTCCGGCGGCGTGTCCAGCGTCACGAAAGCGAAAGGGAACTTGCGCTGGTGCGCCGGGCTTGCTGGTTTGGTCGCCATGAAACTCGATGCACATCAGCATTTCTGGCGATACGACTCCGCACAGTATCCGTGGATTCCCGATGGTTCGCCGCTCCATCGCAACTGGCTCCCGGCGGACCTTGCGCAGATTCAGCAGCCGCTTGGCCTGCATGGATCGGTCGCGGTGCAGGCCCGCCAGACGATTGCGGAAAGCGACTGGCTGCTCGGGCTGGCCGATGCGGATTCTCGCGTGAAGGCCGTGGTCGGCTGGGTGGACTTGCGCGCGGAGAATTTGGCGGACGATTTGGCGAGGCTTGCGCGCCACCCGAAGTTCGCCGGCGTGCGGCACGTCGTGCAGGAGGAGCCGGATGACTCCTTTATGTTGCGTCCCGATTTCCTGCGCGGGATCGCGCGCTTGAAAGAGTTTGGGCTCACCTACGACATTCTCATTTTCCCAAAGCAACTGCCCGCAGCGCTGGAGCTCGTCGCGAAATTTCCGGAGCAGCCGTTCGTCTTGGACCACATTGCGAAGCCGCACATTAAAGACGGAACTCTTTCGCCTTGGAGCGAGCAAATTCGCCAGCTCGCGGCGTCGCCAAACGTGATGTGCAAGCTCAGCGGTATGGTCACAGAAGCCGACCACAGCGGGTGGAAACAGGAGGACTTCCGCCCGTATCTCGATGTGGTGTTTGAGGCTTTCGGCCCATCGCGACTCATGTGGGGCAGCGACTGGCCGGTGTGCCTCTTCGCGGCAGGCTACGCCGAGTGCCTCGGGCTGGTAGAGGATTACACGCAGGCTCTTTCCGACGCGGATAAAACAGCGATTTTCGGCGGCAACTGCGCGCGCTTTTACAACATCAAAAACTGAAATGCCCGCACCCGAAAATCATCCCCGCGACCCGCTCCACGGCATCACGCTCGAAACTATCGTCCGCGAGATTCACGCGCAATACGGCTGGGAGGAAATGGCGGCGCGAATTCCCGTTCGGTGCTTCCAGTGGGACCCGAGCGTGAAGTCGAGCCTCACCTTTCTCCGCAAGACTCCGTGGGCGCGGAAACGCATCGAAGCGTGGTACGCCGACGAATTGTATTTCAAAGCCCGCGAAGAAAAAGCAGCGGCAGAAAATCAGCCGCTTCCACCGCAACCCTAAGCAGCCCCGCCATTCATTTCCCGCGGGGTGTGATTAAAAGTGGAAACGCTCAAGTGAGCACGCTTGCGTCGTGGCGCACGCGGCCCTCCGCGTGCTTCCCCTCACGCGAAGCGCATTATTCTTGGTGGAACGCTCATTGGATCAGCGCTTCGCGTGTAGCAGTTCACGCAGAGGGCTGCGTGAGCCACGACTGGTTTGCCACGAGCTTTATTCCACTTTTAATCACACCCTTTCCCGCGCACGGCGAACAGTATCACTTGTTTCGCGGAAGAGATTCCGCTTTCAGTGCGGGGATGCTTCTTTTTCCAGCAATCGATTTAATGTCCGGCGAGGTCGTCCGCTTGCGACAAGGCAAAGCCCAATTAAAAACCGTGTATTCCAGCGATCCCGCCGCGTTCGCGCGGAAATGGCAGGATGAAGGTGGCGACTGGCTGCACTTGGTGGATTTGGATGCTGCGTTCTCCGGCAAGCAGAGCAACTTGGAGTCGGTGCGCGCGATCACGGCGGCGGTCAATATTCCTTGCGAATTGGGCGGCGGGATTCGCGATGCCGACGCGATCCGGCG
>JAYTMG010000740.1:0-3345 GCA_043728745.1 Verrucomicrobiaceae bacterium
TGGGGCCAGTAGCCGTCCCGGCTGCTGTCGGCCTGCAACGGGCGGGACGCCCGTTGGCCCCACAGCCGGGACGGACTGTGCTACGGGCTACTTCACGCAACGGTCACACCCTTTCGCGCATCGCCTGCATGAGTTGCCTGATGCCCGGTTTCGATACACCCCGATTTCGGCACCGTCATGCTTTGGCGTTCCTCATCATCATGACAAGCCCGTCCTTATTGGGACTACTTTGGTGCGGGGTTGGATTCGCTGGTGGGGGCTTCCTGCGTTTTGGCGGGCTCGGGGGCGACGGCGGGCGGCGGGGTCGTCGGAGGGACGGCTGCGGCGGGTTTTTGGCTTTCGATGAGCGGGGCTTCGAACGCACTTGTGTCGGGCTGGTTGAGCAAGGCGGTGCCGTTCTTCCCTTCAATGAGCGCGTGGCGGAGGCGGTCTGCGTTTAGGCTTCCGATTCGCAGTTTGCCCGTCTTTTTGTCCGACGTGGTGAAAGTGACTGTGACTGCCGGTTTGTCGAGTCCCTGCTCTGCGGCGCGTGTCGCTCCGGCCCAGCGCACGGCGCGGAGCGCGGAGAGTGTGTTCACGAGGGACTGCACGGCGGTCTGATCGACCGCGCCGTCGCCCTTCGCGAGCTTCCATTTTCCTTCCTTGTCGATGTTGAGCGCGATGGTGGGTTGCTCCGCCTTGGTGATCTCCAGATGGACGATGTCCGCCTTATTATAGTCGTAGATTTTGAGCTCCTGCCACTGGAGAGGGTCGGTCCAAATCTTCTCGGTGAGCGTTTTGGGAACGGCGATGATGTACGGCTCGTCGTCGAGCTTTGCATAGACGCCCACTCCGTCGCTGCTGCCGAGGATGAGCTTCGCGATGGGTTTATCGCCCGGCGTGGATTCCGGCGTCCCCTCTGTGGAGTAGCTGCTGAGCATGACGGTGGCGGACGGTTGATCGAGGCCGTACTTTTTGAGGTCGCTGCCGACGTCTTCGACGAAACGGACGCTTCGGGCGGTGGTGAGATCGTTGAGCAGCTTGTTCGCGGCGGCGGAGTTCACGGGCTCTTCCGGCTTGGTCTTGCGTTTCCAGTTCTCGCCATCGCGACCGATGACTATCTTGGTTCCGCCGCCTTCGAGCGTGATGCGGTCCACGATGTCCGCTTGCACGCGAATCAAGCTCGCATCGCGGAGATCATTGGGAAGCGTGAGCGCGATGCCTTCGATCGCGGAAGGCACCGTGACGACGCCATCGCGCGTGCTCACTTTGACGTAAGCGACGCCCTTCGCTGCATCGCCCGCTTTTTTGTCATCCTTCTTCGTCGCTCCGATCTGGATGGTCACCGGCTCTTTGCCGCCCTCCAGGTGAAAGACGAGCGTTGCGCGAGGGTCGGTCAGTCCAAATGTGCCCAGGTCTTTCGAGTCCGAAATGAATTCCTCAATCCGGGCAGAGGTGACGCTGGCGATTAAATCGTTGAGCCGCTGGTTGTCTGCACGCGCTTTGAGCGGACGGATGAGCGACCAATTGCCGTTCTTGCGTTCCGCTTCGATTTCGCCTTTCGCGGTTTTCAAGACGACCTTTTTCACCTCGCCCGCCGTGACTGCGGCGAGCTTGCGATCGCGCCAGTCCTTCGCGCCTTTGCTGAGCAGCGTGCGAAGATCGTTGGGCAGAACGTACAGGGCGTCAGAGCCGTCGATGCGGGCGTACACTTTGCCTCCCGGCGCGGGTTCTTTGCCTCCGCCCACGGTTTCTTTGCCTCCCGCCGCGGGTTCTTTGCCATCCGCTGCGGTGGAAACTGCGGTTTCTTTGCCGATGAGCAATTCGAACGAACGTTTCCCTGCGAGCTTGATGCTGACTTCTCCCTTCGCCACGCCGAGTTCCTTTAGCAACTCCTTCGTGTCCCGGCCTTTTACCGCAGGGACTTTCCGGAGATTCATGTCGAGCCCTTCGAGCGTGGTGAAGAGCGTGGCCACGGCACCTTCATCCGCACGATCTTTCACGGGAGCCTCGATATTCCACGCGCCGTTGGTCTGCTTGAATTCCATCGTTCCCTCGCCATTGCGAATGCTGAATGACTCCACCTCGCCGCGGTCGATCGCGGTGACACGCGGTGCATCGCCAGTGCCGGTGAACCGGTCGTCGAAGAAGCGCAGATACGCCCACAGGCCGAGTCCGAGAATGATGAGGATAATAGTGCTGCGGAATTTTTTCATGGCGCAAATGGACTAGTTTTTCGCGGCAGTGCGCTTTTGATTCTCGTAGTAATTAATCACGATGGAAACAGCCGCCAGCGAGGCAGCGGCCCCGATCGCGATGATCAGATTTCGCGGCACCGTCTTGGCGTCCTCCATCCCAAGTTGCCACAGCAGAACGTACCAGCAGCCGACAATCACAAGGAACGCCGTAGCGACCCATGCGGTCACGATGAGCAGGTTTTTTCCATGCCGGGCGCAGAGGAAGTAGAGACCGAAAAGCGCGACCACGAGCGGGATGTAGAGGATCACCCAAAGCCGGATGCTGTTGAGCTTTTCAATCGGCAGCGAGAGCGTCGCGCGCTTCTTAATCTTCGGCGGAACCTTGATGAGGAGCTCGCGATTGAGCAGCCAGTTGATGCAATTGGAAGCCACGTTCACCGAGAGCGGACCGGTGCGCAATCCGTCGTCGGAAACAAAGTCGCTGTTTCCCACAACGACGAGCCGCGAGGTCTCCAGCTTCACATTCGGGTCGGTGGACGCACCCTTCTCGACTTGCACAGCCAGCGTGAGCGGGCCTTCGTGATCTTTCTTGGGGTCGAAAATCGGTACTTCATCCCCGCCTACGTTGAACTCGACATCTCCCCAAAAACCCTTGGGTGAAACCATCAGCCCCGTAAGCTTCAGGCTCTCGCGAGTCTCCTTGGCGCGATCCAACTCTAGCGATTGCGTCGCTCCGAGCATCTCGATGGAAATGCCTTCGAGTCCGCTTGTGATCGCGGATTCCGTGGACGACACGACGCCGCCGGACTGCACCTGCATGGCGCTGCCCATATCCACGACGCGTAGGACGTAATCATCCTTCGCCTTCACTCCGCGGGCCGCCAGCCAGGCAAAGAGATTCGGCGTTTTCCCGCCCGTCTTTCCGACTGCGATAAAGACGCGACCTTTCGCGTCCCAGTAATCGCTCAGCACTTTCAAGTCACGCTCGCTCATGTCGAATTTCGGACCGAGAATGAGCACCATGTTCGCGTCGGCAGGAATCTTGTCGACGTCCGCGATCGTGAGATTCTCGAGCAGCAGATTCTGCCGTCTGGTATATTCCAACAGCGTCTGAATCTTGCGTCCGTTCGTGTCGAATTCACCGTGCCCGTTGATGAGGTAAAGCTTG
>JAYTMG010000741.1:0-10866 GCA_043728745.1 Verrucomicrobiaceae bacterium
GGGAGGAGAGTTTGCCGGAGGCAGCCCGTGCGGACGAGATAGGTGAGCTCGCCCGAGCTTACCAGACGACTCGTAGGCAGCTTGCCGAGGAGCGCCGGGCGCGGGAACAGGCGGAGCGGCTGGCGACACTAGGCCGGATGGCGACGGGACTTGCGCATGAGATTAACAACCCGGTATCCGCGATCAAATTACACGCGCAGCTCTTGGAGACAGAGGTCGCTAATGAGTCGCTGACGATGATTTTGACGGAGAATGCGAAGATTGAAGCGCTGGTGAACCAATGGATGTTTCTGGCGCGCCCTCAGCCGCCTGCCGTGGCTCCGTGTGACATGGCGATGTTGGTCGCCGAGGCGCTCCGGACTGTCTCGCCAGCGGCGGCGCACGCAAAGGTGAATGTCGTTTCTACCGTGACGAGCTGGACTGTGCAGGGCGATCGACGGAGGCTCGGGCAGGCGATCACAAACGTGATGATGAATGCAATCCACGCGATGGCGGGGGGAGGGGAGTTGCGCATCGAGAGTGCCGGGAATGCGCTGTCCTTTCGGGATACAGGCCCCGGTTTCTCCGCCACGGCGCTGGCGCGGGCGACGGAGCTTTTTTATAGCGAGAAAGAAGGCGGGATGGGTATCGGGTTGAGCGTCACCGCCGAGATTCTCAAGGCGCACGAGGGGGAGCTCAGCATCGAGAACTCCGCAGGCGGTGCGGTGGTGACGTTTCTATTTCCAAACTTATTATGATCCTTATTATTGAAGATGAACCTGCGCTCGCGAGCGCTCTCGCGACTGTGTGCCGACGGCTGGGACACGAAGCGGAGACGTGCGCGCGCGGTCACGCCGGGCTTGCGAGGCTATCGGGCGCGCAGTTAGCCATCCTCGACATCGGGCTGCCGGATATTTCGGGTCTGGAAGTGCTCGCCAAGGGAAGGGCGCAAGCGCCAAACGTCCCGGTAATTATCATCACCGCGCACGGCAATCTCGAGAACGCCGTGGCAGCCCGCAAGCTGGGTGCCGCCGCGTATTTGGTAAAGCCGCTCGACCTCCGCGAGGTACAGCTAACCATCAAGCAAGTCCTGACTGCCGCCCCCGCCGCGAGACCCGCTGCCGCGAAGTCGCCGCAAATGATTGGGGGTTCGCCCGCGATGCAGCGGGTGTTCCTGGAAATCGCCCACGCCACGACCACGGATGCGCCGATCCTCCTGAGCGGCCCCACTGGAGCGGGTAAGACGCTTGCGGCGCGTGTGATCCACGATCATTCCCGGAGGAGTGCCGCGCCGTTTATCACGCTGCACTGCGGCGCTCTGCCCGAACATTTGCTGGAGAGTGAAATGTTCGGTCACGAGAAGGGTGCATTCACCGGAGCGACTTCGGATAGGCAGGGACATATCGAACGTGCAGCGGGCGGGACTCTTTTTCTCGACGAGATAGGTGACATCACGCCGACGGTGCAGGCAAAACTGCTGCGGTTTGTCGAAGAGCGAGCGTTCACGCGTGTCGGAGGGCGCACGGATATCCGGATCGAGCTGCGGCTGATTACCGCGACGCATAAGAACCTGCGTGAGGAGGTAAAAGCGGGCCGTTTCCGCGAGGATCTCTTCTACCGGCTGCATGTTTTGGAAATCGAGCTGCCGCCCCTCCGTGAACGCCGAGGGGATATTGCCACGCTGGCGGGAAACTTCCTCCGTGCCCCGCTGAGCCTAGCTCCCGAGACCGTGGAGCTGCTGGAACGGCATGATTGGCCGGGCAATCTGCGCGAACTCCGCAACGCGATGGAGCACGCGGCTGCTGTCTGCGCCGGCCCCGTCTTGCTCCCTCAGCATTTGCCAAAGCATCTTCGCGAAGTCACCGCGCACGATGCAGATTCGGCCCTCGCCGCGCAGCTCGGGAGCTGGCTGGATGCGCGTCTGGCCGCAAAGGCGACCTACCGGGACATGCACGACGCAATCGAGTCGATGGCGCTAAGGCACTTGCTCGCGCATTTTGGCGGGAAGCCTACCATTTTAGCCCGAGAGACCGGGATGAACCGCGTGACGCTCCGTAAGAAGGTGGGTCGTGACGTGGAATGAGCAGGCTTTTTTTCGCGGCTACGCGGATGGGATGCGGAAAATGAACGCTAATTATTGACGAATGCTTGTTTCTCCGTAGGGGTAATGGGTGACTGGCTCGCGGGACAAACCCGCACGTCGGCCCACTTCTTCTCAATGAAACTTACCTTGCTCACTCGCGCGATTTGCGCGGTTCTCGCCATCGCATCTTCGGCCCATGCCGGGCTTATCGGCTATTGGAACTTCGATGACGACTCGCTCCTCGATAAATCTGGACGGGGGAATACGGCGTTTCTGCCGACTGCACCGGGCGCGCCATCTGGGACGGCTACGGTGCCGACATTTGTGGCACCCGCCGCGCCTTTACCTCCTTACGGAGTGCGTTCCGGAGCGACGACTGCGAAGTATTTGAACTGCAATGTGAGCACGGGAGGAGCGCTGTGGGTCGCGACTCCCGCGCCGACGGATTTGTTCAACTTTCCGGGCGGGCGATATTCGATTTCGTTTTTCACAAAGGCTGCGTGGACGATCACGGATTCCGGGACTGCGCAGGTCGCGAAGGGGGGCGAAACTTACAACGCCTTGCTGCAAGGCTGGCAGGTGCAGCGACATATCCAGACGAATAATCCGGGGTTTGTGACGCGGGGATATGGCTCCGGGAGCGGCACTATGGAAGCGCTCGGGGCGAACTTCTCGGCGAAATCGGTCTATTGGCAGCATGTGGCGGTGGTGTGCGATGGCGCGAACAAGCATATCTATATTAACGGGTTCCACTCTCGAACGGAGGCAGTCGCGTCGGGCTCGCTGACACCGACTGCGTCGAAGCTGACATTTGGCGCACGCCAAAACGCGGCGACGGGCGCATGGGAAGGGCACAGTAAGGCGTTGCTGGATGAGATTTCGATTTATGATCACGCCCTTACTGCGGCGGAGATCGAGGATCTTGCCCGCGGGGCGGACCCTCGCTTTGGGTTGCGGACGGCGGCTCGGCCTTTTTGGTTCGGGACTGCGGCTGCCGCGCCGACTCCGGCGCAGGGCGGTGCGGGATATATCGGGTTGCGGGAGTTGTTGCTGACTGGAAGCTCCCTTTTGCCGGGGTCGAGTTACAGCGCGGTTTACAATCCTTCCGATGCGATTCTTTTCTCGCGGGCGGCGGGCTTGAGCTCGACCGTGCAATCGCGTGATGGAGCGAGTGTTCCGCTCCTGACCTCCATCGACTTCCAAGACCCGGACAATGGCGGTGTGGGTGCGAATGGAACGGCAGCTCCCTTTTTGACGAATGTCGCCGGGAGCGATCAGCAGAACATGTTGCAGGTGGCGCAGGGTGCGTTTCAGGTGAACACTCCGGGGACGTATTCGTTCCTCATTAAAGGGAATGAGAGCATGTTGTTTTCGATTCTGGGGCTGAACTGGGACAGGCTCAACGCGAACAACGGGACGGGGTCGATCTCGGGGGAGACGATGCAGAATGGGTCGCCTAGCGTGGACATCGGGATGGTAGGCGTCATCACGCTTCCTGCCGGGATTTACAACTGGCGCTACGTCTTCGCGGAGCAGACGGGCGCAGCATGGAATGAGGTGCTTTATGCGCCGGGGGAGAAGTTCGCGTATGATGCGTCGTTCGTTCAGCTCGGCGATGCGTCGGGCGGTTTGCAGTTGGTGGACCACAAGCCGATCATGGATTTGCGCTCAAACGCGCAGTTTATCACGGGCGGCGTGCCTGCAAATATCACGCTGACGTGGGATGCGCCGTATGCGACGACGGTGACGTTGAACGGCGGGGCGTTTGCCAATCAAAGCGTGACGGCAAGCACGATCAAGGGGCTCGGTAGTATCTCGACGCCGTCGCCTGCGAGCACGACGACTTACACAATCACCGGAGTGCGCGGGTCGCAGACGGTGACGAAGAACTATACGGTATTTGTGAATGCGCCGCCCGCGGTGAACTCGTTCTCTGCCGAGGATACGACGGCGCTGGCGGGGCAATCGCTCATCTTCCGCTGGAACGTCGCGGGGCAGGCGAGCACGGCGAATAGTGTGACGATTAGCGATGGGACGACGACGACGGATCTGACCGGGCTCACGGATGTGTCGGGCTCGGGCGTCATCACGACGCTCATCGCTCCCGCCGCTACGACGGTCTATACACTCACGGCGACGAATGGCTCGGGGAGCACGACTGCGCAGGTGACGATTACGGTGGGGACGCCGCCCACGATTAGCTTCACGTCGAACGACCCTGTGGTGGAGCCCGATACGGCGGTGACACTGAGCTACAATGTGCCGAGTGCGACGGCGGTTTCGATTTCGCCGAACTTCTCCAGCACGCCGACGCCTGCGCCTGCGGGGTCGATCAATGAGCGAGTGGTGGCGCAGACGACTTACACCCTTACCGCCACGAACCAATTTGGAGTCTCGACGGCGACGGTGACGGTGCAGGTGCATTCGTCGAACGAGCTGGGCGTGACGTCAGCGGGCTGGGCGCTCACATTGTATAAATCGAACATCACGATGGATACGCTGGGCAAAGCGCAGGCGCTGATCGATGGCACGGCGGCGCGGGGGAATGTGACCGTCGGTGCGGCGAGTGTGCCGACGCCGATCACCATCACTAATCAGCCATTCGTGAACCTCACAGACGGTGGCGGCGATGGTGCAATCGGTGGTGGCTCTTGGCCTACGGCGAGTTGGGGAACTGCGGCGATTGACCAATTTGTCGTGCGCGCCACAGCGACGCTGGTGGTGGTGGTGGCGGGCGAGTACACGCTCAATATCAATAACGACGACGGCGGACGGCTGCGCATCGACTTAAACAACAACGGCAATTTCACCGACGCGGGCGAGACGATCATCAACGATGACTCGAACCATCCAGCGACCACTTTCTCCGCAGCGAAGGTGCTGGCGGCGGGAACGTATCCGATTGAATACATCTACTTCGAGCAAGGCGGCGGTGCGTGCGGCGAGACATTCTTCACGAACGCGGCGTCGCAGAATATCTTGTTCACTATCGTGCCGACTGTTTTGGGGATTACGTACCCGGATTTGCACATCACGGAGTTCATGGCGTCGAACAGCCGGACGGTGAAAGACGGGCAAGGCAGCTACGAAGATTACATCGAGATTTACAACGGCACGGGCGCACCGCGCAGCCTCGCGGGCTACTTCCTCACGGACAATCCGCTCCTTTTGAATAAGTGGGCATTCCCGACCGCTCCGGCGCACACGATGACCAATGGCGAGTATTTGCTCGTCTTCGCTTCGTCGAAAAACATCACGCTGCCGGGCGATGAATATCACACGAACTTCAAGCTCGACCCCGATGGCGAGTATCTCGCACTGACCAAGAGCGACGGCCTCGGCGGCTACACGATCGTGCAGCAGTTCTCGCCGAGTTTTCAAAAGCAGAACAACGACATTTCCTACGGTGAATACGACACGGAGCACTACGTCGGCTTCTTTGCCGTGCCGACTCCCGGCAAGCGCAATGTCGGCGGCTACGACGGCTACGTGCTCGGGGAAACGAGCGCCGTCGCCACGCAAGGCGTGACGCTGTTGCACAATCGCGGGTTCTATACAGCGCCGTTCACCGTGACCCTGTCGAAGACGGACCCAAACGCGGTGCTCCGATACACGACGGATGGCTCCACGCCGTCCACCATCGTGGGCACGACTTACACCACGCCGCTCACGATTTCCGCGACAACAGTGCTGCGCTCCATTGCGGTGCGGCCAAACTTCATCCAGAGCGACGTGGACACGCACACGTATATTTTCACTGCGGATGTGATCACGCAAACGGTCGCTGGGGCGACCTCAAAAGGCTGGCCCGCAGCGGCAGTAAATGGGCAGACGTTCGACTACGGAATGTCCGCATCGGTCGTGGCGGGGAATCAGGCTGCAATCCAGACCGCGCTGCAAGCGATCCCGACTATTTCCATCGTCACGGACATTGGGAATCTCGTGGACCCCGCATCGGGGATTTACGTCAACGCGTTTGGCCGTGGGCGGGCTTGGGAGCGGGCGTCGTCGTTTGAGTTGATTAACAACACGGGCAATGGCCAAGGCGATTTCCAGATCGACATGGGCCTGCGCATTCGCGGTGGATTCAGCCGCGACGACGGCAATCCGAAGCACGCATGGCACTTCTATTTCCGCAACGAGTACGATGGGAACTTGAATTACCCGATGTTTGGAACCGAAGGCGCGACGCAGTTCGACCAGATCGATTTCCAATGCCCGCAGAACTACTCGTGGAGTTTCTCGCCGCAAAACATCGACTACAACTACACGAACCCCGCTGGCTCTCCGGCGACCAAACGACTGCGCTTTAACACATTCGTCCGTGAGCCTGTGTCGCGCGATTTGTATGGCGACATGGGGCAAGTGACGCCAAAGACGCGCCACTATCACTGCTACGTGAACGGCCAGTATTGGGGCATCTACATGTCGCAAGAACGAGCCGAAGCATCATTTGGCGAGACGTATCTCGGCGGTGATAAGAACACCTACGATGTCGTGAAATCCGCCGGCAACGCCGCTGGTTACGACACGGAGGCGACCGATGGAACTTTCGCCCTCGGCACGAGCGCAGCTCCCGGTAGTGCATGGGCAAAACTGTGGTTCCGCACGAACGAGATTCGCAGCACTGCCGGGCTCACCGAGGCAAACCGCCGCACGATGTATTACGAGCTGATGGGACTCGACGCGAACGGCAATCCTTACAACGACCCGGTGAATCACCCCGTCGTGCTCGATCCAGATGGGCTCATCGACTACATGCTCATCACTTGGTATTGCGGCAGTTTCGACGCTCCGCTTTCCACCTTCCTCGGCGGCGCATCGAACAACTGGTTTGGGATGCGCGACCGCAATGGCACACGCGGCTTCCATTTTATCCCGCACGATTTCGAGCACGGAATCGGCGCGGATATGCAGACTGGCGAGCCGCTTCGCAGCACCGATCGCACGGGCCCGTGGGGCGGCAATGGGAACAACTTCAAGGGCCAGGGAATGTCGAACCAACTCGGTGCTTACAACAAGAGCAACCCCGCCTACATGCACGAGAATCTCTGCGCTGTCGCCGAGTACCGCCAGCGTTTCTCCGACCGCGCTTACATGCACCTGCTGCGTCCCGGCGGCGCGCTCACTTTGCCAAATGTCATCGCGGCAGTGGACATCAAAGCAGCCGGAGTGCGGCCCGGAATTTTCGCCGAATCCGCCCGCTGGGGCGACGCGAAAGGTGTCGGCCCGACCGACTTCCTACCTACTCCGTGGGAAGACGGAATCACGCTTCTCAAAGACTGGGCGACCCACGGCAGCAACGCCGAATATATCGCCAGCATCCCCACGCAGGCCAACCCGACCGGCACGCCCGGCGTAGGTCGCGCAGCTCGCATCATTGCGCAACTTCGCGCTTACCAAGACAAAGTTGCCCTCGCGGATGCGACCTTCCAGTCGCTCCCGCTTTACTCCGTGCTCGACGCGCCGGTGCTCAGCAATCTCGGCGGCGTCGTCGCACCGGGCAGCACCATCACCATTACCAACCCCAACGGCGTCGGCACACTCTACTGGTCTAAAAACGGCACCGACCCACGGCTCGCAGGCGGCGGCATCAATCCCTCCGCATCCGTCGTCACCGGAGCGAGCCCCGCGACCCTCACGCTCACCGTGACTGGCACCGTCGTCGCCCGCGTTTACAACAGCGCCACGCAAGTATGGTCGGGCCTCGCGTATGCGCAGTTCATCGTGGGCACGCCGGCCTCTGCGGCGAACCTCGTCATCACGGAAATCAACTACAACCCATTGATCGGAGCGCCCGGCACCCTGCCACTCGGGGCCAACGAGCAGAGCTACGAATTCATCGAGCTCATGAACGTCAGCGCCGGGCCGATCGACCTTACCGATGTGAAATTCACCGGAGACTTGATCTTCGACTTCCCGCAAGGCCGCGTGCTCGGTGCCGGACAGCGCATCGTGCTCGCACGCGACGTCGCCACTTTCCAGACTCGCTATCCGGATGCCAGCTATCCCGGCCTCTCCGCCAAGACCCTCGGGCCTTGGATTGGCGGCTTGGATAATGCGGGCGACATCTTGCATGTGACGGACTACGCGGGCGCAGACATCGCGAACTTCTATTACAACGACGAACTCCCTTGGCCCGGTGGCCCCGATGGCTTTGGCCCGACGCTCGTCTTCACGAGCCAAAACCCAACCATCGCCAACAAAGCCGACGGCAACAACTGGGCGGCACACGGCCTCACGCACGGAAACCCCGGCGGCCCCGATGTCACCGGATACGCCGCATGGGCCGCGCTCAATGGCGCATCCGGTGACGGCCAAAGCGACGGCGATGGCGACGGAATCAAAGACCTCATGGAATACTTCCTCGGCGGCAGCACCACATCGGGCAGCGTCGCGAAACTGCCCGTCGCAGGCCGCGCCATGTTCACCGTGAATGCCGTCGCCGCGCAGTATGAGACGCTCACATTCAATCGCGCCGCCGGCACCGCCGACATGCAGATCGTCTGCGAAACTCGGCTCAGCCTCACCACCGGTAATTGGGCCGCAGACGCAGTCCTCGTCAGCCGCACGTCGAACGTGGACGGCTCCGAAGCCTACGTCTTCCGCGCCCCGACCGCGATGTCGCTCAACCCCGCGCAGTTCATGCGCATCCGAGTCACGCTCCCATAAGCCCCGGTGCTAACTCAGCATCACGACGAGCTATCCGCTAGTGCTCTGTCAGTCGTCGTGTGATGGTAAGCCAGCGTGTTTATCGGCGGTGATTTGTGACTGGTGAGAAGTGATTCGTCGCAAGCGGGGAAACCACGCCAACACGCTTGCGACCAGTCACCACTCACGAGTCACAAGTCACCGCCGGATTGCTCAAGCGGTTACCCTCATCCCACGACTGTCAGTGCACTAGTGCGACGGGGACGAGGATGGCGTCTCGCATTCCGTGGACGATCTTTTTGTCGGCGGGGACGATGGTGGCGAGTGCTCCGCCAAGCTTGGCTTCGCCGTCCGCGACGAAGTAATACGGGCAGAGCCGGACGCGGCCACGCATGGTGCGGACTTCGCCGCTGGCGGGATCGAAGTACGGATGTTCGACGAGCCTCGTGTGGGCGAATCGCATGAGCACATTCGGGTGATGTGGGAAGTCGGCGAGGGCGCTGGTGATTGCTGCTGACCATTCGGCTTGGGAAACGTCGGAGCCGATGGTGACGCCCCGGCTGCCCCACGCTTCGGGGGAGAAACCGCTGACTTTGAGCACGAGATCGCGCTGCTTTTGGGAGAAGGCAGCGAGCTCGCTCCAGTCGTGGATTTCCAGGCCGGGGATTACGGCGTGGTGGGGCAGGGGAGTCGGGTCGAGGACCCAGGACATGGGGATGTGTTTCTGCAATTCGAGCCAATGATTTTCGCGCAGTTCGCGCCGCCAGTAGTCGCGGAGCGGGCGCATCCAGAAGAGTGCGAGCCAGAGTTTTTCTTCGAGCCACGGCTTGATGGGCGGCGTCATGCGGGCGGTCCCGGTAGCGACGGTGTCGAGGATGCGCTGGATGCCGGGGAGGTTCGGGAGATCGAAAAGCTCGAAGAAACGGTAGAGCGAATCGGTAGTCGGCGCGGCGTTTTCGGCGGATCGGACGTTCCATTTTACGCCGCTGGTGGAGCGTGCAAGCCACTGCATCTCGGGGCGGTAAGTGGCGGATTCTTCGCTGACTAAAATGTCCGCATTTTCGCCAAGGATGCTGCGGGCTCCGCGCATCATTCCGTCGCCGCCGCCGATGATGTCGAAGCCGGCTGCGGCGTAAGTTTGAGAGAGCCACCCGGTGAGCCCGATGCCGCCGGGCACGCTGTCGAGTTCGGTGATAGCGAAGCCGTCGGGCGTGAGGAGGAGGTCGGGGCGGATGACGCGCGGGAGGTCGGCGCGGAATTGTTTTTGACGCGCAAATTCGAGGAGTTCGGGTGGTTTCCCGCGGTCGAGATAGTCGGCGATCCAGGCGGGCGCTTTGCCGGAGTGGCTGCGGTAGTAGAGCTCGTTGGATGCGCGCTGGAAAAGCTGGAGGCGGTGGCCGAGCCGTTCCAATTGCTGCACGGTGGCGGCGTCGAGAAGGAGCGGCTGAGGCGAAAACAGAAAGTCCTTTTCCGCAAAGAGTCCCTCGGGCGGGAAGGCGGCGCGCAGTTGTTCGGGCGTGAGTTTCATGCGCGACTAGCCGAGGAGGAGCTTCAGGGCAGCGCGAACGATCTCGTCGGTCTTTGCTGCGGGCTGGCTGGTGCGGATGGCGCGTGCGGCTTTCTCGGCGTCGGCCTGTTTCCAGCCGAGTGCGATGAGCGCGAGCACGGCATCGTTCACGATGGCCTGCTCGGGCGTGGGAGCGTTCGCGGCACTGGCGGCTTCCCACGCAGCGGCGATGCCCACTTTATCCTTCAGCTCGACGAGAATGCGCTCGGCGGTTTTCTTGCCGATTCCCTTGGTTTTCGAGAGCGCGGCGGCGTCGCCCCGGACTACGCAGGCTTTGAAATTCGCGACGGAAGTTCCGCTGAGCACGTCGAGCGCGGTCTTTGGTCCGATGCCGCTGACGTGCGTGACGAGGAGGCGGAAGAGGTCGCGCTCGCCGTCCGTGGCGAAGCCGTAAAGGACGTGCGCGTCTTCGCGGATGGAAAGGTGCGTGAGGATCTTGCATTGCGAGCCGACGGGCGGCAGTTTGTCGAAGCTCGAGAGAGGAATGAAGACATGATAGCCGACACCGCCGACATCCAGAACGACTTGCGTGGGCAACGCTTCGACGAGCGTGCCGGAAAGGTGATAAATCATGGCGCGTTGCGTA
>JAYTMG010000742.1:0-4745 GCA_043728745.1 Verrucomicrobiaceae bacterium
TCGCCGGGGCCGATGTCCATCGCCATGAGGAGCATCAGTTGCGCGTCCGTCCCGCTGCTGCATCCGATGGCGTGCTTCGCGCCGCAGTAGGTGGCCACGGCGCGCTCAAAAAACTCAGTCCGAGGCCCGAGAACGAGCGCCTGCGAATCGCAGACTTCTTCGATGGCGGTCAGAAATTGAGATTTGAGCGGCGCATATTGCGCACGGAGATCGAGCAGCGGTACTTGCATCATTCCACTGATGGCGGATCGCAGCCGCTTAGTGCAAGCTTGGGTCGAAGTCCGCGTCGATTTGTTCGCCACTCGCGGTTGCTCCATCGGCGACGATGCAGCGGGTCAGGCGAGCTCCGGGCGCGACGGTTGCGTTTTCCCAAATGATGCAGTCGTCGAGCAGCGCACCTGCGCCGATTGTTGCGGAGGGATGAATGGTATTGTGCGTTCCGGCAATGGCGCGATTGGCGGCGAGGTATTCTTCTCGGGTGCCGAGATCGCGCCAGTTGCCTTCGTCGAGGACGATTCCGCCGAGGCGTGCGCCCGCGCGAATCATGTCGTGGAAAATCGGGACGACGGAGATTTTTTGCGCGGCAGGAATGCGGGAAATGAATGCAGGCTCGACGAGGTAGATCCCAGTGAAAAGAAACTGCGGCTCCAGCTCGGGGCGCAGTGCCCGGCGCAGGTCGAGGATGCGCCCGTTGTGCGCGTCAAACGTCACGTTGCGATTGTCGCCTTGCGAGCGAAGGATGAGCGTGACTTCATTCCCCGAGGAGCGGTGATGCTCAATGGCGCGAGGGAGGGGGATGTCGCTGAGGATGTCCCCATTATAGACAATGAACGGCCCGCCGCCGAGCAGTTCGCGGGCGTTCCAGATGCCGCCGCCGGTTTCGAGGACTTCGGGCGTTTCTTCGATGAAATGGATCGGGCATCCCCGCCAGTGTCCTTCGGGGAAAAACTCCGCGTAGCGCTCTGCGCGCCAGTGGGTGTTCACGACGAATCGCTCCACTCCGCAGTCCATGAGATGGTCGAAAGCCCACGTAATGAGCGGGCGGTTGCCGAGTGGGATGAGCGGCTTCGGGCGGCGATTGGTCAGCGGGCGGAGGCGTGTGCCGAGACCTGCGCCGAGGACAAATGCAGTGTGCATCCGTTACTGCACGACTTCGTCGGGCTCCGAGCGGCGGCGGGTCGGTTTCTTCGGCGGCTCGTCATCTCCATTGTCGGACATTTCTTCGTCGTTCGAGATCTTCTTTTTCTTCTTCTTGCGAAGGCCACCCTCTTTTTCCTCAACCACGGGTTTTGGAAAATTCCTCAACGCGCGGCTGATGATCGGGCCGACGTTGGAGCCGCCGTGGACCGAGTCGTCGCCGGGTCTTCCCTCATACACTGCGGCGAAAGCCCACTGCGGTTTATCCGCCGGGGCATACCCGGAAAACCATGCGGCGACCTTCTCTTTTGCGCCTGCGCCCCATTGGGCGGTGCCGGTTTTCCCTGCTACCTTCATCGTCGAATTCTGCGCTGCGTGTGCCGTGCCGCCGCGCCCATTCACGACGTTGTAGAGCCCCTTGCGCATGGCTTTCATCACATCCTTATCGATCGTGAATTGATGCCGGACGCGCACGTCGTAGCCGATGTTCACCTTATCATCCACGCCCTGCACCTGAAGCACGAGCCGTGGCTGATAGACCGTTCCGCCATTCGCGATCGCCGTCATCGCTTTCGCGACTTGGAGCGGCGTCACCGCAGTCAATCCCTGCCCGATGGAAAGGTTCGCAAGGTCGCCGAGACCGGCTTTGCGCTTGTCCACTTTGAGGATGGTCTCCACATCATTCAAAGAGCCCGGTTCTTCGCCATTGATTGGGATGCCTGTCTTGCTGCCAAAGCCGAGCTGCCGCGAGTATTCGGAAATCGGCGCGAATCCGGCCTTCATTCCCATTCGATAGAAGTAGGTGTTGCAGCTCATGGTGATCGCACCGATGAAGTTCTTTGTTCCCGTGTTTCGCTTTGTGTGGTCCCAGAATTTGCGGCCATCGATCGTCAGATAAGCCTCTCCGCCGAACTGATCATTCGGGTCCACTTTGTCTTCATTCATCGCAGCAAGCCCTGTGAATACCTTGAACACGGACCCGAGCGGATAGGTCGCGCGGAATGCGCGGGGGATGAGCGGGTCGTTTTTCTTCGGGTCGTTGAAAGCATCAAGTTCATCCTGTGAGATGGTCGGAATCCACACGTTCGGGTCGTAGTTGGGCATCGACGCCATCGCGACGATTTCGCCGGTATTGCAGTCCATCACCACCATAGCGCACGCCACGCGAGCCGCACTCAGCGAGCTCTCCACTACCTTTTGGAGCGACATATCAATCGTGGTGACCACATTCTGGCCGGGTGTCGGAGCGACCAACACCCGCTCTTCTGACTTCCGGCCTTGGGCGTCGAACGACACGAAAAGCGCGCCATTTTTCCCGGAGAGTTGCTCATTAAAAGCCACCTCCAGGCCCTCGCGTCCCTCGACTTGCGGCCATAGCAGTTCGTTGCTCTCCACATTTCCCGTCAGCCAATTGCCCATGCGGCCGACGTATCCCACGATGTGCCCCGCCGAGCGTCCTTGCGGGTAAACGCGCTGATACACCGACTGGAGCATCAGCCCCGGAGAATTGGCGCTTTTGATTCTCGCGAGCTCGTTCGCGTTCAGGTCGATAGCGATCACCAGCGGCGTAATCGCGCGATTCTGGTAATGCTTCAGCGCCCGGTCCGGCACAGTCAATGGCCGCCCCATCAGGCGCGAAGCCGTGGCCACTTGTTCCGCGATAAAGCGCGTCGCCTCCGCATCGCTGAACTTTGCCGGGGTGGGGAATACCACGCCGAGATTGTGCGCGATGCGATTCCTCGCCAGCGGGATGCCGTTGCGGTCTGTGATTTGTCCACGCGGCGCGGGGATGGTAAATGTGTAGCTGCGCGCAAGTTTCTGCGTCTCCCAAGTCGGCTGAATCGTCACCGGTACTGGCGCGACCTGTTTGATCGAAGCCACCGTCGGCACCACTGGCGCGGGCGGCGCGGGCGGCGTGGGCGGCGACATCGCCGGGACATGCGAAGGCGCAGCGCCGATGATCGGAGGCCGCGAAATCACGACGGGCCGCCGCACTTCCGGCTCTTCCGGCTGCGTAATGCGGGACACTCCTTCCGGCGTTTGCCCGGAAAGAGGCAGCGCGAGCAGGAGTGAAAGAGCGACGGTGAAGTGTCTGTTGGAAGCCATGTGAAAAAGAGCGTAGCGGATAATCGGAAGACCTCAAGAGCGCATCAAATCATCCAATCATCCACCCCCGCCGTGCCCCGGTTCTTATCCAGAATCTTCACGCCCATCCCCTCCGCCAGCACCAGCGAACGTGGCGGCACACTGTGCGTCAGAAACACGCTCGCCCCCACCGTTGAGCCTGCGCCGATCGTTGTATCGCCGCCCATGATCGTCGCGTTCGCGTAAATCGTTACATGGTCATCGATCGTTGGATGCCGCTTCTGCCCGCGCAGCGTCTGGCCGCCCGCCAGCGACTTCGCGATGAGCGACACGCCTTGATACAGCTTCACATTCGTCCCGATGATACTCGTCTCCCCCACCACCACGCCCGTGCCGTGGTCGATGAAAAAATGGCTCCCGATATGCGCCCCTGGATGAATGTCGATGCCCGTCCGGCTATGCGCCCACTCCGTCATCATCCGCGGGATAATCGGCACCTCCAGCGCGTAAAGAACATGCGCGCTCCGCTGCACCGCGATCGCCTCGATGAACGGATAACTCAGAATCACCTCATCCGTCGCACCCGCCGCCGGGTCCCCCTGAAACGCCGCCTCCACATCCGTCTTCAGCAGCTCCCGCACACGCACCAGACCGCTCAGGAAATCATGCGCCAGCTTTGTCGCCTGCGCGTTCGGGCAATCCGGCTCATTCAGCCGCAGGCTCTTGCAAATCTCCTCCGCCAGCCGCTCCGCGATGCTGAAAACCCGATGATTCGTCACACGGTGTAAATGCGAACTGTGAATCGGCTCCGCATCATGAAACCCCGGAAACAAAAGCTGCAACAAATCCTCGCAAATCGTCGAAATCGTCCGCTTCGACGGCAGGTTCGCCCCGTCCACATGATTGATCCCGCCGCCCGCTGCATACGAGCTCATCATCGCCTCCGTGATTTTCCCCAATTCGCTGTCCATTTCCCCCGACGCTATACCGCAACCGCGCCCCACCGCAACAAACCAATCCCCGTGTTCGCGCCCTCTTCGGTGTGAGCTAAAGTGGAAGAACTCAGAGCGTTTCAACGCGAATCGTAGCATCTCGACCTGTCGCCAGCGGTGAGCAGGAAAGACAGACAGGGCCGGGCCGGTGCGAAAAGAATTTTCGTTCCGCAGATCGCATCTTGGCGGGAGTGCGCGGAGGCGGTACGGGTGGGGTGTGAAAGAATCTGCGCCTGATTATTATTCCGTCCTCGGTCTGGACCCAAGTTGCACGCTGGATGATGTGCGGAAGGCTTATCGCTCGCTGGCGAAGAAGCATCATCCCGATGTGAATCCGGGCTCGGAGGATGCGGTGACGAGGCTTCAATCGGTGAACGCTGCGTATGCGGTGCTGTCGGACCCGGCGCGTCGAAGGGCTTACAACGAAGAGCAAAATATTTCCGGGGGTGAGACGAAGGCTGCGCCTCGTGCAAAAGTGCTGCGTAATGTGGCCCAAGACGCGCGGTTGCGAATCGAGGATTTTATTCGCGG
>JAYTMG010000743.1:0-1482 GCA_043728745.1 Verrucomicrobiaceae bacterium
CAACGAATCGGCGACGGCTACATCCACGACGGCAACGTCGGCAAAGGCGAAAAAACCCTCACATGGACCATCCCCATCGAAAAACCCGGCACCTACGAACTCCACTTCCACTACCCGCCCAACCCCAACCGAGCCACCAACGTCCCCATCCAAATAAAAAGCGCCGCCCGCCAACTCACCACCCAAGTCAACGAAACCCTCAAAGAAGGCAGCGCCCTCCTAGGAACCATCGAGTTCAAAACGACCGACAAACTGTTCATCACCATCGACACAAAAGACACCGACGGCTTCGTAGTCGCCGATGGCGTGCAGTTGCTGGCCAAATAAAACAAGAAGTACACGCCAATGAGGCCCTTCTTCCGATACATCCTCATCGCGCTGCTCATCGTCGCTGCCTTTTAGGCCGGATATAAATTCGGATATGTAAACCGGGACTACGAGCGGTCATTAATGGAGAACAAGGTGCTTGATGACACCTACAGGCGGATTCGGGAAGAAGAGGCACGCAACAAACTCGGCGCGCCATAAATAAATTCGACGCATTCACGGTGCGTTTCGGGTGTGATTAAAAGTGGAAATGCTCAAGTGAGCACGCATGCGTCGTGGCGCACGCGGCCCTCCGCGTGCTTCCCCTCACGCGAAGCGCATTCTTCTCGGTGGAACGCTCATTGGATCAGCGCTTCGCGGGTAGGAGTGTCACGCAGAGGGCTGCGTGAGCCACGACTGGTTTGCCCCGAGCTTTATTCCACTTTTAATCACACCCGTGCGTTTCGTGGTTCGCTCGCGCGTCTTGCCATCGGGGATTGTTCCGGTAGTTTCGCCGCCCATTTTATGTCCGACGAAAATCAGCAGCCGCCGCAGTCATCGCAACCCGAACGCAAGACTCTGGATCAACGCCACCAGATGACCGACCTCGAACGGCTCCGCCACAGCGCGGCGCACGTTCTCGCTACGGCGATTTTACGCATCTGGCCGGAGGCGCAATTCGCTGCCGGGCCGCCGGTTGACACTGGCTTTTACTACGACCTCGAAATGCCGCACCGCATCACGCCGGAGGATTTTGCGCGCATCGAGGAGGAGATGAAAAAGGAGATCAAAGCGAACAACGTCTTTGAACGCACAGTCGTGTCGCGGGCCGAGGCGCTGGCGCTGGCGGAGAGCGGGCGGCTGGGCGGGCTTTCGGAGCGTCCGGGCAACGTCTCGAAATTCAAAATCGGCAATCTCGCGGACATCCCGGAGGGCGAGGAACTCACGCTGTTTAAGAATGGCGACTTCCTCGATCTGTGCGCCGGGCCGCACGTCATGCGCACGGGGAATATCGGCGCGTTTAAGCTCACGCACCTTTCCAGCACTTACTACAAGGGCGACGAAAAGAACCCGCAACTCCAGCGTGTCTATGGCACGGCGTTCAAAAACAAGACGCAGATGGAGGAATACTTCAACATGGTCGAAGAGGCGAAGAAGCGCGACCACCGCAAGCTG
>JAYTMG010000744.1:0-1507 GCA_043728745.1 Verrucomicrobiaceae bacterium
AGACGGCGGGCTTTTGCGCGGGCGAGTGCGTCCGCATTAAACCAATAGTTCGCGGTCTTTAATCCGCCGAAGGGTGCGCGGTAGGTGTCGTCGTGAAATCCGATTTCCCAGCTCTCTTCTTTTTCCGGTTCGCGACGTTCTAAAAGGATGAATACTCGCGGCTCGGTGACGGCTGCGGATGGCGCGCCGTCGCCCGCTGTGACATAGATGCGGGCGATGCCGTTGATTCCTGCGGTTTCTAAAACGTCGGCGGCACGCCAGAGCGTTTTCTCCGCGATGGGGAAGTCACGCTCGACGCACGAGGCGAAGAGGCGCTGGCGATGTTGCTCCCAAAATTCGATGCGGCCATTCCACACGCGCACGGTCTCGAAAAGCGACATGCCGTAGCGGAAGCCGCGGTCTGAGATGGGCACCGATGGGGTGGGGGAATATTCCGAGCCCGTCCAGAGCCACGTTTGCATCCGTTGATTAGTCGCGCAGGCGGTCGCCGGGCGCGGGGCGGTAGTAGCGCGTTTCGTTTGGATCGGGGCGCGTGGTGGTGCGGCGCTCGGGCTGGCGCGGCTCTTCGCGTTCTTCGCGCTCGTAACGCGTCGTGCGGTCGGAACTGGAGCCGTAAGTCGGCCGTCCACCAGGGCGCACGCTGCGGTCGAACCAACTGCGAAGCTGCGAGCTGCGTAGTTTGAAATGATTGCCCACGCGGTCGATGACCTTCTCGTAGCCTTGGTTGTAGCGGCTGTCGTCCGATTCTTCGGCGTCGTCTTCATCGCGGTCGCGGCGTTCCGCGACCACGGGGCGGCGGCGCGGCGGCGGCGGCGTGGGGTCGTCGGCGGGATCATAATTCGATGGATCGTCCTGCACGTATTGCGGTGCTTGCTCGCGCGGTGGCTTTGGTGGTTTTGCGACGGGCGGTTCGTGAGCGACGGCGGGCGTTTTGGTCTGCGTAGTCGAAGATTTCTTCAGCCCTTCAGATGAGATGACTTTTCCCGTGTCGGCTCCGATTTTGAGGGTTGCAGAGCGCTTGCTCTGTTCATCGACGAGGCGGACTTCCCACACGGGCGAGCTTGCTCCGCTGCGGAGTGTGTAGTCTGCGAAGTCATACGAGAACGCGGCTTTTTTTGCCTCACGCTCGGCGACGGTGTGCGCGCCGTCGCTGTCGAGTTTGAGCTCGGAAAGATTGAGCGGAGTGAGCGCACGGCCTGCGGATGTGGAGGCGAGTTTCGCGCTGCGGACATCGTAGGATGTTTCTCTCGTGCTGATGCGCCACGTCGTCGGCTGCGGTGAGCCGTGGAGCCCGCGCACTTCGGTGATTTTTTCGAGGACGGCTTCGCTCTTTTCTTTCCCCACGGTTCGCATCGCGTCGTATGCGGTGGCGGCGAAGGCCGGTATCGCGGAGATAATGGTGGCAGCGATGCTGCCGAGCAGGACTTTTCTCATGGGCGTTTTCATAGACTAGTGAGTGCTATTTTTCCAGCACTTAATTTTGCGGAGCGAGGCGGTAAACCTCCAG
>JAYTMG010000745.1:0-17267 GCA_043728745.1 Verrucomicrobiaceae bacterium
ACGCCGGCGACTCGACCTACGTCGTCAGCACCATCACCCGAGCCATCGGCGACAACACCGTGAAAGCGGCAAACACCGGCGCATTCATGAAAGACGGCGGAGTATGGAAATCCGCGCTCAGCGGAGAGCTGGAGATGCTCGCCGCCGGGATGGCCGTGCAGTTCGCGAAGAAGTAGGGCGTCGTTTCGACAACGGGGGGCTCGGTGCGGAGCTATTCGCTCGCTTTCGAAGGCTGCGCCTTTCTCATCTTCGGCGGGGGCGTGGTGGCGAAGCCGAGATACAGCGAATCGCTCACCCGGACCACCTCCGTCTCGCCCTTGCTATTTGATGCGGTGACCACCCATCCGAACAGCCTCCCGCCGCTGACGTAGCTGGAGCCGCCTTTCGTTTGATGGCTCTCGACATCGACATTATCGACCACGAAGACCGTTGCCTTGCTCGGGTCCAGCGTCACGACCTTCTCGCCGTCGCCCGAGCGGAACCAGTTCTTACTGGTCTCGTATCTCCCGAGCCAAAACCACCTCAGCGTTACCGCCTGCGTCTGCGTGCCGAGATTCTTTGCGGAAATCTCCAGCGTTGCCTCGTGCGCGGTTGTCGTACGCGTGGAGTCCGTGCTCGGCGCAACTCCCGCACCTCGTGCCTGCCCGCTCGCGACATTTCGGGCACCGAGCGAGATTTTGGAAACTTTCAGCGGCTGGAGCGGGGCGGGCGGAATGTTAGGCGAAGACTTCGTTGCGCCGAAAGCGGATGTGACGAGTGCGGCGGTAATGATGAGGTGGCGATGGAACATTGGATGAATTTTGATCCGAGCTACGCGCGGAAAAGTGCGCCCATTTTCTTGCCGAGGACTTTGCTGGCAATCGCGATGGTGAGGCCGAGGAAGAGCATGGCCCACACTCCGAGCGCGGCGGCGAGGTATTTGCCATCGCCGATGAGGTTGAAGAGTTCGTAGATGGCTTTGGTGATGGGGAAGTCCTGCTGTTTCACTGCGAGGATGAGGGAGTCGCTGACCTCTAGCATGGCGAAGCTGAATGCAAGTAATCCGCCCGCGAGAATGTTGGCGGCGATGAGCGGGAGTGTGATGCGGCGCAGTGTGCGGAAGGGCGTGCAGCCTAGATTCTGTGCGGCTTCTTCGAGGGTCTCGCTGGTTTGCTGGAGACCGGCGACGGCGCTGCGGACGACATACGGCAGACGACGGACGCCGTATGCGATGATGAGCAGAAGTGTGGGATCGCGGGAGGGATCGAGGCTTTCAAAAAATCGACCCGGACGAGTGATGGCGAGGTATCCGAACGCGAGGACGAGTCCGGGCACGGCGAGCGGAAGCATGGAGAGCGCGTCGAGGATTCCGCGGCCGGGGAGCTTGGTGCGGACAATGACGTAGGCGATTGCAACGCCGAGGACGATGTCGAAGATGACGCTACAGCCCGCGTATTTGAGGCTGTTCATGATGCTCGGCACGGTGAGGTAGTGGCCCATCGCAGCCTCGTAGTGCTCGGTGCTCCACTGCGCAGGCAGGACGGTGCGATACCAGTCTTTTGCGAAGCTCACGAGGACGACGCCGATGTGCGGTAGGAGCGCGAGGATGGTGACTCCGAGGAAGAATGCGAAGCAGAGCGCACTGCTCATTCCGCTGAGCGCGCGACTGCCGCCGGCGGTGGTCGCTTTGGACATCATCGCGTGCTGGCTGCGGCCAAAGAAGAACTTGCTGGCCATGTAGAGGAGCATGGTGGCGACGAGCATGACGACGACGAGCGCGAACGGGAACGGGTTGCCGTCGATCTCTTTGATGCCGTAAAAAATCTGCACGCTGGTGACGCGGGAGTAGTCGAAGATGAGCGGTGCGCCGAGCTCGGTGAACGCAAAGATGAAGACGATGGTGCCGCCCGCAAAGACGCCGGGCATGATGAGCGGGAGGGTGATTTTGCGGAACTTGCGCCAGCCCGTGCAGCCGAGGTTTACGGCGGCTTCGTCCATGGCGGGATCGACGTTCGCGAGGGCTGCGGTGAGGTTTAAAAAGAAGATGGGATACAGGCTGAGCGCTTGCACTGCGACGATGCCCCAGAACTGTCCGCGCCCGAGCCAGTCGATGGTTTCGCTCGCGCCGAGGATGCCCATTTTGATGAGAAGGGCGTTGAAAGCGCCGTATTGCCCGAGCATTTGTTTCAGCCCGATCGCGCCGACGAACGGCGGGAGAATCATGGGGACGAGGAGGAGCGCGGAGAGAGCCTTTTTCCCGAAGAAATCGAAGCGGTCGCTGAGGAAGGCCAGTGGCAGGGCAATGGCGAGTGTCGTGAGCGTGGTGCAGCACGCGAGCATGAAGGAATTTTGCAGTCCTTCGCGATAGTTGCGGTTCGCGAAAATCTCGGCGACGTACGCGAAGGTGAAGTGCCCGTCGGCATCCACAAAGGCGCGGTTCACTGTGGCTGCGATGGGCCAGATGAAGAAGCAGCCGAGCAGCGCGGCGGTAATGGTCCAGACGATCCAGGCGACGGATTTCGACATGCGGCGAGGTCTAGCGGACTCGGGTGCGCGCGTCCAACTTTGTAATGAGCGGCGCGATCACAGGAGCATTCCTTCAGCGGGTTTGGCGGGAGGGGGATTGCCGAGCATTTCCACAAACTGCTGCTCGGTGAGCACGGGGATGTTGTGTTTCTGCGCGTCTTCGAGCTTCGAGCCTGCGCCGGGACCGGCGACGACGAAGTGCGTCTTCTTGCTGACGCTGCTGCCGACGTTGCCGCCGACGGCGCGGATTTTTTCCTGCGCTTCGTTGCGCGACATGAGTTCGAGCGAGCCGGTGACGACGACTGTTTTGCCTGCAAATGGCGAGTCGCTGACGACGAGTGCGCCGCCGCGCGGGGAGATTCCGAGTTCGGCGAGGCGGGACATCGTTTTCTGTCCGAGCGGCGAGGCGAACCAATCGAGGCAAGCTTGCGCAGAGACGGGGCCGGCGAGGACGACGGCATCCGCTGGCGTGCCTCCGCTCTTTTTCGATGGAGCCGCAAATCCGGTGGCGATGAGTCGTTCGCCGATGGCCTGAGCTTGCGCGGCGGCCTCGGCCTGCCGGGTGGCGAGCTGGAGTTTTTCGAGGTCGCTCTTGTCCTTGTTGGCCTGCGAACGCGGGCTGTTTGCCTGAATGTCAGCGCGGGCTTTATCGAGGGCGATGACGTCGCGGAGCAGGGGAGATTCTGCGATGGCTTCGAGCGTGTCGTGGAATTTCGCGATGTCGTGGGAGGATTCTTCGCCGACATCGGAAATGGCGAGGGCGTGGAGCCAGCGGGCGAGGGGCATGGTGCGGGCGCGCTGGCAGGCTTCGAGCAACTTGGCTGCGTTCTTTTCGCCGAAGATTCGTGGCGCTTCATCGGTGCCGAGATTGAGCGCGCCGAGTGTGGTGAGTTTCAGGCTGAAAAGATCGAGTGGTTCATCGACAAGCCCGCGCTCGACGAGCGCATCTGCGACCGTGCTGCCAAGCCCCTCGATGTCCAGAGCGCCGCGCTTCGCGAAGTATTCGAGGCGGCGCGTCTTCTGGGCGGGGCAGCCGGGATTTTCGCAAACCCAAGCGGCAAATTCGGGGTCGCGGCGCGGGGCGTGTCCGCAAGCCGGGCACTTGTTGTCGATGTGCTTCAGGAAATCGAATGGCTCGGCGGAAGAGTCGCGCTTTTCGACGACAACGCGGATGACCGCCGGGATGACTTCGCCGGCTTTTTCGATGATCACGGTGTCGCCGATGCGGATGTCTTTGCGGCGGATTTCGTCTTCGTTGTGCAGCGTCGCGCGGGAGATCGTGCTGCCTCGTAGGAAGACCGGTTCCAGCTCGGCGACGGGCGTGAGATTGCCGGTGCGGCCGACTTGCACGGTGATGGCGCGGATACGCGTCGTGGCTTGCTCGGAGACGTATTTCCACGCCTTCGCCCATCGGGGAAATCGCGAGGTGTAGCCGGCCTTTTCGCGGAGCCAAACTTGGTTGAGTTTGATGACCGCACCATCCGTCTCGAAGCCGAACGTGTCGCGTGTGGCGTCGAGTTCCTGAATTGCGGCGAATACTTCTTCCGCAGTTTTACACACGCGCTGGAAACGCGGGACTGGAAAGCCGAGGCTTTTGACCCACGCGAGAAAGTCGGCCTGCGTCGGCGGCAAATCTGCGGAGCATTCGCCGGGGCTGTAGAGCACAATCGCGAGCGGGCGTTTGGCCACGGTGGAGGGATCGAGCTGCTTCAGCGAGCCCGCAGCGGCGTTGCGCGGATTAGCGAACGGCTCATCTCCTGCGGCGCGCATCTCGTCGCACATTTTGCGAAACGCCTCGACCGGTAGATACACTTCGCCGCGCACTTCGAGGACATCGGGCGCACCTTTCAAATGGAGCGGGATTGCGCGGATGGTGCGCAGGTTGTCGGTGATGTCGTCGCCCATCTCGCCATCGCCGCGCGTCGCGCCGGTGATGAGGCGTCCATCCTCGTAGCGCAGGCTCACAGCAAGGCCGTCCACCTTTGGCTCGACGAGCCATTCGAGCGATTCACCGGGGAGAAGTTTCTCGACGCTGGTGATCCATTTTTTCAGCCCGTCGAGACCTTCTTTTGCGAAGAGATTGTCCAGCGACAGCATGGGCACGGCGTGGCGGACCTGCTGGAATCCATCGGTCGCCTTTCCTCCCACGCGCTGCGTCGGTGAATCCGGCGTGACGAGTTCCGGGTGTGCGGACTCCAGCGCGCGGAGTTCGCGGAAGAGCGCGTCGTATTCCTGATCGCTGATCGTCGGGCGGGCATCGACGTAATAGCGGCGGTCGTGTTCCTCAATCTCCTGCCGGAGTCGGGCGAGTTTTTCTTGAGATGTAGGCATGGATAAAAGCTGCAAGTGGAGCGCCAGCGGACGCGCCGAGTGTGTCTGCGAGCCAGTCCCAGGCATCCAGCGCGCTGCGGCTTGGGGTGAATTTTTGGTGTACTTCGTCGAGCGCACCGTAAATGGACATGCTCACCACTGCGACAATGCAGACCTTTTTCCACGGCCAGTCGAACGTGTGCCGCAGCGCTGGAGTCAGCGCGAGGACGCCGCAGAAAAACGCGGCGAAATGGAGCATCTTGTCGTTCACATCGAAGACGTTCATGTCCGAGATTTCGATGCTGCCGAGCGATGAAAGATAATAGACCGTCGAGATCCAAATCACGACGCCGAGCCAGCAGACCCAGCCAAACCAATGCATTTTGTCGCGCTTCATGGTTACGATTGCCGACGCACGACTTTTTGGAGGTATTGGATGGAGACACCTTCGATGGAGAGGGAGATGTCGTTGTAGCCCATCCCTTTTAGTTCGTTCTCCCAGCGGATTTCGCCGGTCTGTAAATCGAGGCAGAAAAGTTTCCCATGCGACCCTGCGAACACCGCCCCATCAGCGATGATCACGCTGACGTCTTGTCCCGACGATCCGAGAATGCCTTTGCCGACCAAAGTGCGCCAAAGTTCATTGCCGGTGGCCTGATCAATCGCGACGACGAATCCGTTGGTTCCAATGATGAGCGGTGTTGCCATAAATTTACGGGCGTCGGTGTTTCATGAACGGGCAGGCGAGGGAAGCGGAAAGAGGCGTTTCGCAATCGATTGCGCCGTTCCTACGGCAGCGGCGCGGGCGGCGGGGATTTCTCGTAGTCGGTTTCTTTCACCCAGCCGGTCTTGAGTTTTTCGCCGCGCATGAAGCGCTCGTAGAAGCCTGCGTGGCCTTTGTTGGCGTGCTCGTAGCGGTCGAAGATGCTGCCGTCGCCGATGATGCGTGGGTCGCCCTGTGCTTTCAGGTCGGCGGTGAGTGTGGCGGAAAGTTCGGTGCGTTTTGCGTCGTCGGTCTTGGCGAGATTGCGCAGGCAATCGGGGTCTTTTGCGAGGTCGTAGAGTTCTTCGCTGGGGCGGATTCCGAAGCACAGCGCCCAGCTCGGGTCGGCGGGGTTTGCGCGATGTGCATCGAGGATGAAACTCTTGGTCGCGCCAGCGTCGCAATCGAGGTAGCCGGTCTCGGGATTGCCAGCGGGCCAGCGCGTTGGCTCGAAGTTTTTGAGATACAGCCAGTCGTTTTTTACGATGCCGCGAATGGGATAGCCGACGTCATTTGGGCGACCAATATCGGTGCGCTCTTTGCCGATGAGGACGTGGTCGCGTGCCGGATTTACGAGGCCGGATTTTTCTGAGCGGAAGATGTCCGTGAGGCTGCGGCCCGGCGATTCCGCCATTCCGGTCTGCGCCCATTTGAGTCCAGCAACTTCGATGAAAGTTGGCGCGAGATCGATGAAGCTCACGGCGTCGTCCACGACACGTCCGGGTTTTGTGATGCCGCCCGGCCACATCGCGGCGAGTGGGACGTGGTTGGAGAATTCATACGCATTTCCCTTCCCGCGCGGAAACGGCATACCGTGGTCGGAAGTCACGACGACGAGCGTGTTGGCGAGCAGGCCGCGCTTTTCGAGTTCGGCGAGCATTCGTCCGAGATGCGTGTCGAAGTGTTCCACCTCGAATGCGTAGTCGAGCAAATCGTTGCGCGTCGTCTCGTTGTCGGGCCAGTAGCCGGGGACGCGGTCGATGTCGGAGAGTTTCTTGCCGCCTTTCGCGACGCCCGATCCGAACTCGTAGCCACGGTGTGGCTCCACCGCGCCGCACCAAAATGCCCACGGTTTGCCAGCCGGCGCGGCATCGAGAAAATCGGCGAAATTCCCCGCGTAATCGTTGTTGCTGATCTCGTCGGTCGGCGGCGTCGCTTTGCGCGAATTGTAGGCTTTTCCGGTCATCTGCCTCGTCGTTCCCTGCGCATCTTTCGCGACGCCGGGGCCCCAGCCTTTCAGCGTGTGGCCGACGTTCCAGCCGTTCTCCGCGAGCGCCTCGCCCCAGCCTTTGAACTCGGGCGGAAAGTAGCAGATGTGATTCGCCGCTTCCTTGAGCTGCCAGGAATTGCGCCCCGTGAGGATGCAAGCACGGGACGGCGCGCACTTCGCATTCGGCGTGTAGGCGTTGTTAAAGAGGATGCCGTCTTTCGCGACGCGGTCAAATGCGGGCGTCTTCACCCATTTGGTGCCGTAAGCGCTGGCGTGTTTCCCCCAATCGTCGGCGATGGCGAAAAGGATATTCGGGCGCTCGGCGGCGTTTGCCGCGTTCGCGAATAAGGCGAAGAGCAAAAGCAAGATGAGCAATCTGGTTTGTGACCGGTTCATGGACGGTCTGCTTTACACAGAACCGTCTCGAAAGGGGAGCGTCATCTGTGATTGCGAAGGATGCCGCCCGTCATTCTTCATCTCAAAACATGCAAGACCGCTAGTTCCTCGATTTAACAAGGTCCATCACGGCGCGGGTGCGGTCTATGGGGGCGCGGACTCCGCCGCCTTGTGGTGCTGGGGCGGGAGCGGGTTGCTGGGCTTGCGGTTGGGGCTGAACGGGTATGACTTTCGCGGCTTCGGATTGTGCGGCTGCGACGCGGGAATTGGTTCCGCCTTGCTGGTTTTGCTTGCCGTAGGCGATGTAGATAATGGCGACGACGATGATTATGCCGATGAGTCTCATGCCCGTTTGGAGAGCATTCGGCAGGCCATTTACAGCATCCCGGCGCGTTTGCGCAGAATCCATTCGAGCGTGAGCAGGCCGATGATTGCGGCGAACCACGGCCATTCCTGCCATAGAATCGTGTCGCGTTCTTCAATGCGCCCGTCGCTGAGACCTTTGATGGCGGCGACCAGCGCGTCGCATTGCTCTTCGCGGTAATACTCGCCGCCGCTTGCTGTGCTGACTTGCCGGAGCAGGTCTTCGTTGACGGAGAGCAGCGTGCGCTCGCCGCTTTCGCGGGCTGCGACTTTGAACTGTGTGCGCGCCTTGAGCTGGCCTTCCGGGACGACGGCACTCTCTACGGACATCTCATAGTTGCCGGGTTCCAGCGCTGCGGATTTTCCGCGGTAGAGCCCGCCAGCATCGGGCGAAAGCGAGATCGTCGCGACTTTTTGGCCGTCGCGGGTGAGCACGGCGGAGACGGCGGCGTCGGTGACGGGCTTGCCTTCCCCGTCGTGGAGGCGGACGCGGAAGTTCGCGCTGTCGCCGGGGCTGTAGGTGAGCTGTCCGGCGTCGAGCGCGACGAATTTGTCGCGCGCAGCGAATGGCGGTTCGGCGACAAAACTGGCGAGCTGGTTCCAGAATTTCACATGATATAAGTCGGCGATTTCGTAGCGCCAGCGCCAGGAGTCGTCGAAGCCCTGATAGTAAACGCGGCCTGCGCCAAAGGGCCGGAGGACGGCTGCGGGGATCTTTACCGCGCCCGTGTCGGCTTCGAGATACACTTCCGCGCCGGGCAGTGCTTTCACGTTCGCGAGGTAGTGCGGAGCGGGCAGCTTCTGCCAGGTGTCGGAATTCGTCGCGAGGTCGGTGCTGAGCGAGAATGCGCCGATGCCTTCGGACCGCTGCGTAACTTTGAGCGAGACAATGCCGGAGCGGATGCCGTCGCCCGCCCACTCGACGGGAAAGACGGGCGCGAGCGGTGTGTCGCGGTATTCGCGGAGCAGATTGCGCGGGCCGTCGATGATGAGCATGGCCGCTCCGCGCTTGCCGACAAAGTCTGCCAGCCACGCCATCTCTTCGTCGCGGAGATGCTGGCGCGGGACTTCGCCGAAAACGACGAGGTCGTAGCCATCGAGAATTTTCGAGTCGTTCGGGAAGGTGCCGGGTTTGTCGCCGCGGATGAAGCCGGTGTCGCTGCTGGAGCCCGCGATGACGGTATTGATTTCCCACTTTTCATCGCGCTCGAAGAGGTTCTTCAAATAGCGCGTCTCCCAGCGCGGACGGCCATCAAGGATGAGCACGCGGCGCTTCTGCGTGACTGCGCGGAAGCGAAGCGGGATGGAGTTGTTCGCGAGTTCGCGGTCGCCTTCGAGGCCGCTGACGGATGCCGTGAGCTCCAGCGCTGCGCCGAGGACTTCGTAGCCGATTGCCTGCTGTTTGAGCTTCGCGTCGGCGATGTCTTTTATGGCAAATTCGAACGGCACGTTGCGCAGCGCCTTGCCTTCGGTGAGGAGCTGTTTTTCCCACACAATTTTGTCGCCGTCCTTCACGGAAAGCGTGAACGGCATCCCTGCGGTCAATTCTTCTTTCAGGACAACGTCGCCTCGCACCCGGTCTTCAAAAAAGACAGCTTCCGGGAGTGTGGCTGCAATTACTGCGAGGTCGCGCGGCGGCATCTGGCTGCCGATACCCACGGTGTAAACGGGCATCTTTCGCCCAGCGAGAATGCGGGCGGTGTCGAGCGGAGTTTCGCCGGAATTGTGCTGTCCGTCGGAGAATAAAATGACGGCACCGCGCTCGGCTTTGCTCTCGTCGCCGACTGCAAATTTCAGCGCGGCGGTGAGGTTTGTCACCTGGCCTTCGGGCTTCGGCAGTGCAGTCGGAGCCTTGGGTGCATCGGCGTTGCTGGGCTGCCAGAACGATTTCACCTCGCCGTTTTCCATGAGTATCACTTGCACGTCGTGCTGGCGGGCGAGCGTTTCGAGGATGCGCTGTTCCGGGCGACCTTCCATGAGCATTCCTTGCAGACGTTGCCAGCGCGGCATTCCGTCGAATTTTGCCAGCGCGGTCTTCAGCGACGCTTGCGCGGGATCGTTGTCGAGCTGGCGCTGGAAGACATCGGAAATGTCGCGCGACCAGCGGCCTGCTGCGTCGCCGAGCTTTGAGAGGTCGAGCGCCGCGCGCGTGCGGTCGTCCACGGCTCCCAGCTCGCGGCTCGCAAGCTCGGCGGCGGGCTTGACGAGTTCTTCGCGGAGGCGATTCAGGATTTCCGTGTCGCGGCCCGTCTTGGCGAACGCGGCCTCGGATTCGGCGATCTTACTTGTGAAATCAGTGCGCAATTTTTGCAGCACGGCGGTGTCCGGCGTCTCCAGCGCGGCGAGGCTGGCGACAAGGCTGCGTGCGTCCATCAGCTTTTCCGCAGCGGTGGGGAGGTCGAGCGAAGCGGTCGTTCCTTCGAGCATCCCGAGGCGGCGGGCGATGCTTATTTTTCGTCCGGATTCCATCGCGGAATCGGTGAGATGCATCGACTCCGAAGAATCGACGGCCACGATCAGTCGCGCCAGCGTGCCGACGACTCTGCGGTGATGCAGCACCGGCCCGCTGAGCATGAGGACGATCAAAGCGACTGCGAGTCCGCGCAGGAGCGGGAGCAGGAACCGAATGAAGCGCCCATTGCCCGCAACATCGCGCCGATAGAGTGCGACGGCGAGGAGACCGAGAACCACGGCTGCTCCGACGCCGACAAACCACGGCCAATCGCCCACCCAGCGTAGTGTCGTGGTGACGTTGTCGTGGTTCACGCGGTCGCCTCCTCGGAGGCGCGGGAGCGCGATGGCAAAAGGTCAGGATTCGGGACGATGAAAAGCATTGTGTGGTAGGCGCATTTTTGAATCCCGCCGACTGCGGGATGTTAGTCGGCATTTGATTACGGGGTCGGTGAGGAATGACGAATGGCGGGTCTGGGTCGCGTGCTCATGTCCCTTGCGTTGGGTGTGACCGCTGCGTGATGTAGCACAGTCCGTCCCGGCTGTGGGGCCAGTAGCCGTCCCGGCTGCTGTCGGCCTGCAATGGGCGGGACGCCCGTTGGCCCCACAGCCGGGACGGACTGTGCTACGGGCTACTTCACGTAGCGGTCACACCCCGTGCGTTTCATCAGTGGCCCGTCATTCGTCATTTCACGCTGGATGAACCACCAAGCTCAGTTCGCCGATCGAAACCACCCCATCCGCGCCGGATTTAGCGCGATGTTGATCTGCTTTGTTTCGAGGTATTCATCGAGGCCGTAGGTTCCGAGTTCGCGGCCCCAACCGCTTTGTTTGTAGCCTCCCCACGGGGCTTCATTAAACGTGGGATGATACGTATTGAGCCATGTGATTCCCGCGCGGAGCTGACGCAGAACGCGTAAGCCGCGCGCGCCATCCTTTGTAAATACGCCGCCTGCGAGTCCATAGACCGTATCGTTGGCGATTCGGATGGCGTCGGCTTCGGTGTCGAAGAGTTGCACCGACAACACCGGACCGAAGATTTCCTCGCGAACGATGCGCATGTCGGGCCGAGTGTCCGCGAAGATCGTGGGCGTCACGAAATTGCCCTTTGCATGAAGACCGCTCGTCAGCCGATGTCCGCCGCAAAGCAGCCGCGCGCCTTCATCGACGCCACACTTGATGTACTCGAGCACGCGCTGCGTATGTTGCTGCGTAATCAGCGGCCCCATTTCCGTATTCGGGTCCATGCCATCGCCGAGCACGATGCCGGCTGCGGCGGTCGCGAGACGCGGGAGAAAAGTCTCCGCGATGGAGCGCTCCAGCACCAGCCGGGAACCCGCGCTGCACACCTCGCCCTGGCCAGCGAAACACGCGAAAAGCGCGTATTCCAGCGCCACATTGAGGTCCGCATCGGCGAACACAATGCACGGCGATTTCCCGCCCAACTCCAGCGTGACCTTTTTCAAATTGCCCGCAGCCGCAGCAAGGATCGCACGTCCCGTAGTGGTTCCGCCAGTGAACGCCACCTTGTCCACCAGCGGCGAAGCAGCAAGCGCATGGCCAGCGCTGGCACCCGGTCCGAGCAGAAGTTGCGCGGCACTCGGCGGCAGGCCCGCGCCCAGCATCAGCTCGAAAAGTCGGACCGCCGTGAGCGGCGTTGTCTCCGCCGGTTTGAGAATACATACGTTGCCCGCAGCGAGGCCCGGCGCGAGCTTCCAAGCGGCCATGAGCAGTGGAAAATTCCACGGAATGATTTGCCCGCAAACGCCGATGGGCTCTCGCACAACCATCGTTTGGATACCGGGATCCGACACCTCGAAAGTCTGCCCGAGCGCCTTCGTTGCAAGCCCCGCGTAATAGCGGAAACAGTTCGCAGCATCCGCAACATCGTAGCGCGCCTCGCGCAACGGCTTGCCGTTATTGCGAGTCTCCAGCGTCGCAAGTTCGTCGGCATGAGCATCGATCGCATCCGCAATTTTGAAAAGATACGACGCCCTTTCCTGCGCACGCATCCGCGGCCACGGCCCCTCATCAAATGCCTTTCGCGCAAACCCGATTGCCGCCGTGGCATCGGTTTCCGAACCCTCCGCCACGCTGGCAAAAGGAACATTGGTTGCAGGGTTGAGGATCTCGCGTGTCGCACCGTCTGCGGCCAGCACCCACTCGCCGCCGATCAACATTGGAAGCGTCTTCATGCTGAAATGGTGCGCCTTTTTACCGCGCGTGCAAGCGGGATTACTTCCCGAGCTTTGCCAGTCGCGCCTTGGCCTCTTCGGCTTCGGGCAATGTTTGCAGCTTTTCCTTCGTCAGCATTTCCGCGAGCCGCTCCTTCACCTTGTCGTCCTTGCCCTGCTTGAAATATCCATCCGCCGCGCGAAGGTACGCGCGAGCGGCCCACGAGGGATACTTCAACTGCGTCAGCGCCACGCGCTCAAACTGCGAGATCGCCTCCGGAACCTTGCCCTGCCGGAAGAGCACCTCTGCGATCTGGTAAAGTGCATACGCGGTCGATTCGCCGCGCCATTCGCGGACTCCTGCGACCTCTTGAAAAAGCTTCGTCGCCGCAGCGTAGTTCCCCTTTTCGAGATGCACCTTGGCCTGACCGAGCAATGCCTCCTTCAGCTTGTAAGGAGCGCCGAGCCGCTCGATGGCGTGTGTGTAAAGCTTCATCGCCTCGTCGTAATTCTTGCGGGCGAAATTCACCTCGGCCAATCCCACCCAGCCCGCATCCACGCGATCTGCCTTCGGGAAATTTTCACGGAGCGTTTGGTACAGCGTCTCGGCCTGTTCGATTTTTCCTTTCGCGAATTGGTAGTCGCCAATCTCCATCAAGAGATGCGGGCTCAAATCATCCGTCTTCGCTTTCTCCGCAATCTCGGCGAGCAGTTTTTCCCGTTTCTCGGGATTCCGGCTGATCTTCGCCAGCTCGCTAAACGTATAAAGAATGCGCAGCTCGGTCGTGAGATTCATGTTCTCACGCAGCGGCTTAATCATGCGCTCCAGTTCCGCTTCGGCGTCCCATTTTGCAGGCTCGGCCTCGGTCTTTGGCTTATCCAAGCCGGAACTCGAAACTTGTGTCGCGATGCTTTCCTTCAGCGCCAAGGCAGGGCGGCGGCGCGACCAATCGGCTACTTGCGTGAGGATCATCTCGATCCCTTCGCGCTTCGGGTCGCCGATGTATTTGCTCAGCGTCTCGATCGTGATCTTCTTTGCCTCTTCCATGCGCCCGAGCTTGGACTTCGCCTTGCCCATCCAATACACCGCAGTCACCGCTGCCGAATGATCCGGGCGCGCCTGCACGAATTCCGTGTAGAGCTTTTCCACGCCTTCCCAATCAGCCGCCTTCTGGAGTTGTTTCCCCGCCTCGAAGAGCGAGTAACTGAGCACCTCGTCTGTCGTCGCGCGCTTATAGCTCTTAATGTATGCGACCGCCGCCTCGGCATGGTGTTTTAGCGCCGCCTTCGCATCGCCCATCAACGCATAGACTTCGGGTTGCAAAAGCTCCTTCGGGTCCGAGCCAAAATTCGTCAGCCACGTCTCGCATTCCTTGATGCACTGTTCATTTTCATACGCTGCGAAATTGCACACACCCAAGCGGTAGCGCGCGTCGGAGCCGTATGACGACTTTTCTCCCCACTTCGCAAGATACGCCTGCAAGCGCTCAATCGCACCGTCGCCGTCGTCCTTTTTGTCCGGATCTTTTTGATAGTGGCCGGAGAACAAATGCGTGAGCGCGAGCTGATACTCCGCATCTTCCATGAAAGCTCCCTTCCCGCCCGCCATCGACCCGAACTCGGTGATGAACCCCTGCAAATCCTTCTGCGCTTCCGGGAATTTATTCTGGAGAAACTTCGTATTCCCGATCTGAAAACGAACCTCCGCCCAGTAAGCCGCGCGTGCTTTTTCATCGAGCCCTTTCAGAATTTCGAGCGCAGCCGTGAAATACTTTTCCGCCATGAACCAATCCTTTTTTCGCATCGCCGCCGCAGCCCGGATGTAGGCCACATCGCCCGTGTGTTTCCCCTTCGGGAACTCCGCGAGATACTCGTCCGCAAGCTGATAAGTCCGCTCCGCGAGTCCCAGTTCGCCGTAGTGCTGGAGGCGGGAAAAGATCACCAACTCCCGCACCGGAGCCTTCGGGTATTCTTCCAGGATTTGATTGAAGACCACGATCGCCTCCCACTTTTTGTTCATGTCCGAATGGCAGCGAGCCATGCGGAAATACAACGCGGGCATGTAGTCGCCTGCTTTTTCAAACTGCGCGAGAATCCGCTCCGCCTCCTCGATGCGCGGCTTCACGATTTCGTCGTTCATCCGAATCGCCTTCGCTAGTTCCGCCGGGTCTTTCCCTGCGGCCTTCATGAACTGATCGATCCGAAGTTTCATCGCGGCAATTCGGTCGCGCTGCATCTTCGCCACCTCGGCGCGGGGGCGGACGGACCAGTAGCCTTCCAGCGCCTTCTTGTAGGCGTGAACGTCGAGCAGTTCGTCGCCGAGTTTGATCGCCAGTGAATTGAGCACGATGAAGTTCTCCACGAGATGCGTCTTCGTTTGGAGCATCTTCAAAAGCGCAATGGCCTTGTCCGCAAAAACCATCGTATCGGGCACCGCCGGATCGTGCTTCAGCGCATACAACGACATCAGCCGCACCGCGCCCTCCGCAGACGATCCGGTAAAGAAATCCGGATACACCAGTCGCTCCAGCACCGTAATTTCGTCCTCCGGTTTTTTGAGCTGCATATAGCAGTGAGCCTGTCCGGTGAGTGCGTGCTCTCGGAAAATTATCCGCATCGGATTCGTGGTCGGCAACGGGTTCGCCCACTGCTCGATTTGCGCCCACCATTCGATGGCCTTGTCCCACTGCTTCATCTGCATGTATGCCTGCGCGATCGCCAGTTTCACCTCGATCACCTTTTCGTGCGCAGGCCAGCGGCGAAGGAACTCATTCCACTTCTCAATCGCCTTCGTCAGATTTTCAGTCTTCCCAAGCCGGTAGTAGCTCTCGCCCATCGCGAGCACGACATACGCGCTCGGCGGGGCCATCCGTTCGTCCTCCCGCAGCATCGCCCAATACTCTTCCAGCTTCTGGGCGGCTTCCTGATACTTGCCGCCCTCAAAATACTGCATCCCAAGATTCCGGGTTCTCGCCAAAATCACAGGCCGCGAATCCGGCGCAAGAGCCGCCCCTCCAGCCGGAGCCTGTGCGGATGCGGGCTGCGCCAACACCATCGCGAGCACGAAAGTGACGGCTGCGATGGGGCGTGAAATACTGGTCTTGAGGCGGAGAGTCATAGAATCCGAAAATGGTCTCTCCAACTTGCTGCCCGCCGCGCGAAAGTCGAGCGAGGAAGTGAGTCGCTGTCGCTCAATTCACCCGCCGTATTTACAGCTCCACCTTCATCGTGCCTCGCATGATGTGGCAATGGCCGGGGAAGGTGCAAAGATACGGGTAATCTCCAGGCGGCAACGCATCGATCTTCATCACTTCGATTTCGCCGGGATTCAGCAGTTTCGAGGCTTTAATAATGTCCGCGAAGCTCGGGATGTAGTTCTTCGCTATCGCATCGGGACTCGCAGCTTCGGCGTCCGCTTTCTTGCAGCACTCTTCGATCGCACCGGGCTTCACAAACACAAGGTTGTGCTGAAGTGAATCGGCGTCCTCAAAAACAATCGCGATGGGTTTTCCGGCTTTCACCGTGAAGGTCATCTGATCGTATTTCATGCCTTCGATCGCCTTCAGGTTGATGACCTGATGCGTCTTGGCGAGTGCTCCGAGATCCTCGGCGACTTTCGGTTTTCCGGGATTCTTCAATGCGAGCGATATGTCGCGGGAGACAGAGCTCGGCTTGCTGGCGATGAGCGTATTCAGTATCGTGAGTTGCGTCGGAGTTGCGTAGCGGGCAAAGCTCCGGGCGACGGCGCTTGTGTCGCCTCCGGCACTCGTGTTCGTGAGGCTTGCGCCGGTGGATTTGCCGAGCTTTTGAACGGCAATATCGTCGAACCACGCCCGCCCTTTTGCCAATCCCCAGCCGCCGTATAGGCAGTTGATCAAAATGCGATCGACATTGCCGGAAGCGATTTTCATCGAGACGCGCGTCCAGTCGGTCGTGCCGGTGACTGCGTTGCTTCTTGGCTGTCCGGTGGGGAACGAGTGAATATTCAGCAGTGCTCCGGTCGCACCTTTGAGGCCCTCGGAGCGAACCCACGCGGAGATTTCGTAGTCCATTCCTTTTTCCAGCGCCACCTCCTGCGCCCATCCGAGATCGCCGCCTTCCGTGCTTTCGATTTTCAGACAATGCCCGGCTCCTCCGCGTCCGCTCGGGACGACACTAAACTCGCCCTTTCCGCTGTAAGTGCGTTCGCTCCAGCCTTCCGGTTTGCCGTCTTTAATTGCGTCGAGCGTGCCGTTCTTGATCGCGTTTTCCGGCTTCACGATCTCGGCCTTCGGCGCATCGCCAGCAGCCAATGGCTTTGCTGAATTGATCGTGGAAGAAAGGAAGCCATTGCCGTGGCGAGAAGCGGCAATCGTGAGCGCGGTTGGCAGCCACTTGTCGGCTTTGATCTCCGCGTTGTTGGCCAGTTTTGCGAGCGCTTCGCCTGCGGGGTCGTAGGCAGGTTGGTCGGCAAGAGCGAGGAGCGCGGTGAGGCGAACGAGCGGCTCTTTATCCGCAAGCAGGCCGGCGTCCAAAATTGCCTGCGCGCTGCCCATCGAGCGTGGGAGCATTTGCGCCGCAGCACGGCGAACAGCAGATGCGGGATGCTTCAAGGCAGCCGTCAAAGTCGCAGCATCGGCAGCCCCGAGTTGATGCAGCGTCCAGAGCGCGTGAAGGGCGCCTCCGGCGACGCCGACTTCGTCTGGTTTTCCGTTCGCGACGATCGCTTTCAGCGCGGGTGCCACGTCGGTATTTTTCCGCTCCACGAGCAGATGCTGCGCGGTAAAACGCCAGAACTGGTTGTCGCTCTGAATCGCCTCCAGCAGCGACTTCGTATCATCCTTCGAGAGCTTCCATTGTTTCGACGGCGTGCCGCCTTTCCACGAGAGCTTCCAAATGCGAGCGCGCTGCGTATCGCGGAGTTCGCTGACGAACGCGTTGCCACGTCCGTTTTTCGCAGCGAATCCGCCGCGCTGCTCGCTCGGCGTCGGGTTGTGCTGAATGATGAACGAATAGAAGTCCGCGACCCAAATCGCACCGTCGGGGCCCGTCTGCGCAAAGACCGGCGCAAAGTGCTCGTCGTCACTCCCGAGAATATTCCAGCCGTTCTTCGTCA
>JAYTMG010000746.1:0-6350 GCA_043728745.1 Verrucomicrobiaceae bacterium
GTGGTGGAATCGTAGTGATATTTCTTCCCGTTTGTCTCCACGGACATGACCGCTTTTTTGTAGCGGAGCGCGACGAGCATACCCTTACCTTTCGATTTGTTGGTAGCGGCTGTGGATTCCAATTCGAGTGAAGTGTGAGACTTCGTGGTCGAATCCGTCACGCCGGTGGAGACGGATGACTCCTGCGCGATGGTGACTTGCTGTGTGTAACGGAAGCCGTCTTTGTATCGCTGACGGATTTCCACGTTCTGCCCGACGGCGGAGATCGCGAGAATTATGGTTACAAGGGTGGAAAGAAAAAATCGGGTCATTGCTGTCGGCGAATAAAGCGGGTGCCGTGGGAAAAAACCAGCGGGGAAATTTGCGGGGTTCATCAAGCGGCGTTTTCTCGTTGGGAATTGCCCCATTTTTCTGCCAAATGAGAGGCTCCATTTTGGCAGAAAGATTTGGGGGCAAAAAATGCGGGCTAATTATGGATCATCGCAAAGATGCGTCAGCGCCGTTTCGCATCTGCGCTCCGTTTACTCCCGCCTTATTGTGCCCGTAGGCGTTTGAGTACCGGGCCGATACAGGCGATGGCGGTTTCCACTTCAGCGGCTGTGGTCAATTTACCAAGGCTGAAGCGCACCGTCGCCTGCGCTACCTCCGGCGCGACGCCCATCGCGAGCAATACGTGGGAAGGCTGGATGCTCCCGACCATGCACGCCGAGCCGCTGGAGACGCAAAGGCCCGCGAGGTCGAGGCTGATATGCAGGCTCTCGCCATCGAGCCCGGGGAAGCTGACATTCAGCGTATTGGGCAGCGCATTTTCCGCGACACCGTTGCGCTGTGCCTCCGGGGCGAGCGCATACACTCCCTGCCAAAGACGCTCGCGGAGTTCCCGCAGACGCGCACCTTCCTCCGCCATGCCTTCGAGCACGAGCCTCGCTGCGTGGGCCATGCCGACAATGCCGGGCACATTCTCCGTGCCGGCCCGGCGATCGCCTTCGTGACTGCCGCCGAGGGCTGTCCGGTCGATGCTGATTCCGCCGCGCAGCCAAAGCGCGCCGACGCCTTTCGGGCCGTAGAATTTGTGCGCGGCGAGCGACACAGCATCGAAATCGCTCGTGCCTAGCGGTGGCAGCGGCTCTTTGCCGAAAGTCTGAATCGCATCCGTGTGGAAAAGCGCGCCGTGCTTCCGGCAAATCGCGCTGAGTTCCGCCACCGGCTGCCGTACGCCGGTTTCATTATTCGCCGTCATGATGGAGACGAGTGTGGTTTCGTCGGTCATCGCGGCCTGCAATCGTTCGGGGTCGAGCCGTCCCGCTGCATTCACAGGCAAAATTGTGATGTGAAAACCTTCGCGCAATGCGAGCCACTCAAAGGCGTGGAGCACGGCATGATGCTCGGTCGCACAAGTGATGACGTGTTTTCCCCTTCCCTCTACGGCCCTACTCCGCGCGAGCCCGAGAATCGCCAGATTGTCCGCTTCGGTCCCGCCGCCGGTAAAAATAATCTCGTGAGATTTTGCGCCGAGGAGTGCCGCTAATTGATCGCGGGAATCATCAATCGCCGCCCGCGTCTTTCGCCCGGCGGCGTGGATGGACGACGGATTGCCGTGAAACTCCTCCAGAAACGGACGCATCGCAGCGACGACCTGCGGGGAAAGCGGGGTCGTCGCGTTGTAGTCGAGATAGATCACCGGTGCGGTGTAATTGGTGATTCGTGAGAAGTGATTTTTCCCAAGCGAGGAGCCTGAGCGAATTACGACTAATCACCACTCACAATTCACATCCCAGACTACGCCGCTTTAGTGCCCTGCTGCTTGTGGCCGAGAAGCCGCAGCGTCTGTTGGAGCGTGTCCACATCGAGAGGCTTTTTCAGAACAGTGACCGGACCGTGCTTCAAAATGTTATCCAGCATGTTGCTGTCGGGATACCCCGTGATGATCACAATCGGGAGTTCCGGCTGAAGTTCCTTCGCCTGTTTATAAACTTCGTCGCCGGTGAAATCCGGCAGTTGAAGGTCGAGGAAACAGAGGTCAAACTTCTGCTTTTGAAGCGCCGTAATCGCTTCCCGTCCAGTGCCTACTACGATTCGGCTGAAGCCCTGTTTTTTCAAGAAGAGCTTGAACATGCTTTGGAGGCCGGTGTCATCATCAACGACGAGAACGGTCGGTTGTCCCTGTTCCTCGGAGCGCAGGACATCGCGGTCGATGGCGTCTTTCTTCACTCTCCAGCGTCCGCCGATTTGAATCGCCGGAAGTTGCCCGCGCTGAACGAGATAATAGACGGTCGGAAGCGGGATGCGAAGATACTCGGCCGTTTCCTTCACGGTCATCAAGTTATGCGTGGACGGCGGTACGGATTGCGGCTCCGGGCCTACTCGGGCCGACACCGCGTCTGCTTGCGGCTTCTCCTCTGAAGCGTCAGGTTTCTTCTTCAAAATGATGTGTTGGTTGGATAATTAAACAGCTATTACCCCAATGGGCTGGGCTCGAGCGTTGTCCTTATGGTTGGTCAAAAAGGCACTACTTGAGCCCGTACTACTATAATTCCCATATTCGATGCAAGGCATTTCTCTCCAGTCGTCCAGAGAAGTGCCCTGCGAGTCGAGCGGAGTCAAAAAACTGACCCGCTGCGCGGCACCGCCTCTTACTTCCGTCGTAAGTATATCCGTTCGGCCAAGATGCCGTTTTTTACACGCCACTCCGCAACGCGCAGAATTACGTGACTTTCCCCGATTTGCGCCAGCGATAGAGCGTCGAAACATTCACGCCGAGTTGCGCGCTGACCCACGAATAATTGTCGCCGCTTTCCTCCAAAAGTCGTCTCGCGAGCTCCATCTTTTGCTTACCGCTCGGGATAAAGCTGCCGGGTGCGCCAAAAGTCGGCGACGACGACTGCGTGGCGGGCGCAGGCATCGGCGAAAGTGCCTGCGGGCTGATCGGAACTGGTCGCTCCCACCACTGCGCGCGGAGCACCGGGCCATCGAAAAGAATGACCATCCGATCAATGGCGCTCTTCAGCTCGCGCGCATTGCCGGGCCAGTGGTAAGTCTGAAATTTCGCGATGAGTTCCGGTTCGATCCGGTCGAAGTGCTTCCCAAATCTCTCGCATGAACCGTCGAGGAATGCGCGTGCGAAAATCGGGATGTCGTCGAGCCGCTGCTTGAGCGGCGGAATGCGCAGTGTGACCTCTGAAAGCCTGTAGAAAAGGTCCGCTCTGAACGTGTTTTTTGCCATCTCTTCCTCGAGATTGCGATTAGTCGCCGAGAGCACGCGCACGCGAACATCGTATTCCTTCGTGCCGCCCACCCGCCGGGCTTTCCGAGTCTCCAGAAAGCGCAACATTTTTGGCTGGAGTGAGATGTCCATTTCGCCGATTTCGTCCAGAAACAGCGTGCCTCCGGAAGCTTGCTCCACGAGCCCGATTTTGTCCTTTGTCGCCCCGCTGAACGATCCTTTTTCGGAGCCGAACAGCTCTGATTCCAACAAGTCTTTCGGAATCGCCGCGCAGTTCAGCGCCACAAAAGGCCCGCCGCCGCCGGACTCGTGCAGCGCCTGCGCCACGCGCTCCTTGCCTGCACCGCTCTCCCCGAGGACGAGCACGGTCGCACCCGTGGGGCCGATGCGCTCGACCGTCTGCCGCAGCGATTGCATGGCTGACGATTCGCCGAGCAGGATTGCGCCGGTATTGGACTTCGGCCCGGTGCCGTAAAGCTGCAGCCAGAGCGTCTGCGAAGCGCCAGCTTTTTCAAAGGCCTCGTCCCAGCGCTCATCGTCGTCCTTGAGATCCAAAACGTCGTGCGCGCCATCGAGGGCCGCGTTCACGATTTCCGCCGTGGAAAGTTTTGCGCCGACGGCGATGAAGACGCGATGCGCATTCCAAATGCGTGCGCGGAATTGCGGCCAGTCGGGCTGCTTCAGAGCGCCGATGGGCACCATGAGGAAGTCCGCCGTCGAGCAAAAATCGAGCGCCGGCACTTCCCCGGATGAGAGTTTGAAAGGAATTCCGTTCTCCACGAGGCGCGCTGCGATCGCGTCGTGTGGCTTACCAAGACAAAGTATGATCATAAACGTGGAACAAAATGCACGATCACTCCATTGCAGATGCAATGCCAGCCCCGCTGATTTCTGAATCCACGCTGCCCGACTACCCCAAAAGCCCCGCCCGCATCACTTCGATCGGCGCAGGTCGGGAGAACCAATGCTCAAACGCCAGCGCTCCCTGATGCAGCAGCATCGAAAGTCCATTTGCCCCGCGAGCGCCCGCTTCATCGGCGGCACGAAGGAGCGGCGTGCGGTGTCCGACGTAGATCGTATCATACACGAGATGCCTCGCCGAAAGATCCGCAGATGAAATGGGCGAAACGTCCTCCGGTTTCATGCCGACGGCGGTGCAGTTCACGATCAGATCGACTGCGGAAAGATCCGTCGTCGTCGAAATCTTTTCCTGCGGAAAAAACTCCGCGATTTCCGCAGCGAGCGGCGGGAGCTTAGATGCGGTCCGGTTTGCGAGTTGGAGTCCTGCGCATTGCTCTGCGGCACATTGCATCGCCACGGCGCGGCCTGCGCCGCCGCCAGCTCCGAGGACGAGCACTCGTAGCTCACTGAGCTTCACGCCGAACGATTCTTGCACCGCTCTCGAAAAGCCGCCGCCGTCCGTGCTCGTGCCTGCGATGGAGCCGTCCGGCTGCACGATGACGGTGTTCACACCGCCAGCGCGCCGGGCGGTTTCATCGGGGTGATTCACTGCTCGGAGGACGGTCGCTTTATGCGGGATGGTGCAGTTGATGCCGATAAATCCAGCCTCCGGGAGCAGGCGCAGGCATTCTTCGACTTCGCCCGGCAGAATGTGCAGCCGCGTGTAGGCGGCGTCGATTCCCGCTGCGACGAGCGCAGGATTGTGCATCTGCGGCGACTTGGAATGCGCCACGGGATCGCCAATCACCGCGAGTCGCAACGCCGGGACGCAGTCAGCAGTGGCCTCGCGCCAATGGCGTAAATCGTCGAGTGTATAGACGGTTTTCACGCCGGAAATTCTGCAAGCGCTCGCTCGAATCGCTGCAACACGCGGTCGCGCCCGAGCACTTCGAGTGTGTGGTAGAGGCTTGCGCCCACGGTGCGGCCCGTCGCGGCGACGCGGGCGGGATGAACAAATTCACCCACCTTCGCGCCCGCTGCGGTCGCAGCTGCTTTCAGCGCGACTTCCAGTTCGGCGGCGGTCCACGCAGTTGAGCGATACGCTGCATCGAGCGCCCGGAGGCGATCGATCGCACCGGGTTTGCGCATCACTTTTTCTACGGCCTCCGGATCAAATGTGACGGCCTCGGTGAAGAAATAATCCGCCCACGATGGCGCGTCGGTGAGGCGTTTCAGCCGCTCCCGTACGAGCCCGACCACGGGAATGAGCGTCTCGCGCGTCGTGGCGATATTCGCCTTGGAAAGAATCGGCTCGACCAAGGCTGCAAGCTGTTCGACGGGCATCTTGAGGATGTATTGTTGGTTCATCCACTCACACTTCGCGATGTCAAATACCGCCGCCTTCCGGTGAATCGCGGCCACATCGAAGTGACTTACGATTTCCGCAATCGGCATCACTTCCTGTTCCGTCTTTGGGTTCCAGCCGAGCAGGCAGAGAAAATTGACCACGGACTCCGCGACGAAGCCGTTTTCCTCATACCACCCGACGGCGCTGCCGGTGTCGCGCTTGCTCATTTTCGAGCCGTCCGGATTCAAGATCAATGGGATGTGCCCGTAGCGCGGCGGCTGCACGCCGAGCGCCTCGAAAAGCTGCAAGTGCTTCGGCGTATTCGAGAGATGATCGTCGCCGCGAATCACATGGGTGATGCGCATCTCGATGTCATCGACCACATTCACGAAGTGAAAAATCCACCCGCCGTCCGAGCGCCGGATCGTCATGTCGGGATGAATCTCGACTTGCGCCATGTCCACCTCGACGCGCCCGCAAACGAGGTCGTCCATGATGATTTTTTTGCGCGCAAATTTGAACCGCCATGCCCCGCCATCTTCGTACACGTGCCCCGCAGCGCGGAGTTGCTCAAAGTAGCGCAGATACACGTCTTCGCGCTGGCTCTGGAAGTAGGGACCATGAGCGCCGCCCTTCTCCGGGCCTTCATCCCAATCCAGCCCCAGCCAACGCATCCCGTCGAAGATCGCCTTCATCGCCTCGTCGGTATTGCGTGCCTTGTCGGTGTCCTCGATTCGCAGGACAAATACGCCGCCGGTGTGCCGGGCGTAGAGCCAGTTAAACAACGCAGTACGAGCCCCTCCGACGTGTAGGTATCCGGTCGGCGATGGCGCAAATCTCACTCTCACTTGGTCTGACATAAGACCGCCATCCTTGCAG
>JAYTMG010000747.1:0-12294 GCA_043728745.1 Verrucomicrobiaceae bacterium
CCATGCTCGTAGAAGTCATCCGCCAGACCCTAGCCCCCGCCACAAAAAGCGCCAGCCGTCTTTCCAAAAAATACCCGTCACCGAGCAAAGTTCTTTTGGCTCTTTTAGTCCCTTTCGTCCCTTTCGTCCCTCCCCAGCCACACAAAGGACACCGCTGCGCCGCGATACGACAAAGCCGCGCTTCTCGCGAAGCGCGGCTTTGGCCGTGAAGACTTTGTTTTCCTGCGCGGTTAGCTTTTGAGGAATTCGTTGAGGACGTCTTGCGAGACGCGCCACTGCGTGCCGATTTTTTTGCCTTTGAGTTCGCCGGTTTCGAGGGTGGAAATGACGTCGGCTTCGGCGACGCCGAGCTGTTGGGCGACTTGCGCGGGGTTGAGCATCTGCGGGCCTGCCGGGGCTGCGGCTACTGGCGCGGCGGCGGGTGCGCCTGCGACTGGTGCTGTCGTGCCTTGGGCGAAGAGTCCGCCGGGTTGATTCATCATTTGCTGCGCCATTCCAAAGCCCATTGCCATTTCTGCGGCGGCTCCGCCGGGTCCGCCGCCGGTGCCTTTGCCCATGCCCTCGGCCATTTGGAATTTGACGTAGTCGTTGAGGTTGCCGACTGCGGCCATGCTGCTGCGCTTGTCGATGGCTTGCTCAACTTCCGGCGGGACGCTGACGTTTTCGAGAATGAAGCTGGCGAACTCGATGCCGTATTTTGGCACGCAGGCAGCGTTGATGATGGGAAGAATTGCGTCGCCGACTTCGCTGTAGCGGGCCGCGAGATCGAGGACGGGAACTTTTGCTTTTCCAAGGGCTTCGCTGAAGAGGCTGACGATGCGGGAGCGCATGGTGTCGGCAAATTCGTCCACGCGGAAATGATGGTCGCTGCCGGCAACTTCTTTGAGGAAAACCTTCGGGTCCACGATCTTGAAATCGAACGTGCCGAAGGCGCGGACGCGGACGATGCCAAAGTCGGTATCGCGCAGCATGACGGGGTTGCTGGTGCCCCATTTGTTGCCGGTGAAAAGGCGGGTGTTGAGAAAATAAACGTCGGCTTTATACGGGGAGTTGAAGCCGTATTTCCACCCCGCGATGGTGGACATGACGGGGATGTTCTGCGTGGTGAGCGTGTGCTTTCCCGCGCCAAATGTGTCGGCAAATTGCCCGAGGTAAACGAACTGCGCGCACTGGGATTCGCGGACGATGAGCTGTGCGCCGTTTTTGATTTCTTTGTCTTCGTCCGGCCAGCGGAAGGAGAGGGTGTCGCGTGAGTCATCGGTCCATTCGATGATTTCGATGAGTTCGCCTTTGATGAAGTCCATGAGTCCCATAGTAGTGTGTCCTTTCGAGTTGGTGTGAGTTGCGTGGTGAGGAGTGGGACATTAGCGGCAAGTCTCACGGTGTCAGGGAGAAAAATGGCCAATGACGAATGACGAATGGCGAATGACGAAACGCAAGCGAGTTGATTCCGCCTCACGCTTGCGTTTCGTCATTCGTCATTCGTCATTCGTCATTCGTCATTCGTCATTCGCCCCCTCCATTGGCGCGCACGCTATCGCGGCCACGCGGGGTGCGCGGCGATGCGGGCGAGGGCGCTAGCGAGGAGGGATTTACCGGGCTCCATGCGGTGCCACGGGGATGCGCCGCTGGGGTGCGGGAGGGGGATGATGTCGAAGCGATGGCCGTGTTTTTTGACCTCGAACTGTCCGCCGATGACGTCGGTGAGTTTGTCGAAACTCATGAACTGGAGAATGGCGAGTTTGCCGATGGGGATGACGAGGGCGGGCTGGAGGAGTTCGAGTTCTTCGGCGAGCCAGCTTGCGCATTGTGTGATCTCGCCGGCATCCGGCACGCGGTCGCCGCCCGCGCTGGTTTTCCCAGGGAAGCATCGCGCGACTGCGGCCATATACACGCGTTCGCGGAACTGCGCCTCAGTCCATCCGCAGGTCTGTGTGAACCATCCGAAGAGTGTCTTGCCGGCGGTCCATGCGAAGGGGCGTCCGGCGATGGGTTCTTTCACGCCGGGGGCTTGCCCGACGCTCATGACTTTGGAAAGGACGGCACCGCCGCTGACTGCGGGACGGTGCATTTTCGGACAGCGCGTACATGCGCGGAGCCGGGTGACGAGGTCGTCGAGGCGGTGCTGGGAATTCATTTCTTTAGGAGCCGTCATTCGTCATTTTACCGACCCTCACTTCACAATATCAAACCCCGCCACGGTAAACGCCGGGATCACTCGCACGTCCACGGACTTAATGTGCGACTTCAGCTCGCTCTCCTCAATCGCCTCCAGAAAAGCCTCCACCTCCGCCGTCTCGCCGCACGCCTGAAGCTCCACGCGGCCATCCGGCAGATTCTTCACCCAGCCCGTCACGTCATATCCGCGCGCCACATTTTTCGTGCTCCAGCGAAAGCCCACGCCCTGCACCCGGCCCTCATAAAAAACGTGCCGCCCCGTCATTGTTGAACCTCCCGGCCCCGCAAAAATTCCGCCGCCACTTCCGGCCACACCCCGTTCACATGGCACCCCGTCGCAATCTCGATTCCCCCCACCGGATGCAGCCGCGGCAACACATGGATGTGCCAGCAAAACTCCTCGTGCATCATCGGCCACTCATCCGTCACACGCCCTGCCGACGGTGCCGTCGTCAGCACTAAATGATATGCCGGAGAATTCAGCGCGGCATCCAGCCTCACCATCGCACACCGCAGTGCATCCCCCAACTGCTCCACTTCCTCCGCCGTGATCCGATGAAAATCCGCCCCATGTCGCTTCGGCCAAATCGCAATCTCAAACGGAGTCCGCGCCGCGTACGGGCAAAAAACCACAAACCCCGCATTCTCACACACCACCCGTTCGCGCACCCGCAACTCCGTCTCCACAATATCCGCAAAAAGCGATCGCCCCAGAGCCGCGAAATGCACTCGCGCCGCATCCAGCTTCCGCCGCAACGCCGGTGCCACAATCCCCATCGCCACGACCTGACTAATGCTGTGCGCAACCGTCTGCCCCGCCGCACGCCCCTCGTTCTTCACCACGGCAAACGAAGTCAGCCGCCCATCTCGCATCAAGTCCTCGATCCGCGCCCGCCACGCCTCCGCCACCTGCGCCATCTCCCCCGCACCCAGCTCCGAAAAACGACGGTCTCCCGGATCTTCGATCACGATTTCATGCGCCCCAAACCCACCCAGCCGCGAATAAACCCCATCTTCCGTCCCCGATGGATTCGCCTCGATCCCCAGCACCGGCACACGATTTGGCACCACCCGCACCTGCCATCCATCCGCACCCTCCGCATGAAAAAGCGTGTGCGATGAGAACCGCTCCAGCCCCGCCAAAAAAGGCGATGGGGCCAGCTCCTCCGCACCATCCGTCACCTGCGACGGAGGCAGCGACCGGTTCTCATTAAACACCGTCCACTCCCGCGTCAGCGGGTCCAATCGAAGCTCGGATTTATCCATCAGTTTCGCAACATGTGCCCTTCCACAGACGCATCGTCAAGAATGCCTGCTCCGCAAAGTGCTCCACGCAACGTCCGGCTCCGCCGCAATCGCCGACAAGCACGCAAAACACAAACACCGCCCCTCCGGCAGCGTATCGCGCATCCGCTGCATCGCCCCCGCCGACACCTGCGGAGCCGCGCACCAGCACGCCCCTTTATACGCCTCCCCCGTCTCCATTCGGCACGCATTCGCCCGCCCGCAAATCGGGCACCGTGCATTCTCCAGACAAAAAGAAAAATCATCCGTCATCGCTCCACCATGCATTCTCGCAGCCCCGCCCGCAACCTCCCAAGGCGCGATGCGAAAGCAGACCACCGCATGAGCCGTCGCTCCGCCCGTAACGCAATCGGCGACAGCTCATTCTGGGAGAAATCCCGCAGGATCGCGCTGCTGCAATCCGGCAGATCATTACCATGCCGTAAACAACTTCTTCCGCCGGTCAGTTGCAGGTTTTTGAATGGCGGCTAATGTCGCGGCCCATGTCCGAAACTGCCACGCACGAAAAACAGCCGAAGCCAAAAGGTGCCAATTCCTTTGAGACCACGCACTGGAGCATGGTGCTGCGGGCGGGAGGCGATGGGGCGGCCTCGGATGATGCGCTGGAAAAATTGTGTCGTTCCTATTGGCCGCCGATCTACTCGTGGGTGCGCTCGCAGGGGCATGGCATCGAAGAGGCGCAGGATCTCACGCAGGAGTTCTTTGCGCGGATGCTGCGGTATGGCTCGGTGGCGCGAGCGAATCCGGAACAGGGGCGCTTTCGCTCGTTCCTGCTCGGTGCGCTAAAACATTTCCTCACCAACGAATGGCACCGCGCTCGTGCGCAGAAAAGGGGCGGCGGGCAACCGCTCTTCTCGCTCGATTCCGTGGAAGGCGTGGAGCGCGCCGCAATGGAGCCGCGCGATAATGAAACGCCGGACCGCCTCTTCGAGCGCCGATGGGCGGAGACGGTTCTGGAGCGGACAATAGAGCGCCTTCGCCGGGAGTATGATTCGGCGGGGCAACTCGCGCGGTTCAATGTTTTGAAAAACCACCTGATCTCCGGTGGAGAGGAAGTTTCCTACTCGGAGACGGCGGACGCCCTTGGTTCGTCTGAAAGTGCGGCGAAGTCCGCTATTTACAAAGTGCGCCAACGCTACGGTCAACTGCTCCGGCACGAAGTCGCGCAGACCGTTCCGAGCACGGCGGATGTGGAAGACGAGCTGCGGTGCCTGCTGGCTGCGCTCATTTCGTAAGCGATCCGAGGAACCCCGGCTGAGGACGAATTTTCGTAGATTTTTTATTCACAAGGCGCGTCGCGTGCGTAACGTATTCGAAACAATACGCCTTATGAACCTCACCTCGAACATTCGTCCAGCCGTCCTCGATCGCAGCTTCGTCCGTATCTTCGCTGCTGCGCTTACTTGTATCACTGCTCACGCGGTCACTCTCACTTGGGATATTACTCCCGGGATTGTCGGCGCGGGCGATAGCGCTATCATGGGGGGCGCGGGGACTTGGGATCTCTCGAATGGAAATTGGACCGCAGACGCGGGCGTGAATAATATCGCTTGGACCGATGGCGATAGCGCGATTTTTGGCGGCGCGGTGGGCACGGTCACGCTGGGGACGCCAGTCTCGGTAGATACGATCACTTTTAATAGCGGATACACGATTGCCGGCGGCACGCTGACTTTCTCTACGGCCACGCCGACGATTACGGCGAACGGCACGCTCGGCACGATCTCGTCCGTCGTGGCGGGTGCGAATGGGCTTTCGTTTAATGCTACGGGCGGCGTGGCGGGGACGTATCTCGATGGCACGAATACTTACTCGGGCGTGACGAATTTGAACTCGGGATTTCTCGTCGTTCGCAATAACGCGGGGCTCGGCTCGGCGGTGGATGGGACGGTCGTTGCGAGCGGCGCGACGTTGCAACTCGAATCCGCCGGAAGCGTGGCTGTCGCGGGTGAGGCGGTGACGATTTCGGGCACGGGCGTCGGGGGAAATCGCGGGGCGCTTGCGAGCTGGAGCGGCACGAATACTTGGACCGGCGGCGTGACGCTGGCGGCGAGTAGCAGCGTGCATGTGCAAGCGGGGACGCTCGCGCTGAATGGTGTGGTGAGCGGCACGGCGGTCAATTTTACCAAGACCGGTGCGGGTGAACTTTCGCTCGGCGGTGCGGCGTCGAACACGCTCACGGGCGTGACGATTGTGGATAATGGGACGCTCGTGCTCGGAAAAACGGGCGGCGCTTTTGCCATCGTGGGCAATGTGCAGATGGGCAATGGCGCGGCGGGGAATCAGCCGAATCTGCGCACGACTGCGAACGAGCAATTTGGCAGCGGCGTGGTGATGGATTTTGTGAATCCGTTCGGGTCGTTTCCGCGCTTTGATTTGCAGGGGACGACGCAGACGCTTGCGGGAATCAACAACACGACGGGCGCGGGCGTGATCCAAAATGAAAAGCTCGGCGGCGGCGGCACGGCGGCGGACGGCACGCTGCGGCTGAATGGCTCGGGCACGTATGCTTACAACGGTTTCCTGCGCGACGAGGATGATGGCGGGCATGTGTTCAAATTGAACGTCGTAAAAGACGGCACGGGAACGCAGACGTTGAGCGGCGGAAACATCGCTTACCAAGGCACGACGACGGTGAACAATGGCGTGCTGGAGCTTGTGAATACGCCGGTTCGCGTCGGTGCGAGCACGGTGAATGGCGGCACGCTGCGCTTTGATACAAGCGCTGCTGTGCATACGGCGGGCGTGACGATCAATGCGGGCGGCACGCTGAATTTCCGCACGGCAAATACGACGGTAGATGCGAATCGCTTCACCGGCGCGATCACCGGGACGGGCACTATTTTGAAGGACGGCGCGGGCTGGTATCACATCCAAGGCACGACGATGGCGAACTTCGCGGGCACTATTAATGTGGCGCAAGGGCGCTTCGGAAATGGGTTCAACACGTCGGTTTGGACGAACAGCACGGCGGACGCGATCGTGGCGGCGGGCGCGGAATTGGACCTTCGCACGGACGATATGGTCCTCGATCAGCTCACGGGCAGCGGCACGGTGATCAATACGTTTTTTGTAGGCGAGACGAACACGCTGACGGTCGGTGTGGCCAATGGGAGCAGTCAGTTTGACGGCACAATTGTCGGCAACCAAACGGGCACGAACAACGTGGCAACGACGGCTGGCCGCACGGCGCTGACGAAGGCGGGCACGGGCACTTTCACGGTGACTGGCGCGAACGCGTATATCGGCGCGACGACGGTGAATGGCGGCACGCTGCAAGTCGGCGCGGGCGGCACGACGGGCCAGCTCGGGACTGGAAATGTGACGGTGAATGCGGCGGGCACGCTGGCGTTTAATCGCTCGGACGCGGTGACGTTTGGCACGATGCTGAGCGGCGCTGGAACACTGGCGCAATCAGGGTCGGGGACGCTGACGATTTCAAATACGGCGTCCAATTTAACCGGCGCGGTGAATGTGAATACGGGCACGCTGGCGCTGGTCGATACGCGACTGATCGCCGGCGCGAAGACCGTGGCTGCGGGCGCGACGCTGGAGATCAATTCGTCGATTCCGTTTGTGACTCGCTGGAATAATTCAGGCACGATTTCGGGCAGCGGCGTGATCAATAAAACGGGCACGGGCGTTTTCGGCACGGTTGGCGCGGTGAACTTCTCCGGCACGATCAACATCCTCGGCGGACGCATCCACAACGACAACGTGACGGGCAATTGGACGGGCTCGACGGCGGACGTAAATATCAGCGCGGGCGCGGTGCTCGATTTGCGCGCAAACGACATTTACGTGGATGAACTGAACGGGCTCGGCGAGGTGTGGAATTCGCACCCGGCGGGCGGCGGCGACACGTTGTTTGTCGGCGTGGCAAACGGCTCCAGCACTTACGGCGGAACAATTCTCGGCAACCAATCGCAGGCTGCGGATAATCCAAACGGCGCGGTGCTTTCGCTAACGAAACAGGGCTCGGGGACGTTCACGATCACGGGCGGCGCGAATGTTTATTCCGGCCCGACGACGGTGAATAATGGCACGCTGCGAATCTCCGGCGGCAATGACCGTTTGCCAGTCGGCACGGCGCTCGTCGTCAATGGCGGCGCGAGCTTCGGCGGCACGTTCGATTTGAACGGACTGAACCAAACGGTGTCCTCGCTCGCGGGCTCTGCTGGCGCGGTTTCCAGCGTCGTGAGTGGCGGTGGAACGCTCACGGTGAACGGCGCGACGAGCACGAATTTTGCGGGCGACATCGTGGGCACGACGGGGCTTACGAAAGCGGGCAACAGCGTGCTCACGCTCAGCGGTGTGAATACGTATTCCGGTCCGACATTGATCAGCCTCGGCGGGATGCGTCATGGAAGCGCGACGGCGTTTTCTGCGAACTCAAATCTTCAGCTCAGTGGCGGCGTGATCGAAGCGGGATTCAGCTCGCTCGCGCTCAACACCGGAACGGGCGGCGGCGCGGTGCAGTGGCTCACGCACGGCGGCTTCGCAGCAGCGGGCGCGCCTCGCGACATCACGCTGAACAGCGGCGCGGACCTCACGTGGAATGCGGGCAATTTTGTCGGCGATGGATTCAAGCTGCTCTTCGGTTCCGCAGCAGGCGACAACACCGCGACGCTGACAAATAACATCAATCTCGGCGGCGCAAATCGCACGGTCGAAATCGTCGCCGGAACTGCGGCAATCGAAGGCGCGCTGGCGGGAAATATTTCAAACGGAACGCTCACGGTGCGCGGAACGAACGGCACGCTCGCGCTAACCGGACAAAGCACTGCGGATGTCGTCGTGGATAATTCGATCACCGCATCCACGAATCAAATGAACCTCGTGCTCAATCGCGCAGGCGGCAACGCCATCGCGGGCGGGCTGCGAATCGGCGCGGCAGACATCGCGCAATTTGCCACGGTGCGGCTCGGTGCTGCCGACCAGATCGTGGATACGACGGTCGTGACGTTTGGCGCAGCCGCAGGAAGCTGGTCGTATCTCAATTTGAACGGCTTTAACGAAACCATCGCCGGTCTGCGCAGTCTGCCGGGCAAGGACGGCGGCGTCCTGCAACTCGTGGAAGGCGACGTGTCGCCCGCGACGAACAGCACGCTCACGCTCAACGTCGCCAGCGGCACGGAAAGCTACGTCGGCCACATCCGAGATCGCGGCAACGGCGCGACGAATGATCCCGGCGGCAATGGACGACTCGGCTTCGTGAAAGACGGCGCGGGCACGCAAGAACTCATCACCTGGAACGCGCAGACGTGGACCGGCGCGACGACTGTAAATGCAGGCACGCTCCGCATCGGCCTCGGCGCTGTGAATGGCGGCGGTGTGCTCTCCTCGGCGACGACCATCGCAGCAGGCGCGACGCTCGATTTCACCAACCCGGCAAACGGAAACGCGTGGGCTTTCAACGGCGCACTTTCCGGCACAGGCACGCTCGTGAAAAGCGGCACGGGCATCGTGACACTGGGCGGCGCGGGCATCGCTCACACCGGGCCGACGACGGTCACAAACGGCATTCTCCGGCTCACGGATACGACTGCTTTTGCGAGCGCGGTGACGGTCAATGCGGGAGCGATTGCCGAAGAATATCGCACCACGGGAAGCGGGACTTTGCTCGGCACATTTGCAGGCGCAGGAACGCTCGTGAAAAACGGCCCGAGCGAAACCATCCTCGCCGCCCCGCTCACCATCGCAAACGCCACCGTCCGGCAAGGCACGCTCACCGCAGGCGCGGACAATGTGCTCACCAGCGCAACGACGCTTTCGCAAGGAGGAAGCAGCACGCACACGTTTAAGCTGAACGGCACCACGCAAACCGTCGGCGGGCTCGGTGCGCAATACGACTTCGGCAATCGCATCGTCGGCGGAAGCCCGACTGCCGCATCGCTCACGGTGAACATCGGCGCGGGACAGCAGACATTTTACGGCGGAAAAATCGGCGACGTCGGCGCGGATGAAAACAACCTCGGCATCACCAAAACCGGACCCGGCACACTCGTTCTAGGCGGCACTGCGAGCTACACCGGCGGCACCGTCGTCGCGGGCGGGACACTGCAACTCGGCGCAAGCACGACGATGCCCGTGAACCTCGCAACACTCGGCATCTGGCTCGACGGCGCGGACCCCGCAGCGACCGGCAGCGCACCCGCAGATGGCGCGCCGATTTCCGTCTGGAAAAATAAAGGCACGCTCGGCGCGACGGGAGATTTCAGCGCAGTCGCCGGTCAAGAGCCGAGCTACAGCGCAGCGGGTTTCAACGGCAATCCAGCGGTTCATTTCGTCGCGGATTCCGTCGCGGGATTTGCGAACCAAACGAACTTCGACCGGCTCACAAATAACATCAATCTCGGCGGCAGTCCTTCGACCGTCATCGTCGCCGGACGCTACGCCGGAGCCAGCGCCGATGAGCGCAAGCGGCTCGTCTCGGGACTCGGAAACAACTATCTGCTCGGCTGGTGGAACAACGGCGAAAACGCCGCGTATTACCAAAACGGATTCGCGCCGGGCATCTCCGCCGGAACGACAAACGCGCACGTCTATACGAGCGTGATGCGCGGCGACGGCATCGGCGAAACCTACGCCAACGGCCTTGGGCGCATCGGCGTGCTCGGCAACGCAGTCGGCCCAGTCGGTCTCGCGCTCGGTGGCGGCAACACGACGAACGTGCAGGAATATTCTACCGGCGACATCGGCGAAGTCATCATCGCGCCGCTCGCCATGAGCGACGCAGACCGTGGCGCAATCGAAGCGTATCTCGTGCGAAAATGGACCGGCTTTGTGCCAGCGAATCCGCTCCCCGTAACCGGCACGCTCTCGCTTTCCACAAGCGGCACGACGCTCAATGTAAACGGCGTCACGCAAACACTCGGCAGCGTCAGCGGCGTCGCGGGAACAAGCATCACGCTTGGCGGCGGCAACTTCGGAGCGGGCAACGACAACGGCAACGCGACGTTCGACGGCGTCATCTCCGGCTCCGGCACACTCGCGAAAGTCGGCACCGGCACATGGACGCTCAGCGGCGTAAATACATACAACGCAGTCACGCAGGTGCGAAACGGAACGCTCGCACTCAGCGGCGGCGCAGATCGTTTGCCCACCACGACCGCCGTAACACTCGCCACCAGCACAACATCCGGCGCGCTCAAGCTCGGCGGGAATAATCAAACCATCGCCGGGCTCAGCTCACTCACAAGTCCTGCTGGCGCAGGAAGCCGCGTGATCAACGACTCGCCCACCGCCGCAACATTGACGGTGAATCTCGCGAGCGGCACGAACAACTACACCGGCAAACTCGGCGGAACCACAGCAGACGAAAACAACCTCGCATTTGTAAAACAAGGCGCAGGCACACTCGTCCTCGGCCAATCGAGCACGTACACAGGCGCGACGGTCATCAGCGGCGGCACCGTGCAACTCGGCGGCGCACGCGCATTGCCGACCAGCGCGGCCATTTGGCTCGATGCAACCGACGGCGCGACGATCAACACCAGCGGCGGTGCCGTCACCAGCGTCACCAATAAAGGCACGCTCGGCGCGACCGGCAATTTCACCGCGCCAGTGGGCAATGAACCATCGCTCGCATTCGAGGCCAGCATGAACGGCAACCAAGTCATCCGCTTCGACGCGCTCACCGCGCCCGGCCCCGACCAACTCACGAACGCGCTCAACTTCCCCGACAACGTCACCGTCGCCTACATCGGCAGACTCGCAGGCACCGCAAATCAGCGCCTCCTTTCCGCGACTGGCAACAACTGGCTGCTCGGGACATGGGGTGGCTCGGCGGAGAGCGCGTTTTTCACCAACGGATTCCTCTATAATAGTGGCGTCGCCGACACGAACCCGCGCTTCCACATCGGCACCATCGCGACTGGCGGCGCAGCGGCGTATTACGCGAATGGCAGTCTGCTCGGAACCGGCTCTGGCGTAGGGCCAAACGCCCTCCGACTCGGCGGCGGCTTCCTCGCCGGAGCGACGGAACTGGCGAGCGGCGACATCGGCGAACTCTTCGTCTTCAACGGCGTCCTCACCGACCCACAGCGCCAAAGTCTCGACAGCTACATCGCGAGAAAATGGTACGGCCTCGGAAACACCAACGTCCTCCCGACGACCACCGCCGTCACGCTCAGCGGCGGCAGCACGCTCGACATCAACGGCACCGATCAAACCATCGCAAGCCTCACCGGAAATGCAGGCACAAGCGTCATCAACACGGGCGTCCTGACCGTCGGCGACGCAGCAAACACGGAGTTTGCAGGCGCGATTTCCGGCAACGGAACGATGAGCAAAATCGGCGCAGGGAAACTCACGCTCAGCGGCACCAACACGCCAACCGGCAACACGTATGTCCAAGGCGGCACGCTCGAAATCACCGGCAGTCTCAGCGGCAGCATCCTCGAAGTGCAAACCAGCGGCACGCTCGCCGGAAACGGCAGCATCGGCGCGGATGTTTACGTCCTCAGCGGCGGCAAACTCGCCCCCGGCACCAGCCCCGGAACGCTCACCGTCACAAGCGCCACGCTCGATTTCAGCGACGGCGTCTTCGCCGCAAACACCCAATCGCTGGTCTTCGAACTCGGCATCACAAGCGACCGAGTGAACCTCACCACCGGCCAATTCGGAATCGGCAGCGGCGTCCTAGAATTCGACGACTTCGCATTCACCGCCGCGAGCGGATTCGGCCCCGGCAACTACACCTTGTTCGACAGCACGCAGGATGTCTTCGGCACACTCGGCGCATCGCTGAGCGGCACCATCGACGGCTTTACCGCCACGCTCGCGCTAGGCGACACGGATAACGACATC
>JAYTMG010000748.1:0-3914 GCA_043728745.1 Verrucomicrobiaceae bacterium
GCGCGAAAGGCCGCGAAATAGATGTTTATTTCGCGCCTTTTCGCGCCTTTCGCGGGCCAATTCCGAACTCCTTCAGATCAAGTAACAAAGTAGAATTAATCACACCCTGCCGCTCAATACACCACCACGATCGGCGCGGGGATGATCCGCACGGGCACATGGGCTTCTGTCGTCCCCTCGGTCTGCTCCAGCGCGCTCACCAGATTGTTGTCAAACGTCACGCTCAACTTGCCGGAAGGCACCTTCACCCACACCGTGCTGCGGACCAGCCGTCCATCGCGGTCGTAGCCTGTTGTTTCCTGCGGCACGCGAGTGTAGCGGACAAATTCCCACACTTCCTTGCGCCCCGCTGCATCGAGCTTTGACGTCTTCTTCTGCGCCTTGCCGAGCGACGCAGCCACTTCATTGTGAGTCATGTTTAGCCCGACTTCGTTCTTCGCGATCAGCGCGTCCACCTCCGCCTTGCGCTTCGCATTTGCTCGCAGACTTTCGAGAAATTCCACCTTCAGCGGGGTCAGAAAAGTCGCGTCCACCCAGCCCGACACCTGCCCTTGCTGCGCCATTCCGCGCACTCGCAGTCCTTTTTCACTCACGGCGAGAAGCTCGACTGGGCGGCCCTTCGCGATCACGCCGAGGAAGCGGCCTTGATTGAGGAGGCTGTAAACCGACGCGTCTCCCATTGCTAAAAGGCGGACATTTTTCACTCCGAAGTCATCCAGATAAGTTGCGCCCGCCTCCCGCAAAATCGGCGGAGCGGCGAGGGAAGATAGCGTCAGGAATGCGGCGATGGAGAGTATGCGAACTTTCACGAGATAAAATGGTAAGCCTATTGGGCGTGCGAGCGAGCGGTTTTATTCACACTTCCGCTGAAGTATCTCGCTGCGGCCAGCGAGAGAGTAGGCGAAGAAAGTTGCAACTTTGTGTTGCAAAGCGTGGCTTTGTGGGGCAAAGTCGCGCTCGTTATGCAACGCCAAGAAGCTGAAGAACACCTGCGCATCATTCGTTCCCTCATGGAAAAAGCGACCGTCTATCGCGCCATCGCCGCGCCCACCGCGCTGGTGGCGGGGCTGCTGGCGGTCATCGCTGCGTATGTCGGCTCGCAATTGGAGCGATCGCTGGCGGCAGTTCCGACCGACAAATTCTCGGAGCTACAGTTGATTCAGTTCCTGCTCTTGTGGGGCGGCGTGCTCGTAGTCGTCGCGGGAGCAAATGGTTGGTTCCTGTATGCAGACGCGAGGCGGCGAGATGAAAAGTTTGTTTCGAGCGGGATGAAAATGGCGCTTCTCGCGCTGTTGCCGAGTCATCTGACAGCCTTGGTTTTGAGCCATGTTTTTGCGTATCGCCCGTCGGTGCTTGCGACGATTTGGATCATTCTGCACGGGCTTGGATTGCTTGCGACTGCGCATTTTTCGCCGCGCTCGATGATCTATCTCGGGTGGGCATTTCTCATCGCCGGGCTGGTTTCTTTGCTTCAGTTTCTCGCCGCTCCTGGAGACCGATATTTCTGGCTCGCCAACGGGTTTGGTAGCTCGCTGCAAGGCGTGATTTCTCATTTGTCGCCGCACGTTTTGATGGCCATCACCTTCGGCGGCTTCCACCTCATTTACGCCGCATGCACCTGGCCGCGCGGCGCGGCGAAAGCGAGCGTCTAAGCACGGCCATGTTCGACTTCGACAAGCTCGACAAACTCATCCACGAGCGAGGCCGTCTGGGCATCATGACGCTCCTCGCCACGCGTGCGAGCTGGCCGTTTCAAGACCTGAAGGCGGAGCTGAAAATGAGCGACGGCAACTTGGTCACGCACCTACGCACGCTCCACGAAGCCGGGCACGTCGCGATCATTAAAGAAATCCACCACGACCGCCCGCAAACCAGCTACTCGCTCACCGTGAAAGGCCGCGCGGCATTTACCGAATATCTCGCGGTGCTGGAGAGTATCGTGAAAGCGGGGAGGAGCGAATGAACGAACCTACGGAAGCCCGCTTTTTTTACTTACTCACTTTGCCATACAAAGCTCTATGAAAATACAACTAGCAGAACACTACGGTCTTTGCTTCGGCGTCCGCGACGCCATTGCTCAGGCGGAAAAACTCGCAGCAACCGGGCCGCTCACCATTCTTGGTGAACTCGTCCACAACCCTGTCGTTCGCGAACGGCTCGACTCGCTCGGCGTCCGTGAGGGGCGACTGGATTCGCCGGGCGACGCGCCGACATCGCAAGTGATGATCACGGCTCACGGTGCAAGTGACGCGGCGCGCGACGCTTGGCGTGGTGCCGGTTTCGGCGTCGCGGATGGGACATGCCCGCTTGTCCGGCACGCGCACGGGCAGCTCCGATTACTCGTTCAACTCGGGTGTCAGCCGGTGGTCATCGGCAAACCCGGACATGTGGAAGTGAACGGGCTCGTCGGCGATTTCCCAACGGCGATCGTCATCGAGTGCGAAGCGGATTTTTCCAAGCTGCCCGAGGCTCCCCGCTACGGAGTCGTCTCTCAGACCACGCAGCCGATCGAGCATGTTCACCAAATCGTGGCTGCGCTGCGCTGCCATTTTGGTGCGAGCGAAGTGCTCTTTCGCGACACGGTCTGTCAGCCCACGAAAAACCGTCAGACAGCGTTGCGCAAATTACTCGCCGAGTGCGACACGCTCGTCGTGGTCGGTGGACACAACAGCAACAACACGCTCCAGCTTGTCGCCGCCGCAGAGGCTGCGGGCCGACGGGCCATCCACATCACGCGCGCCGATGAACTGCGCGATGAATGGTTCACCGAAGCAGTGACGGTCGGCGTCACGGCCGGGACCAGCACGCTGAAAGAAACCGTCGCAGCCGTCGTCGCGCGGCTGGAAAAAATCAACCAAGCGATCGCCGCTTAAACGACCATGAACTACGCACATTGGATTCGGCATTTTGAAGTGAACCGCAATCACCGGCCCGAGCCGGACTGGGCTGCTCCGCTCGACATTCCGGAAGCGAAGCGCGCCGCGCTCGCGAAGTCGCTGGCGGAGTATCAGCTCGGCGACGGCGGCGGAGAATGCCGCCTCATCGGGTTCGACGCCGCAAATGCGCGCAGCGTGCATCCCGACGCGGTGCAAGTCATCGACAGTTGGTTCCGCGAAGAAGCCGAACACTCGCGACTTCTCGGCTGCGGGCTGCGAAGAATCGGCGGGGTATTTCTCAAGACGACGTTCGGCTTCCGTTGGTTTAATCGCATCCGCTGCTGGTTCGGCGCGCAGTTTGAGATGCTCGTGCTGCTCGTCGTGGAGATTGTCAGCACGGGATACTATCGGCTCATCCAGCGGCACTGCGACGATGCGCCGATTGCCGCGATGTGCGCGCTGATTCTTCGGGATGAAGCGGGGCACATTGTCTTTCACCGGGATCGACTCGCCGCCAAAAATGCCGACTGGTCGCGCGGCTGGCGTGCGTTGATTCTGCGGGCGCTCGGGGTAGGCTGCATGAGCTTTCTGTGGCTATCGCACGGGCGCTGGTTGAGCGCAATTGATGGCACGCTGGGAGAGCTGAGCGGTGAAATCCGGGCTGAAATGTCGGCATTTTTGCAGAGCCTTCGCGACCGGAGGAAGAGCACATCTGCGCGCGCGGGATTCGTCTGCGGAGCGGCTCCCGCAGCGGTCGGAAAGTGATTGAGACAGCTACTGCCAGAATGCGCCCGACATGGCCTCAACCACCCTGCGAAGAAAGGAGCGCTGATGGTTCGACGGATGGGCCTTTTCGGAACTCCGATGAAAGGCACCTGCGCGAATCATCGCACATCATCTTAGAAACGACTTTGGATTGACCGCGAAAATCGCTAAAAGCGCGAAATAAGGCGCTTGCGAAAAATGATGCCCGCATCCAGCGGGTGCGTGCCCTCTCCTTCGCAAACCCTTCTCCTTTCGCGTCTTTCGCGCTTTTCG
>JAYTMG010000749.1:0-2509 GCA_043728745.1 Verrucomicrobiaceae bacterium
CCCAAATTTAAGGAGTCTTAGCTCAATTGGTCAGAGCGCCGCCCTGTCACGGCGGAGGTTGCGGGTTCGAGCCCCGTAGACTCCGCCACTTTGTGAATCAAAACAAAGTGGCTTTCATCATCGCACATTCGGCGATGATTGTATTTGCAAGTCATCGACTTGCGAAACGTCGGCACCAGTCGTGATTAAATTGTGGTCCGAAAAGCCGATGAATTGGAGGGCCGAAGGTCCGCAAATGTAATAGCCCAGGGGCAGCGAGGAACGAGCACATCCCTGGGTTTTAGTTGAAGAGGGATGTAGCCCTGAAGGGGCGAAACAACGGCCCGCGCGCCGCTTGATCGCGCCCTTGCAGGGCTCGCATATCTCTACACAAATACCCAGGGCTGCGCTCGTTCCTCGCTGACCCTGGGCTATTACATTGCCGGGCTTTCAGCCCTTATTTGGACCAGCTTTTAATCGTCGTCGGCACCAGTCGATTGACACGCAACTCGCGCCTGCTAGCGTCCGACCCCTTTTCTATGAAACGAATCATCGCTACTGACGCCGCTCCGAAGGCTGTCGGCCCGTACTCACAGGCCGTCGCTCTGGGCGACTTGCTGTTTTGTGCCGGACAAATCCCGCTCGATCCAGTCACCGGCGAGATCGTGGGTGCCGATGTTGCCACGCAGGCCGAGCGCGTGTGCGAAAATGTGAAGGCGGTACTCGCAGCGAACGATATGACTTTTTCCCATGTGCTGAAGGCGACCGTCTTCCTCACCACGATGGACGATTTCGCCGCAATGAATGCGGTGTATGCGCGCTATTTCACCGAGCCATTTCCGGCTCGCTCCACCGTCGCAGTCGCAGGACTGCCGCGTGGCGCGAAGGTGGAAATCGAGGTCACTGCGGGACGCTAACCCGGAAACGCAACGCAACGGAACAACTCTCAAATACTTTTCTAAATAATGATCGGCTGGCTTCTCAAAAAATTCTTCGGCAACAAAAACGCGCGCATGGTCAAAAGCCTGCGCCCCACCGTCGCGAAGGTCAATGAACTGGAACTCCAATATCGCTCACTGAGCGACGACGAACTGCGGGCGAAAGTCGCAGGCTGGAAGGCGGAACTTGCGGACAAGCCGTGGGCCGAGCAGGTGGCCTATGTGACCGCGCTGATTCCCGAGGCTTTCGCAGCGGTGAAAAACGGCGCATGGCGGCTCAATGAGCGCAAGCACACGTTCACCGTCTGCGGCCAGCCGATGACTTGGTACATGGTGCATTTCGACACGCAGATCATCGGCGGCATCTGTCTCTCGAAGGGCATGATTGCGGAAATGGGAACCGGCGAAGGAAAGACGCTCGTGGCCACGCTCCCGCTGTTCCTTTACGGCCTCACCGGACGCGGCGCGCATTGCGTGACGACGAACGATTACCTCGCACGACGCGACGGCGAGTGGATGGGCGAGCTGTATAAATTCCTCGGCCTCACGGTCGGAATCATCCAGCACGACCAGTATCCCGACGAGCGCCGTGCGCAGTATTATTGCGACATTTGCTACGGAATGAATTCGGAGTTCGGGTTCGACTACCTCCGCGACAACGGCATGGCGACGAGCAAGGAGCAGCAGGTGCAGCGCGGCCACATGTTTGGCATCGTGGACGAGGTGGACTCCATCCTCATCGACGAAGCGCGCGTGCCGCTCATCATCAGCGGACCGGTGACGATTTCGACGCATCAGTTCGACAAGTATAAGCCGCTCGTCGAGCAAATCGTGAAGAAGCAGTCGATGCTCATCAATCGTCTCGCCAGCGAGGCCAGCCAGCTCTTTGAGGCAGGCAAGAACGATGACGCAGCGCGCATCATGTGCAAAGTGAAATGGGGTCAGCCACTCAACAAAGGCTACCTCCGCGCGATGGAAGATCCGGAGCGCCGCAAGGCCATCGAAAAGATGGAGCTCTCCTTTTACACCGACGTGCAGAAAGTGGAGATGTGGAAGCTCAAGGAAGAGCTGTTCTTTACCATCGACCAGCGCGCCCATGAGGCCGACCTCACGGAGCAAGGCCGCCAGTTCATGTCGCCCGGCGAGCCCGAGGCATTCGTACTGCCGGATCTCATCACGCAATTCGCGGAGATGGACCAAAACACCAAGCTCACCGAGGCCGAAAAAGTCGCCGAAAAAGCAAAGGCGCAGGAGCACTCAAATCTTCAAAGCGAGCGCATCCACAATATCTCGCAGCTTCTCCGCGCATACTGTCTCTACGAGAAAGACGTCCACTACATCGTGGCCGAGGGCAAGGTCGTCATCGTCGATGAAAACACCGGACGCACGATGCCAGGCCGCCGCTGGAGCGATGGACTCCACCAAGCTGTCGAGGCCAAGGAAGGCGTCGTCATCGACAAGGAAACGCAGACACTCGCCACCATCACGGTGCAGAACTACTTCCGACTCTACCGCCGCCTCAGCGGTATGACGGGAACTGCCGAAACCGAAGCAAACGAGTTTCACGACATCTATAAACTGGACGTCGCAGT
>JAYTMG010000750.1:0-2555 GCA_043728745.1 Verrucomicrobiaceae bacterium
AGTGAGTCGAGTGGATCAGGATTCATGGCTCTCCTCGATGATGAGTTTCAGTTTCGCGCGGGCGCGAAATGCGCGGACTTTCACCTTGCTCTCGCCCCAACCTGTCACCTCGGCGATTTCGCGGATGGACCGCTCCTCCAGCTCTAGCAGAGTGAGGACGACTTGATCCTCCGGCTCAAGCTGCCGCATCGCCCAATCGAGCAGCTCTTTTGCACGGCGCGCGCTCAGCGTCGCCTCCGCGCCCGCGTCCGTCCGCTCGTTCGTCTCCACATTATATGCGAGATTCTCCCGGTGCCGCCGTTCCTTGCGCAGATAGTCGTAGCACACGCTCACCGTCAGCGTCGCCAGCCAGTGCTCAAACGGCGCTTCCCCGCGAAAGCCCGACAGCTTCCGATACGCCCGCAGGAATACCTCCTGACAAATATCATCCAGCTCGTGCGAGTCGCGGGCAAACCGCGAGCATGTCCCGAACACCCGCGACTTGTGCCGCCGGATCAACTCCGCAAACGAACGCTCATCGCCGCCGAGGATCGACTTCACCAGCGCGCCATCATCCATCACGGCATCAGCCACGGCATCGTGGCCGGTTGCGGCGGAAATAAATGGCATCGGCCAAGCGAGTGCAGTCATAGTTCGCAGAGTGAGACGCATCCGACAAAGCTGCGGTTACAGCTTCAATTTCGCGAGGGTCTCTTCCAGCGCCGCCTTCCACTTCGCATAGCCCGCCGCGTTTGGGTGCAACATGTCGGGGAACTCCTCCTTTTTGCACGACCCTTTGCCATCATCGAAAATCCCAAACGCATCGCACACCGTCAGCCGCTTATCGGCCTTCGCCAGCTCATCGATCATCCCATTCAGCTTCGCGATGCGCGCCGGGAAATCGTTCTCCGGCCCCCGCGGCATCACACGATTCAGAATAATCGGCACGCTCGCATTCTGCTTTTGTAGCTCGGCGATGATCGCCTTGATGTTCCCCATGATCTGCTCGTGCGTCCCGCCCAGCGCCAAATCGTTCGTGCCGATCAAGATGCTCACCGCCTTCGGGTTCAAATCGAGCACGTCTTCCTTCAGCCGGTAACGCACCCCGCGCGACGTGTCCCCGCTGATCCCACGATTCGCGATCTTCCGCGTCGGGAAATCCTTCTGCGCCCCCGTCCAGCCCTGCGTGATGCTATCGCCGAGAAACACAATCGCACCCTTCTCCGCCTCCTTTTTCTTCGAAAACTCCACGCGCTTCTGCTGCCACAATTTTTTGAACCAGTCGCCCAACTGCAACGGCCCCGCACCGGGGAACACCTCCGCTGGCGGCATCGCCAGCACCGTCAGCGAACTCACCGCCAGATCCATTTTTGCAGGCGTCCCGCGCTTCTGCGCAAACATCCACGCCAGAAAATTCGGCTCCGAAAACGCACCGCTCCATGAATCATGCCCCACCCCTGCATACTCCGTGTGCGCCACATTTCCACCCGCCGCCCCGAGCGCTTCCACCATCTCCTTCGTCCGCACCGGCTTCACCACCCCATCCGCCGAGCCGTGGAAAGCCCACACCGGGATCGCCTTTGCAGCAGCCGCCTTCCCCTTATCGCCGCCCCCGCAAATCGGAGTCGCCGCCGCCCACCGCGCAGGATACCGCGTGATCAAATCCCAAGTCCCAAAGCCCCCCATGCTCAGCCCAGTGAGATAAATCCGGTCCGCATCGATCGGAAACTCAGCCTGCACCGCATCCACCACAGCCAGCAGCAACTTCTGCGTCGTCCCCGCATCCGCCGGAGCCACCACATTCTCCGCCGACCAATCAATCTCCACCCACTTCCTTTCCTTCGCACACTGCGGCACCAGCACAAACGCCGGATACTTCTCCATCACCTTCGCATCGGAAAACAGACTCCCGCCCCACTTGAGCTGCGCCTTGTTGTCATCCCCGCGCTCCCCGGCCCCGTGCAGTAAAATGACCAGCGGATACTTCTTCGCCACATCAAACCCCGTCGGCCTCAGCAAGCGATAAGGCAGGCGCCCATCCGGAGATTCAAAATTACGCACCTCATACGGATCGTCCGCAGCGAAAAGAGGCGATGCAAGTAGAGCGAGGAAGATGAACGGCTTTTTCATGGCGCGAGAAAATCGCACCCACCCCGACAACTGACGAGCAAAATCCCGCGCCGAATCCTAGCCAAGCAACTTGAGAACTCCAGTTTCCGGGGCGTGACCGCGCAGTGATGTTGCGTGTCTTCGCGCGAAGCGCCGTGGAGTGCTGGAACTTGTTCTCCCGACGCGTCGGGATCTCTCAAGCGACTTGTCGCGCAGAGCCTCGTGGCCAGCCGTGGCGGGTGCCACGGCTCTTTGCGTGACAAGTCCCGCAGCCCACGGCTGCGACAAGTCACAGCACTCCACGGCGCTTCGCGCTAGGTCACCGAGAGGTCACGCCTCCGACACTAATTTCCGATTCCCCAGAAAATCAGTCCTTTCAGCCGGGTTGCCAAAGTCCGCAAGCACGACAGACTTCATCGCACTCAATCCATGAACAAAGCACTTGCCCGCGACCTGAAAAAACTCGC
>JAYTMG010000751.1:0-3231 GCA_043728745.1 Verrucomicrobiaceae bacterium
GATTTCTTCAATCACCAGATTCTCCGCGAGATCCGTCCGGAGCCTGCGACTGCGCCGGCAAAGCGCACCTTTTTCCCGCTTTGGCGTCTCGCGTTTGCTGCCGCTGCGTGTCTGCTCGTGGCGTCGGGGATCTACTTCGGCGCAGTCGGGCCGCAGAAAAACGGCAGTGGCGAATACTTCGCGCAAGTGCTCAGCGTGAAGGCGGGCGATGCGGAAATTTCGGCGCATGTCATCGACGCGGGCGGCATGGCCGTGGTGTGGATTGACGGCCTCGATTCGCTGCCCAACAACTACGTGCTCGAATGACACGATTCATCGCCATTTTGATGCTGCTCGCGACTGCGGCTTTTGCCGACGACAAGGTCTGGAGTGCCGTCGTGCTCGCGAGCAATCCCGCGAAGGGCAAGGAGCCAAAGGCACCACCGCCGGAGATTGCGCCATTCGCCGCACGGCTCAACAAGGTTTTTGGCTATCAGCAGTTTGAGATTCTCGGCTCCGCCACAAAGTCGATGGACGACCAAAAAGAACGCTGGCTGGTGCCGAGCCAGAACTTCTGGGTCGGCGCAATCGCACGACCCGAGGGGGCCGGGTATCATTTGAACTTGGAGTTCTTCCACGACAAACGCCGCATCGTGGAAACCGAGGCGAAACTCGGCCTCGACAGCCCGCTTTTCATCCGCGGCCCGATGCACGAGCGCGGGCAATTAATCGTCGTTTTCGAGATCCGTCGTTAGCCGAACCGATCGTTCAGCCACGGGTCGCCGAGCATCGAGTAGCCGCGCTCTTCCCAATAGCCCGGCGCGTCCGTCGCACGGAAGTCGATCTGCTGCACCCACTTCGCGCCTTTCCACGCGTAAAGCTGCGGGATGATGATGCGCATCGGCCCGCCGTGCTCGATGGGCAGAGGCTCGCCGTCGAACGTATGCGCGAGCAGCGCGTCGGGGTGCGTGAGTGCGTCCACCGGAGTGTTCGTCGTGTAGCCGTCGTGCGCGCGGTAGAAAACGAACCGCGCTTCGTCCGTGGGGCGCACGAGGTCGAGCAATGCCGAGAGCGGCACGCCGCGCCATCGGCAGTCGTATTTGCTCCAGGTCGTCACGCAGTGGAAATCGCTCGTTTTCTCCTCCTGCGAAAGCGCCATGAGAGCCGCCCAATCGAGCGTCACGGGATTCTCGACGAGCCCGGTGATTTGCAGCCGCCAGTCGGAGTGGGAAATGGCCGGATGGATGCCGAGGTCGAGCACCGGGAGTTTCTGCACGATGTGCTGACCGGGCGGCAGTCGGTCTTTGGAGCGGACGGTTTCCGCGCGCGCACCGCGGGCCAGCATCTTTTCCGCCCATGCGGATTTTCGTTCGGTGTAGGATTTAGACATGGAGGCGCATTGAAACAGGCCGGGACGGGGGAATCAATCGATGCCGGAAAAAATACCGCTGATTTCCGTGCGAAAGACATTCGCCATCCGCAAAGCGAGTCGCTACGAAACGCGCACCTTTATGAGCGAAGACCTGAACCGCCTACCCCCGCAGACCAAATACATCGTCGGCAACGAAGCCTGTGAGCGCCTGAGTTTTTATGGCGTCGTGGCGATTCTTACCGCCTACGCTACGCTTATCTATGGAGGTGGCGAAAAGGGCGGGATTGAGGCCAAGGCCCTTGTCCATGATTGGAAAAGTCTCACGTATTTGCTGCCGCTTCTCGGCGCGTGGATCGCCGACCGCTACTGGGGCAGGTACAAGACAATTCTGCTCATCTCGATGGCCTACTGCGCAGGACACGCGCTGATGTCCGCGACAGAGGGAACAAAGTGGGGATTGCTGGCGGGCCTTGTTCTTTTGGCCATCGGGTCTGGCGGGATAAAGCCGTGCGTCTCCGCATTTGTCGGCGACCAATTCGGCCCCGGACAGGAGGCACAGATGACGAAGGTGTACGGGCTCTTTTATTGGAGCATCAACTTCGGTTCCTTCTTTGCGTTTTCGTGCATCCCGTGGATTCGCGACAAATACGGATACTCGGTCGCGTTTCTCATTCCCGGCATCTTCATGTTTATGGCCACGGTGCTATTTTTCATGGGCCGCAGGCATTACGTGATCAAGCCGCCGTCCAAAACCCTCCCGCCCGTGGACCCGGAGACGAAAAAGCGGGACCGCAAAACGCTTTTCAAAATCCTTGGAGTCTTCGTGCCGGTCATCGTCTTTTGGTCGCTCTTCGACCAGCAACACACGACTTGGGTTCAACAAGGAGCACAGATGATTCCTTATAATATTGGGTCGTACGTGGTGAACGGCGAGACGATGCAATCGGTGAACCCGCTCTACGTCATGAGCCTCATCCCGCTGTTCGTGATGTTCGTTTACCCCGCGCTCACAAAGGCCGGGCTGAACCCCACGCCGCTCCGCCGTATGGGCACAGGAATGGTCCTCGCCGCGCTCGCATTCCTGATTTCAGCGTGGTTGCAAAAGCGCATCGAAGGCGGAGAGCACCTGAGCATCATGTGGCAGTTGATTCCTTACGCAGTCATGACCGCGGCGGAAGTGCTCATCTCTGCGACCGGGCTTGAATTCGCATTTTCTGTGGCACCGTCGCGGTTAAAAAGTCTCATAATGAGTTTTTGGCTGCTCACCGTCGCTATCGGCAACCAACTCGCATCGCTGGTCACGAAAATGAATGCCACCATTGACGCAGCAGGCACAACCGTGCGCCGCATTTCCGTCTCTGACGAAATGCTCGTGTATGTCGTCCTAATGCTCGTCGTCGCAGCGATCTTCGCCGCCATTGCCAGCAAGTTTCCAGATCGGAAATCGGTGGATTCCTGATAGCAACATGTGCGACATCAGCGCTTCCCAGCGGTCGGAAACTTCCGATAGGATGCGCGTTCAACTTTAACGAAAAAACTACTACACCATGCCAAATCCTTGGACCGGAAAGGGAAATCCCTACACACGCAAAGAAGTTCGCGACCGCCTCATGGCGACCATTAAGAAAGGGAACGCAATCATCGCGGGCGGTGCGGGCACTGGGATCTCGGCCAAGTTCATTGAGAAGGGCGGCGCCGACCTCATCATCATTTATAACAGCGGACGTTTCCGCATGATGGGCCACGGCTCGACTTGCGGCATGATGGCCTATGGCGATGCAAACGCGATCGCGATGGAGATCGGCGAATACGAAGTGCTTCCCGTCGTGGAAGAGTGCCCCGTGATTTGCGGCGTCCACGCCACCGACCCGCGCCGCCGC
>JAYTMG010000752.1:0-3356 GCA_043728745.1 Verrucomicrobiaceae bacterium
CAATCCATGAAATCTGCCGCGAAACTAAGAAGTCTCATCGTTGTGCTTGGCGATCAACTCGACGAGCGCTCCGCGGCGTTCGACGGTTTCGATTTGAAGACGGACGCCGTCTGGATGGCCGAGGTCGCCCACGAGTCTGAGAAGGTGTGGGTGGCGAAACCGCGCATTGCCATTTTCCTCGCGGCGATGCGCCACTTTCGCGATGCGCTGCTGGATCGCGGTTGGCGGGTCTTTTATCGCGCGCTCACGGCGAAGTCCGCGGAGTGGAGCGGGCTGCCTGGCAAGGGAGTGCCCGGCGAAACATTCGCCGCGCAACTGGCATGGACCATCACGCAGACGCATCCGGAAAAGCTCATCGTCGTTAAGCCGGGAGAGTGGAGTGTGCGCGAGGAAGTCGTCGCGGTGGCACGTGAAGCGGGAGTTCCGCTGGAGGTTCGCACTGACCGTCATTTTCTCTGCACCGCGGGGGAGTTCGAAGCGCATGCGAAAGGCCGGAAGCAACTGCGCATGGAATATTTCTACCGCGAGATGCGCGTGAAGACCGGCGTGCTCATGGACGGCGACAAGCCCGCGGGCGGCGAGTGGAATTTCGACCACGACAATCGCGAATCCTTCGGCAAGGACGGCCCCGGGCTGCTCCCACCGCCAAGGCGATTTTCACCCGACGCGACGACGCGCGAGGTGCTCGCGATGGTGTCCGCGCGTTTTGCGAAGCATCCGGGGAAACTGGAAAAATTCGACTGGCCCGTTACCGCTTCCGACGCTCGCACGGCGCTGGATGATTTCATCGCGAACCGGCTGCCCGACTTCGGACGCTGGGAAGATGCGATGTGGTCGGGCGAGCCGTGGCTTTACCACTCGCGCCTCAGCGCAGCGATGAATCTCAAACTGCTCGACCCGCGCGAAGTGCTCGCCGCCGCCGAGCGCGCGTGGCGCGAAAAGCGAGCGCCCATTGCGAGCGTCGAGGGATTCATTCGGCAAATCCTCGGCTGGCGCGAATACGTGCGCGGCGTTTACTGGCGGTTCATGCCGGACTACGTGGAGCGCAACGCGCTCGGGGCCGACCAGCCACTGCCGCCGTTCTACTGGACAGGCGAGACGGAGATGAACTGCCTGCGCCACGCGCTCCGCCAGACGCTCGACCACGGCTACGCGCATCACATCCAGCGGCTCATGGTCACCGGGCTCTTTTCGCTGCTGCTCGGAGTGCGCCCGCGCGAAATCCACGAGTGGTATCTCGCCGTCTATGTCGATGCCGTGGAATGGGTCGAGCTGCCCAACACGCTCGGCATGTCGCAGTACGCCGACGGCGGAGTGATGGCGTCGAAGCCCTACATCGCGACCGGCAAATACATCCAGCGCATGTCGAACTACTGCACCGGCTGCCGCTTCAATCCAGCCGAGCGCATCGGCCCGCGCGCCTGTCCGTTCACCACGCTCTACTGGGATTTCCTGCTGCAACACGAGCCGTCGCTCGCGAAGAATCCGCGCATCGTCATGCAAGTGCGCAACCTCAAGCGCCTCACTGCGGAGGAGAAAGATGCGATCCAAGAAAAGGCGGCGCAGGTGCGCGAAGCTTGCGCGGTTTAACCATGGATGTGACGCGTCCTATTTGAGAGGGATAAGTTCCGGGGAGGCCGTCGCGGCTTGCGAATCGCCAGCCAGCGCCGATGGCGATGGCGACTCATTGTTTGGCTCTCGCAGGGTGTCCGGCTTTCGGGTGTTCCAGCGCTTCACGGCGCTAGAAGCGTTCGCGACGCTACTGATTCCATTGCGCTCGCGCTGGAGCCGTCTTGTATGATGTGGTAGGCACCCTGTGCGGATGATTCGACGAACGGAAACATCCAAAACAGCCAATGAACGAGCGGCACTCGTTGAGGCTTTGCGCTCGGGAGTGAAGGCGATGGCGGACCCGGCGGTCGAGGCACGTGTTTTGGAGCATTTCCTCAGATACCCAAGCGATAGCCGCGACATGGTGAGTATCGCGGCGGTGGCATGTCGGGTTCGAGATGTACTTGCGGCGGAGCTGAGTGAAGACGTTGCTGCCCCGATAGAGAAAATCGTTTCGTACTCGCACTGAACCGCCATGATTAAACGCAACGGGAAGGTAGATGGCGGAGACGGAGGACAACTCAGTCTATTTGATTTTACCAACAACTATGCAAACAACGGAACCACACTACTTGACCCAATACGGGCTGATGGCGGAGCGGCATTGGCGGGAGTTTCTGCCGGGGATGGTCGCGAGAATGGAGGCGGAGGGGCGGGTGCTGGCGGCGCTGCTGGAGGCTCAGGAGACTACTCTGGACGAAATGGAAACGCTCACTCGCCGCATGGAGAAGGAGCAGGGGATGACGCCGGAGCAGGCGCACGCGGCGGCTTGGGAGTTGGTGCGGGAGAAGTATATTCTCCTGCCGCCCGAGAGCCGGAACGACTGAATGTTCGCAATTACCGCATCGGCGCGGCGGATGAGCTCGGAAGCGGGTCGCTGAAGCAGAAGGCGCGGGATAATTTTGCGGCGATTGAGCTGGTGCATCGGCTGGAGGTGGAGGGGCGCGGGGCCACCGATGAGGAAATGCGAGTGCTGGTGCGGTATGTGGGCTGGGGCGGGATTCCGCAGGTATTCGCGGAGAATGGTCCGGCGGAATGGGCGACGGAGCATGCGGAGTTGAAGCGGCTGCTTTCGCCTGAGGAATACGAGCTGGCACGGGCGACGACGCTGAATGCTCACTACACTTCGCCGACGGTGATTGCGGGGATTTATGCGGCGGTGGAGCGGTTTGGGTTTACGAGCGGGCGTGTGCTGGAGCCTGCGCTGGGTGTGGGGCATTTCTTTGGATTGATGCCGGAGGCGATTGCGTCGCGATCGCTGCTCACGGGTGTTGAACTGGACCCGTTGACGGCAAGCATCGCACGGCATTTGTATCCCGATGCGGATGTTCGTGCGGATGGGTTTGAGTCGGCCCGCCTGGTTGCAGGTTCGTTTGATTTGGGTATCTCGAATGTGCCGTTTGGTGACTACAAATTGCACGATCCGGAGTTCAACGAGCGTAACTTTCTGATTCACGACTACTTCTTTGCGAAAGGGCTTCAGCAAGTGCGTCCGGGAGGGTTGATGGTCTTCATTACGTCGAAGGGGACGCTCGATAAGACCAGCTCGCGGTTGCGCGATTACCTGGCGGATAAGGTGGACTTTCTCGGCGCGATTCGACTGCCGAATAGCGCGTTCAAGCATAATGCAAACACGGATGTGACGGCGGACATTGTCTTCCTCCGCCGGCTGGCTGATGGCGAAAAACCGACTGGTCCCGCGTGGCTGAATTTGGCCGAGCACACGAACGCGTCGGGCGAAGTTT
>JAYTMG010000753.1:0-9704 GCA_043728745.1 Verrucomicrobiaceae bacterium
CCAACGGGCGTCCCGCCCGTTGCAGGCCGACAGCAGCCGGGACGGCTACTGGCCCCACAGCCGGGACGGACTGTGCTACATCACGCAACGGTCACACCCTCCTTGGACTACCAGATACTCGCGTCTGCCTTGCAGCGATAAGAATGTCGCCGCGCCTTGGGCTTCGCAACTCGCGAACGGCGGGGAAGCGGCCTGGGGCGCGCTTATTTGCCGGGGAGTTTGTTGATCGTCGCGTAGGTGTCGTGTTTTACGGTGGTGCCGTCGGCGGCTTTGATATTGCACTGCACTTTCATCTGCATGACGGGCATCCGATCGGGGAGCTCGAGGAAGACGCTCTTTTTGTCTGCGCTGACGGTTGCTTTGGTAATCACGACGAGGTCTTTTCCGTTTTTCTTCGGGTCGAGTGCGGAGACATCGGGCGAACCGTAGTTGCCGGTCCAGCGGTAGTTCCATTGTTCTACGTTCCAGTTCTGCGTGTCGCTCGCGCTGGCGGCGTCGAGTGGGGCGCTGAAGGTGAGTTCGATTCCGTTTGCCTTTGTGGTGAAGCCGGTGGGATACGCAGCGACTTTGCCGGTGAAACGGACGCGGTTGAAGGAGCCGTCTTTTGTCGCGCTGCTCTGCCAGACGCTTAGGCCGCTGAGGTAGAGTTGCCCGTCTTTCGGGCTGAAGCGCCCCCGCTGGATGCCGCTGCGGAATTTGACGGGGAATGCGGTCACGCTGCCTTGATGCTGGCCATCGACGTTTTCCTGGGTGACGCCGTAAAGAACGCATTTGCCATAGCTCAGGTGCAGCATGTGGTCGCCCCACGGGCCCCATGTTTTCGGTGCCCAAACTTCGCCGCCGGGTGAGTTGTCGATGTTCATGGGGAGCCAGACGAGCGGATTGTCCTGGCCCTCGACGGGGATTGGAGAGTCGTTTTTGCCCCAGAATTCGGTTTTGAATTCATCGCGGGCGGATTGCAGCGAAGGGTTTGCCTTGTATTCCGTTCCGTCGGCTTTTTTGAAGGTCATCACTTTGTGCGCGGCGGGCACCATGCCGTAGAAACCGCCGGGCTTCACGATGTTCAGCCGGTTTGCGGGCATCCAGTGGCCTTGGTTGTCGCTGACGCTCAGTTCGTCGTTCGGCCCCATGCCGAGGCCGTTTGGCGCGCGGAGTCCGGTGGCTACGATGTCCAATTTCGAGCCGTCTTTGCTCACTCGGAGCATCGTGCCTTGATGCGGTGATTGATTCGTCGGCGTCCACGGAGAGCCTTTCGCGTAGTAGAAATTGCCCGCTTTATCCGTCTGCAAATCCAGCGCGAACTCATGGTAGTTGTCCGTCACGACGCAGTCGTTGTTGAAGTTCTCGTAGTAGTCCGCTTCGCCGTCGTTGTTCAGGTCGTGGAGGCGGGTGATTTGGTCGCGACCGAGGACATAGACTTTGCCGTCCACAACTTTGCATCCTAGCGGCTGAAAAAGCCCGGACGCAAAGCGCTTCCATTTTACCGCGCTGAGTTTCTCGTCGAGCCCGGAGATGATCCAGACGTCGCCGCTCATGTTCGCCAGTGCGCAATTTCCATCGGGGAAAAAGTCGTGTCCGCCGGGGCGCATCCAGGTCTTGTAAGGATTGGTGTCAGGGAAGGGGATTTCGTCGCTCGCGTAGCCGCCTTGCTCTTCGCCGAGAGTGCCCTGCGAAACGATTGCATCGCCCCAGCGCGGCGCGCCGGGTTTGGTGAGGGCGGCGACGGCTGGCAGCGTGATTTTTCCCGCAAATGCGAGCTTCGCAGCGTCAGCAGTCGGCACGGTGGCGAACGCGATTTGGAAAGTCGTCGGCTCGGTGAGCGCGGGCACTTCTGCGAAAATGTGGCCGTCTTTCGCCACGAGCTTCATCGCTCCCATCGCGCCGCGAAGAGCAAAGCCAGAGGTCTTGTCGCCAGCGACGATCGTCGCCGTGCCGTTCGCTGCAACTTGTCCCGCACCGTCTGCGACCAAAATTTGCCGAACGTCGCTGCCCGCGGTGATGGTGAAAGTGCGGGTGTAAATGCGCATCCCGTCCACGACGGAGCTACCCGGCAACTCCAGCACCGACTGTTTACCCACGGAGTAGCTGAGGACCGTGTGCGGGCCATTTACGAAGATGCCCTTCCATTTCACACCGGGGAGATTGCCCTGATGCTTCTCGCGCGGGTCCGCTTTGATTTCTGCGCCGATGCCTGTGGTCCAGCCCGTGGAAATGTTCACGTCGCCATCGTTTGTGATCGTTCCTTCCAGACCACCCCGTTTTCGCGGAAATGCAGCGAGGCCGCCTTCCCACGCTGCGTGAAAGCGGAGCAGTTCCGCGTCAAAAAGGATCGTCGCAGGGGCTTCCGCCGTCCCGACCGCGACAGCCACGCCTTTATAAGAGGTCGCATCTTTGACCTGATAGCATCCGGAGAAAAACGGCCCGAGGTCCATGTCGTCCCATTTCATCTTTCCTTTTTCAGGCGGGTGGACGGTTGCGATCTGGGCAAAGGCCGGAGCGGCGAGGACAGAAGTTACGGCAAGGATGATGCGGATGTTCATAAGCGGAGTGTGAAATGTGCAAGTCGCGGATTTCTTAGCGATTGCGCGGCGTGAATAGCGAAGGCGGCTGTCTGCGCACAACATAAAACCGGGAGCGGGTCGGAAAAAGGGTGCGGTTAATTCCAGTTCGGCACGCCCTTTGTAGCGCGGTGTTTTAGCCGGGTCGGCTCTGTGCATTCACGATTCTGCACAGCAACGATTGCAGGAAGAACAGGCCATCATTCTGTGCTCATCTTTTTGTTTCTATGGAGCGCCAGAACCCACAAAATGATGGGGTGATGGTTTCCCTTCGGCGTCCTCTTTATCGGTTTATTCTGGCCATATATCCGGGTTCCCGACCGGTCGAAAAAAAAGCGTCACGTTCGTCCTTGTCGCGCGCCGCACCGTCGGCTTTCATCACGGCAGTTCTTTGCGAAATAAATAATGAAAACACATCCAGTGCGAAGGAATTCCGTGTGATTCGGAGGCAGTCGCGCTGCTGTAATTGGATACGACTTCCCATGCGGTAAAACGCAGCCAATCTCCGCTCCGGCGGAGGTGAAGGCGGGAAGGAGGTTGGCACCTACTCAAACGCGAGTCGGTGCCGGATGCCAAAAGCCAGAACACTTTCCTGGATGTGTCTCACTCGTCGTCGTGCGTCTTGTGCGCAAGGCGATGGGAAAACTTCGTCGCAATCACGAAGAGTGGGGGATTTCTAAAATCGTAAGATCCAGATGGATCGCGGTGCAGGGTCTCTCGTGAACTAATCAACAAACCGAAAGACAACAACCGACCTATGAAAAAATCCATCGCAGCGGGCTTCGTGCTCGCTTTCACCATCGCTCCCACATTCGCGCAGACGCTCACTTCGGGCCTGCCGACCATGGAGCTGTTCCGCACCTCCATCGGAGAGACCATCACGGGCGTCGAAGTGGACGGGACTTCGCTCTATTACTTGCTTCAACGGAACGCTGCTTCCACCCAACTCGTGCGCCGGAGCGCGCTGGACGGTTATACGGTTCCGACGGTGCTTTTTGATTACGGCTCCGGTGCGTACGGCTCGTTCGTGAAGGAATTTGGAGGGAAGCTCTACTTCGCGGAATCGTCCGCAAACACGCTGCGCACTTACGACCTCGGCACGAATGCAGTGGGCACCCTCGCGACGGTGGGCGGGGCATACGATATTGATTTCTCCGGCGGCTTCGGCTGGGTTTCGGCCAATCCCGGCTATGCGGGAAATCAGATCATGAAGCTCGATTTGACCACTGGCGTGACGACATCGGTGCTGACTTCGTCGGACTTCTCCGGTCCGCTCGCCTTCGGCGGCACGTCGCTTTATTACGGCTCGACTTCCTTCGCTCCGACCCCCGGCACGTATCGGTACACGGCGGGCGAGCTCAATGCGGGCGGACTTTCGCTGGATGCCGGGCATCTGTGGGAATCGAACGGCGGCAGCGCATATTTCGAGATGCTCGAAGCGCAACCCGGTTTTCTCGCACGCACCGACTTCTCTCAGATTTCGGTGCAGGATTTGATCGCGCCGGGTTCCGGTGTGACGATTGCCACCAGCGTGGACACGATTGGGAATATGGCGTCGGATTCTGCGGGGCTCATTGTCGCGGTCACCGACTACAATTTGGCTCCTGCTGCTGATGACCGAAGCGCCGTCTTTCGTGTCGTGCCGGAGCCTGGAACCGCGAGTTTGCTGGGACTTGCCGTGGGGCTTCTTGGCTTCCGGAGGAATCGGAAATGAAACTACTTTTGCTCGTCGCCTGCGGGATTTCTGCCAGCGCAGTGGCTGGCCCATTCGCGCCGGCTGCGGGGCAACCGGGGACGACGGCGATCGCTTTCAACTCGCCCCTTTTCAAAGGGTGGGCGACAGGCGTTGCGCAATTGAATCTCGGCCCGGTGGACATCTCAGACCCAACAGGCGATCTTGCCACTTGGGGCACGACGGCGGACGTCCTCGGGATTTCCAATGCGGGCGGCACCGGGGACAATTTGCCGGTGCTGAGCCTCGGCGACGGCGGCTCGATCACGCTCATCTTCGGTACGCCAATCAAGGATGGGGCTGGAGCTGATTTCGCGGTGTTCGAAAATGGACTGAGCGACACGTTCCTTGAGCTGGCCTTTGTCGAAGTGAGCTCCGATGGCGCTTCGTTTTTCCGGTTCGGTTCGTTTTCAAATACGCAGTCGGCCACACAGGTCGGGCCGTTTGGTCTCACTGACACGACAAACGTCCACAACCTCGCGGGCAAGTATCGCTCGGGGTTCGGCACGCCCTTTGATCTCGCAGAACTCAACGGGATGCCGGGGCTGAATCTGAACGCTGTGACCCATGTGCGGATCGTGGATGTGGTCGGCAGCATCGACCCACTTTATGCGACGCGCGATTCGCTGAATCGGGTCATCAACGACCCGTGGCCGACACTTTTCGAGACGGGCGGTTTTGATCTCGATGCCGTGGGAGTGATCCATCAAGCCGTGCCCGAGCCCGCGTCCTCCGTGCTTCTGCTGGCCAGCATCGGCGCACTTTGCCGCAGGCGCAGGAGATGAAACCGCGCGCCGCATTCACGCTCGTCGAGTTGCTGGTCGTCATCGCGATCATCTCGATCGTGACGGTGCTTGTCTTTAGCGGTCTGCGAAGCGCGAGGGAGACGGCGAGCGCGAGCAAATGCCTCGGCAATCTGCGCTATTTGGCCGATGCCAACGGACGCTACGCCGCCGAACACGATGGCGAATATTGCTTCGCGATCGAGAAGACCAACAAGGTGCGGTGGCACGGTTCGCGGACCTCCGTGGACAAGAAGTTCGACGGCACGAAGGGGCCGCTTGCGCCGTACCTCGGGCGCGATGGAAAGGTGAAAGAATGTCCATCGTTTGAGAGGTTTCTTTCCGGCGCAGAGAGCTTCGAAAACGGGTCCGGTGGCTACGGTTACAACGCCGTCTATGTCGGCGGCACACCTCGGAATAAGTGGGACGGTGAGCGGGTCGCCAATATCCCGCGCCCCGACCGGACGCTGATGTTTGCCGACACCGCGCTCGCCCGTGCGGATGGCGTCCAGGAGTATCCTTTCGCCGAGCCGTATCAGTGGGTTTCGCCCAGCGGGAGACTCGCGGGGCCGCTGGCGCCAAGCGTCCACTTTCGCCATCGTGGCAAAGCGAACGTCGTGTGGTGCGACGGCCACGCCACGCCGGAGCCTTACCATCGACTCGGCAAATCGACGAATTACTACGACGGCGATGAGGCAAAACACAATATTGGCTGGGTCGGCCCGATGGAGGAAAACGGATACTGGAATCCGCGCCGGACGCTGCCGGATTAGTTGCGGGATTCCCGAAATCCGCTAGAGGTCTTTGTATCCATGTCCGCAGCCCGAATCATCGCACTCACGCTCATCGCCGCAGTCTCGGTGAGCGCCGCCGATTTCCAAAAGGAGATCCGTCCGTTGCTGGACACGTATTGTTTCAAATGCCACGCAGGGACGAAAAAGAAGGGCGATATTGTGCTCGATACATTTGCGTCCGCAGATGCGGCGGCGAAGGATTTTAAGACGTGGGATTCCGTGCTGGAGAATCTGCGCTCCGGTGCGATGCCGCCGGACGATGAGGACAAGCAGCCGACGGTCGATGAGCGCGAAAAACTCATCAAGTGGATCCAATCCGAAGTCTTCGTCACCGACCCAAACAACCCGGACCCCGGTCGCGTCACCATCCGACGGCTGAACCGCGCGGAGTACAATAATACCATTCGCGACCTCGTCGGAATCGACTTCGAGCCCGGAGCGGATTTCCCCGCGGATGACTCCGGGTATGGGTTCGACAACATCGGCGATGTGCTCTCGCTTCCGCCGGTTCTTTTCGAGCGCTACCTCGCCGCCGCCGAGAAGATCATGAGCGCTGCCATCCTCAACGACCACAAGCCCCGCTCGGAGAAAATCCCGGTCGATTTGCTCGCACTCAAAGGCGGGCCGGAAAAAGGAAACACGCCCGTCTCGCGCCGTGTCGATGAATCCGACGCGAGCATCACCGTGGATCTTCCCGTGCCCGGACAATACACGCTGCGCCTCGAAGTCGGCGGGCCACGGGTCGGGACCGAAGCGACGAAGCTCGCCGCGAAGCTTGGGCCGCAAGTCATCAACATCCCCACGCTCCCCACCGAGCAGGATATGGTAGCCAAGCATCAACTCGCCGTGAATGTGGTCGCAGCAGGGAAACAGACGCTCACTTTCCGCGTCTCGAATCCGCTCGCGCAGCCGGAGATGAAAAACGGCAAGCCCGTGAAGCGCATGGCGACATTGAAGAAAGTGGAACTCTTCACGCCCGCAAAACCGGTCACTGCACCGGTGACTCAGCTCCGCCTTTTTGCGCCGGGAAAAGGACAGCGCGACTTGAATGTGGCATCGCGGATGATCATCACCAACTTCGCAGCGCGTGCATTCCGCAGGCCGCTCGCGCCGATGGAGGTCGAGCGCTTCATGTTCATCTATCGCACGGCAGGGAAGAAGGGCGGGAACTTTGAACAGAGCGTCCAGACTGCGCTCACGGCCATCCTTGTTTCGCCCCATTTTCTTTTCCGCGGCGAGCTCCAGCCCGAGCCCGATAATCCGAAGTCCACCATGCCCATCAGCGAATGGGCGCTCGCATCGCGACTGTCCTATTTTCTTTGGAGCACGATGCCCGACGGCGAACTTTTCGTGCAGGCGCAGGCGGGCACGCTTCGCAAGAATCTCGACGCGCAAATCATCCGGATGCTGAAAGACAAACGCTCCGAGGCGCTCATTAGCAACTTCGTCGGGCAGTGGCTGCAAACGCGCAACCTCCTCGCCATCACGCCGGACCCGAAGACTTTCAAGGATTGGAACCGCGACATGGCGCTGTCGATGGAGCGCGAGACCGAGATGCTTTTCGAGTTCATCATGCGCGAAGATCGTCCCATCACCGAACTTCTCGCCGCGGACTACACGTTCGTGAATGAGCGGCTCGCGCGCCTTTACAATATCGACGGCGTGGAAGGGGAGGCATTCGTAAAAGTCAAAGTCCCCGACAAACGGCCCGGCGGAATTCTGGGCCACGGCTCATTCCTCGCGCTCACATCGAACCCGACGCGCACCAGCCCCGTGAAGCGCGGGAAATTCGTCCTCGAAAACATCCTCGGCACCCCGCCGCCACCCGCGCCGCCGAATGTGCCCGACCTCAACGACCCGAAACGCCCCGAGCTAAAAGGCACGCTGCGCCAAAAAATGGAGATGCACCGCAAGGACGCGATCTGCGCGGGATGCCATGCGCGGATGGACGACATCGGCTTTGCACTGGAGCATTTCGACGGCATCGGCGAATGGCGCGAAAACGATCTCGGAGCCCCAATCGAGACTGCCGGGCAACTTGTTAGCGGGGAGAAATTCGGCACAGCCACGGAACTCCGCGATGTCCTCATCAAGCAAAAGCGCAAAGAGTTCATCACCTGCGTCAGCGAGAAAATGCTGACCTTTGCGTTGGGCCGCGGGCTCGAGTATTACGACCGCCCGACCGTGGAGAAAATTGCCGCGAACGCGGAAAAGGGCGGCGCGAAATTCAGTGCGCTCGTCATCGAGATTGTGAAGAGCGCCCCATTTCAGCTCCGGCGCGGCGAAGGCGATCACCGCCAGTTCGCATCGGCACCAAAACCGTCGCCGCCTGCGGTCACTCCGCCGCCTGCGGAGAAAAAGCCTGAGCCGAAAAAGAAGTAGCGGCTGAAGTGAGCCCAGAACCCTCGGTTATTGGTTCGGCTTGTCGCCTTCCGCGGGCTTGTCCTCGGGCTTGGGTGTTTCTTCGGGCAGCTTTTCCGGCTCGGGTTCGGGATGTTCGCGATGGTAGTGATCATCGTGGTAGTGCCCGTCGGTGTAATGACTCGGGTCGTCGTAATACGGATCGCTGTGCGCGTGATTGTCGGTGCTCGGGCTCGAGTGTGAATCGCCGTAAGCAACGGCTGCTGCGGCTGGCGCGACCGAAAGAGCGACGCTCGTATCCTCCGGCTTTTTCCGCTTTTCGAGGAAGTAGATGACCCAGATACAGACTTCGTAGAGGAAGATGATCGGAAGCGTAATCATCACGAGCGAGAGCATGTCCGGCGCAGGTGAAACGACGCCGCAGAGAACGAGGATTCCCGCGTAGCCGTAGGAGCGGGTGCTGCTGATCCATTTGTAGCTGACGATGCCGATGCCGTGCAGGGAAATCATGATCACGGGGATCTGGCAGAGGAGCCCGAACACCACGCTCATCAGGGCGACGAGCTTGTAGTAGTTGCCGACTGCATACTGGACTTTGATGTTCGATTTAATCGACCACTCGGCCAGAAACTTAATGACCCCGGGAATGATTTGGTAAAAGCAAAACGCCGTTCCGGCGAGGAAGAGCGCAAAACCGACGACTAACGCAGGAAGTGCATATTTTTTCTCCCGGTCTGTCATGGCTGGCAGGACGAACTGGCCGAGGAAATACGCCATGAGCGGAAACGCGGCGGAGAAGCCGACGTAGAACGAAACGGTGAGGGAGGACATGAAAGGACCAATGACGTCGATCGCCATGAGCACATCGCCCGGATTGAGTCCGTTCACGCGCAACGGGTGCTGGAGGAGGTAGGAGATTTCGGAATTCCAAATGAAGCAGATCGACACCGCCACAACGAGCGTGAGCGCCATTTTGAAAATCGTCCCGCGCAGATCCTCAAGGTGATCGAGGAACGGCTTTACGTCGTCCCCCTTCATCTTCTCGCGTTTTTTGAATAGTTTAGTCAGCAGGAACCGAAGCATGGACGGCGAACAGTATGGATGATCGGCAAAGGATGAAGGATGAAATTACGAACGGCCGAAATTTCTCGCGCCACGCTCAGTCGATCCATCCGCGAAACTAAGGATTCATTAGGCCCAGTGCTGACATTCGAGCGAATGCGGAGAGCGAGTTTGCGTCGCGGATTTCTCCGCTGGCGACCATTGCGTTCAGCTCGGCGAGGGAAAAAGCGCGGCATTCCGTGATCGCCTCGGCGGCATCGGGGCGCGCGCCGCCTTCTGCGGGGACGACTCCGCGCGCGAGTAAAAGGTGGCTGTGCTCGTCGGTGAACCCGGAGCTGGGAAAGAACATGCCGAGCGAGGAAATCTCGCCGTCCGGCGCGAGGGTGTGGCCGGCTTCTTCGTGCAGTTCGCGGAG
>JAYTMG010000754.1:0-1377 GCA_043728745.1 Verrucomicrobiaceae bacterium
GGGTCAGGTGTTGTATAACGTCTCGCTTGCAGCTGAACGCGAGACGTTAGGCCGCATGCGCGCCGCCGACCGCCGTGGTCATTCTCAGCGAGTGGCCAGAAGCCCCGCGACTGATACGTCTTCATCGAGATCTGGCCAATGAATGCCGACGCCTCCTCCAATTGCACGCCAGTTCGCACGCTGCTCGGGCCGCGCATCGCGAAGGCGTGGAAACCACTCCAGAGGCGTGACGATCTCGCGCCCGTCTGCTAGGACCACGCGCAACCCTGCGTCAGTGCACGCGACATCCACCGCCAACGGTTCGACTTTAACGGCCGAAGTGCTCATTCCACTGCTCCTGAAACAGGATGCGATGCTCGAAGACAATGCGGCGTAACTCGCCGAGTTCTGACGCGCGGAACCCATGCGCCTCGGCCAAGATCACACTACTGAGCCAGAACTTGGCGTAGCGCTCCGCCTGCTCCACGTGAATGTGAGCGGGCTCACCACGTTCGTTGTTGAAAAAGAAGAAACGATAGCTCGCAACTCGCAGGACAGTCGGCATGTGCCAAGGTAATTAGTGTTGCCCGCACTGGCCAGCTTCCCGTTGGCGGCCGAACGCCCAAGTTGAGCTGCGAGCGGTTCAAATCAATGCGAGCGCAGCGAGCCTTCAATGCCCGCTCGTCTGCTCCAACGAACGCTATGCAACATTCGCGAAAAGCTTGACACGCTGCTTCAGATCCGGCGCTAGGTGGCCAGTGTCCCGAAGCGTAATGGATAATTCCAGAGCATCTTTTGGGTACGCGAAGTCGATGACCACGAACGGGCCGCGTGGAGCAGGAACGAAGCAGGAGCAATCCCACACGTTTACACGTCCAGCGACCTGCGCGATACGTTCGAGCACCTTCTCGATTTCCTGCTGCGGCGGATTCGGGACACAGGCAATCTTGATCGCTTCGCCGCTAATTTTCTCGATGCGGAACGCCGCGTCGTTTATGTATGACAGTCCTGACGGCGATGGTGGAAGCGTCTGGACATCGAATGCCCCGAAGTATTCAGGCACAAAAGCGGCGAGCTCGTGATCGGACCGTACGCGTTCATACGCCTTCTTTTCGACGGCGGCGAGAAGCCAGGTCACGAAATCATGATCGTCCCACTCTACCGGTGGTGCAGCGGTGTGCGCCTGCCGGCGAAACACCTTCACGACGGTGCCATCGCCCATGTCCCACACATCTGCGCATGCGCCTTCGGTACTTAGTATCGTCGGAAGCTGCATCGCAAGGAGGCCTATTGTTGCATAACGCCTACGATTCAGCTGCAGCCGAATGAAACAAGAAAGCGCGCGCAGCGCGCCCACTCCAGATCGGCTGTCTGCTGCAATCGTCTGTTCGGCGTCCT
>JAYTMG010000755.1:0-1196 GCA_043728745.1 Verrucomicrobiaceae bacterium
ATCTCTTTTTCATCTGCCAGTCATTTCTGAATTTCTTCGCCCCCAAGGGCGCGCTGCACATTTGCGATCTGGGCTGTGGAGATGGTTCGCTGGGCGAGCATCTTCTGGACTGGCGGGCCGACGTGCATTTGACGCTGGTGGATGGTTCGACCGAGATGCTGGAAGCGGCGGCGCAGCGATTGAGCGAACGTCAGAATGTACGCTACGTCCACGCGGCTTTTGACAACATCATCCGTGGGGACTCGCCGCTGGAGCAATTCGATGTGGTGGTTTCCAGTTTTGCCATCCACCATCTGACACCTGCCGAGCGAGTCGCCCTGTTCTTTCGCGTGATGGAGATGCTTCCACCTGGCGGCTGGTTTTTGAACATCGACGTGGCATTGCCTGATGAAGCGGTGCTCACCGAATGGCAGTTTGAACTCTGGCGTGCATGGCTGGTGGAAACCGAGAAATTGCGGAAAGCTCCCGGCACGCTTCAGCACGCTCCGGACGAGGCCAGGCAAAATCCCGACAATAAATACGGTTCGTTGAGTTCCCAGTTGAATGGATTGCGGGCCGCCGGATTTTCCGATGTCGACTGCCTGTATCGCAATTCCATCTTCGCCATGTACTGCGGACGCAAACCTGTTGTTGCGTGAGCGAAGCTCGGAACCCGTTGCCATGTCGCCTTGAATATGAGTGAAAGCTCAAAATGTCAGCGCTGCGGCGTGGCCCTGGCGGGCCAGGCGGTGGGCGAGTTGTGCGCCAACTGCCTGCTCAAGCTGGCGCTCGATCCGCCGCTTGCAGAAACCTTGGGGCTGCCCGATTCGCCGCCCGTTCTAGGGGGAGGCATCCGCGTCCGCTACTTCGGCGATTACGAACTGCTCGAAGAGATCGCGCGCGGCGGCATGGGCGTGGTGTACCGGGCGCGGCAGGTGAGCCTAAACCGCATCGTGGCGTTGAAGATGATTCTGGCGGGCGACTTTTCTTCGCCGGCGATGGTGGAACGGTTTCAGACCGAGGCCGAAGCGGCGGCACGGCTGGAGCATCCGAACATCGTGCCGATTTTTGAAATCGGCCGGCACGAGGGGCATCACTATTTCAGCATGCGCTTCCTTGAAGGCGGCACGCTCACGCAGGCGCTCGCCGGGAAAAAATTTGAATCGCGTCGTGCGGCGGAGCTGATGGTGAAGGTCGCGCGGGCGGTGCATCATGCG
>JAYTMG010000756.1:0-1421 GCA_043728745.1 Verrucomicrobiaceae bacterium
CTTCGAGAAGGACAAAGGGATCAAACGCGAGATCCTCATTGATGCTGTACAAACGGCCCTCCTTTCCGCCGCGAAGAAATCTGTCGAGGCAGGTCGCAATCTGGAGCTGACGATGGACCCGAAAACCGGCGTCGTTGTCGCACGTGCGCAACTAATCGTCGTCGATCGCGTGCAGGACAAGCACGACCAAATCCAACTTGCCAAGGCTCAAGCCATTAAAGCGGATGTCGTCGTTGGCGAGGAAGTGTGGATCGACGTGACCCCGAAAGACCTTGGCCGCATCGGTGCGCAGACTGCCCGTCAGGCGATCATGCAGCGTATCCGCCAGGCGGAGAAGCAGATGATTTATGATGAGTTCCGCGACCGCGCCGGAGAGATCGTCTCGGGTATTGTTCGTGGTTTTGAACGGCAGGATGTGAAAGTCGATCTCGGTAAATTCGAGGCGATTTTGCCAAATCGCGAGCGTGTGCAGTCGGAGGACTACGCAATCGGTGATCGCATCCGCGCTTACGTCGTCGCGGTTGATAATAGCGCCCGCGGACCGGAGATTATCCTTTCGCGCTCGCACCCGAATTTCGTGCGTCGTCTTTTCGAGACGGAAGTGGCTGAAATCGCCGACAAAACAGTGGAAATCAAGGCTATCGCCCGCGAGGCTGGCTTCCGCACGAAAGTGGCAGTCTATTCGGCGAATGAAAAAGTGGACCCGGTCGGCGCTTGCGTCGGAATGAAGGGCGCCCGCGTCAAGAATATCGTCCGCGAGCTGAACAACGAAAAGGTGGACATCATCCGCTGGTCGTCCGACGTGAAGGAGCTCGTCACCGAAGCTCTGAAGCCTGCGAGGATCAAAGACCTTTGGCTGGAAGAGAAGAAAAAGGCCGTCGAAGTCCGCGTGGACAACGACCAGCTCTCGCTCGCCATCGGCAAGCGCGGCCAGAACGCCCGCCTGACGGCCCGCCTCTGCGGCTGGGAAATCAATATCGAAGAAGACACGACGGCGAAGGATGTGTTCGATGCGAACATCACCGGAGCCGCGAAACAACTCATGGACGGCCTCGGCATCACCGAAGCGATCGCCAAAAAACTCGTCACCGCCGGCATGACTGCCGTCGAAGTCATCGCGGATGTGTCGCCGCAGGACGTGGTGGACGCGACGGAGATCGACCTCGCGGCCGCGGAGGAAATCATCACGAAAGCCAAGAGCGCCGTCCCGGCTTCACAATAAGTGAAGCCATGAAAACCGCGCAGCCATTCCCATTTCATGCCCACGAAGAGCAAGTCCCACGGATCCGAAAGCGACAAGCCGACCCGGTCGCTACTGAAGCCCATCACGGGTAAGAAAACTCCTGCCCCGGAGCAGCCGAAGGCCGCGGAGAAAGACGACAAGCCGGCATCGAAGAGAGGACCAAAGCCGGGTGCGCCGG
>JAYTMG010000757.1:0-12643 GCA_043728745.1 Verrucomicrobiaceae bacterium
CGGACAGAGAGAAAACATTTGCCGCACAGCGATGTGCCTGCTTTTCTCCGCGTCCACTTTAAAAACCTCACCAAAAAAGTATCACTCATGGGAAGTATCAAAAAGCGCCGTAAAGCGAAAATCAACCGGCACAAACGCAAGAAGCGGATGAAACTCAACCGCCACAAAAAGCGTTTGCGTTACAAGAGCTAGGCGCGTTAGCGTCCGCGTATGAAACGCAACCGGTCAACCTTGCTTCGCTCCTTGTGGGCTCTCGGTCCCGGATTGCTGGCCGCAGCACTGCTCGCTGCGAGCGGGGGTGTCTTCGAGGCGAAAGCTCAATCGAAGACACCTTCTGCTGCCAAAAAAACGCCTTCGCGAACGAAGGGGAAGCCGGAAACAAAACCGGCAAAGCCTCCTTCGTCCGAAGATCTGTACGAAGGCCCCGGCGTAGCGGAGCCTGCGAAAAAGCATGCGCCTGCACCGGTGCCCCCGCCTGCCGCTCCCGTAGCGGCACCGCCGCCCATACTGACTGCCCCGAGGCCAAACGCCCCGCGCAATGCGGACGCATGGCCTTCCGAGTACCGGCCGCCAGCCGCCGACCTGCTGCTTACTCCTCAAGACGAGGAAAAAGCAGGCGCGATCGCGGCCTTTGCAGAAGCAGAGCTTTTCACCGAGCGGGGTAACTCCGATAAAGCACTTCGCGCATTCCGCCAGGCCGCAGCACTCGACCCGGCAGACCCGAGCCTGGCAATTAAAGTCGCCCGCGAGTTGCTGAAGACGAATGACCCGACTGCGGCCATTCAAGTCGTCAAAGACTCAATCGCCGCCTCGCCGAGGGAGCCCAAAACGCACCTCTATCTCGCACGGATTTACGCGGACCAGCTCGGCAAACCGGACCTTGCAAAACAGTATGCGGAAAAGGCGCTGGAGCTTGCTCCAGATTACTTCCCCGCGTGGAAAGCGGTTCTGGATTTCGCTGCCGCCGATGGGACCGGGAAGAAGACTGCCGAGCTCGTCGAGCGTGCAATGAAAAGCGCGGCCAGTGATGCCGGCTTCTGGCTCGATCTCGCACTTTTCCTCCGGAAAAATAGTGGTCTCGAAAATCACAAACCGCCCGGCGAGGAAGACAAAAAACGAATCGAGGCCGCATACCGAAAAGCCCTCGAAATCAATCCCAATAACGCGACGGCGCTCGCTCAATTTGGCGACTACTTTGCCCTTCTTCGCGATCACAAACGGGCGATCAGCAATTTTGAGCAGGCCAAGGCGCTCAAACAGCCGGCCAACCATCCCTCGCTGGAAAACCTCGGCGAAAAACTCGCAATCGCGCTCGTCGCAGACGGACGGAAAGCCGAGGCTCTCCCGATGATCGAGCGCCTCGTCGCCGACCACCCGGACCGCACCGATCTCGGCATGATGCTCGCCGAGCTTTACGACCAGACCGGCCAGACGGAGAAAGCTCTCGAATACTACCAGCGCTCGCTTTCCCTCGATCTCACTAAGCCCGACAACCACATCAGCCTCGCCGAAACGCTCATCCGCGCAAAGCACTTCGACCGGGCCGTGACGACGATGCAGGCTGCCCGCGAGAAATTCCCGGACCGCCCGGAAGTCACCTATTCGCTCGCCCGCTGCCTTTCGCTCGCAAAAAAGCACACCCTCGCCCTCGACATGTTTGCTGCGGCGCAAAAGGAGATGAAAGGCCGCAACGAGGAACTCGCCAGCGAGACATTTTACTTTCAATACGGCGCAGCAGCCGAGCAAGCCGGCGACTTGAAGAAAGCCGCAGAGATGATGAAAAAGTGCATCGCTCTCCGGCCCGAAGCGGCTGAGGCATACAATTTCCTCGGCTACATGTGGGCCGACCGCGGCGAGAACCTCGAAGAAGCAGGAACGCTCATCAAGAAGGCGCTCGAAATCGAGCCCGAAAACCCTGCCTACCTCGACAGCCTCGGCTGGTGGTACTACAAAACCGGAAAGTTCGAAGAGGCGCGGAAGGAACTCGCGCGCGCAGTGGAGATCATGGGTGCCGAGGAAGACGCCACCGTTTTTGACCACCTCGCGGATTCCCTCGACAAACTCGGCAAACGCGAGGAAGCGCTGAAACTCTGGAAAAAAGCGATGAAGCTGGAGTCCGAGATTCAGGACAAACTCGCCAAGAAGATCGCCGACGCCGAGAAGAAGTAGCGAAACGGGAAAAAAGGCATTGCCCCGCTGAGCTCCCGACGATAACCCCGCTGCGCAATGAAATACATCGCCATTCTCTCCGCCGCCATTTTAACAGCGCCCGTCTTCGCACAGGACAAGCCCGCAGCCGAGGCACCGAAGCCTGCGGCTGAAGCTCCGAAGCCCGCCGCAGAAGCTCCAAAAGACACGCTTGGCTACCAGAACACGCCCATCATTCCGGGATCGAAATGGCACGTTCATGACGGCCTGCGCCCGCAGCCGCGCGTGATCAAACCGGGCGAATTCAGCACACAAGAAAAAGTGGGCACTGCACCGAGTGACGCGACCGTGCTCTTCGACGGAAAAGATCTCAGCCAATGGAAAAGCGGCGCAGGCGACGCGAAATGGAAAGTGGAAAACGGCTATTTTGAATGCGTCCCAAAAACCGGCACGCTCGGCACGAAAGGCCAGTGGGGACCGGATGTGCAGCTTCACATCGAGTGGATGGCACCACCACCAGTCGGCAATGGACAAGCCCGCGGAAACAGCGGCGTCTTTTTCCACGGACGTTACGAAATTCAGGTGCTCGATTGTTTCGACAACCCGACATATCCCGACGGACAGGCGACGGGGATTTACGGGCAGACACCGCCGCTGGTGAATGCCACGCGCCCGCCGCAAACGTGGAACACTTATGACATCGTGTTCAACGGCCCACGGTTTGACGCCGAGGGGAAAGTGCTGAAGCCGGCTTACGTCACCATTTTCCACAACGGAGTGCTCACGCAAAACCACACGGAACTCACCGGCGATACGCCGCACCAACGCGTCGGGAAATACACAAAACACGGCGAGAAAACGGACATCACACTACAGGATCACGGCAACACGATGCGGTTCCGCAACGTGTGGATTCGGGAGTTAAAGCCATCCGGCGAGTAAGCGGAATTACTTCCAGCTCACTTCCCCCGTGAGCCCGGAGAGCGTCTCCGGTGCCGGAGTGTGAATCTGAAATTCATTGTCTCCATTTTTCAGTCGCAGCAGCGGGAGTTCTGCAAACTGGAAATCCGTAATGAGGTGCGGGATTCGATCGAACTTTATCAACCCTCCCGCCGGAACAAAGATGCGCAGGACGTAGGATGTCGTGGGCTGCTTGTTCACACGCGTGACAGCACTGTCCAAGGCGACATCGCGTCCTGCCTTCAACTGAATTTTCCGCCCGAAATGCCGGTCTTCAAACTCCATCTGCACCGAAGCGGTGCTCTTGAAAACGCCGCCGACAATCGGGAACGGATACTCGACGAAAAGCTCCACCATCTGGTCTTCCGTCGTGGAGTTCGCGATGGTAAACGCACCGCTATCGCGCCGAATTTCCACACCTTTCGGTGCCACAAACATCTCCGGCTCGATCGGTCGATCGAAGTATCCATTGAAGTAGCGCGGCACGCGTTGCGGGTAGGCACCGAAAAAGTAAGAGCCCCAATTGAAGTTCGAAAAAACCACCTTTTCGCCCGGCTTCAGGGTTGCCTCGATCCGGTAGTCGGAACGCACCTCCACCTTCCACTCTTTATTGCCAACGCGATCCTGAAAATAAGCCGCGTACTCATGCTCAAAGCCCGGCAACCTTCCGCATTGGATCGCGTTGCGAAACGCGGTGCGATCCTGCGCGAGTTCTTCGACGCCGAGAATCGTTCGAGGATCGCCGGTTTTGTGAAAATAAACTGCAAAGTCCGCATCGAGCAAAATCCAGCGGCCGGCTGCGAAGATTTCCGACACCACATGCACATTACCCGATAGGCTCCAAATCCGGGCTTGCAGGCCGCAGAGTCGAGCGATGCCTGCGACAGCTTGCGCGGCGTCGTCGCAGAATCCATAACCGTAGCACGAAAAAAACTTCACCGTGTCATGCTCCTCAGCGCCCTCCGTCACCGGCATCGCGTGGTAGCGATGCTGGGCGACAAATCGCCACACTGCGACCGCGCGATCGACCTCATCCGAAATGCCGCGAAGACCGGCGGACTCCACGAGTTTCTCCGCATCATCCCAGCGGAGCCCTTTGTAGAGAATGGGCATCGGCACCTCGCTGCCGGTGTCATTGGAGATCGAGTAATGATAAAGCTTGGGCTCTCCTTCGAGCGCGATGACTCCTTTCTCCAGCGAAAACGGCACACGTTTTCCATCCGGGAAGTCCCGGCTTTTCAGCGTCTTGGGCGGCGGCGGAAGCCACGGCGTTTTAGCGGTGCTGTATTCGGCGGGAACGTTGAGATTGAGATCCTGATTCATCCGCGCGGCGACGGTCACGGCGTCGCGAATGGACACGTTTTCCCGCAATGAAATCCCATACCGCTCCGCAAGTGCGCGGATGTAAGTTTTTTCCTGCGAGGAAATCCGCCCGGAACGCTCTGCTGTTGCCCGGCTGCGATCGATCGACAAAGCGTTTTCCGCAGCCCGCGCCCGACCCCGGTAATGCTGAGACAGCAAGACGCAGGACGCCGCGAGTCCGGCGAATGTAAAACACAGGAGTATGGGAAGGGCTTTTTTCAAATGGCGTGTGAACGGAGCCATGTTTCGAGAACAAGCAAGGCCCAGATTTTCTTTCCGTGGTCAAACCGTCCGCTGCGGTTTTCTTCGATGAGTTTCCTGATATTATCTGCTCGGAGAAAACGGTGGCACCGCGCGCCGCTGCCTAGCAAATCGCACACAGCGGCGTAATTCGGTCCCGCAAACCAGCGCGCGAGCGGAACGGAAAAGCCAAGCTTACCACGGCCCGCAATTTTGGGCGGGAGAAAGTCGGCGAACAAATCGCGAAGAATCCATTTCGTCGTCGTGCCTCGCACTTTCCATCGCGTCGGAAGACGCGCTGCGAGTTCGAGCAACTCGTGATCGAGGAAAGGCGAACGCGCTTCGAGCGAATGCGCCATCGTCACGCGGTCGGCTTTTACGAGCAGCGCGCCGGGCAGGTAATGGTGCATGTCGGTGTACAGCGTGCGATCGAGCCGGTTATCGGCGAGCGCGGTTTCGTAGGTGCGCTCCATCGCTGCGTGGCTCGGCTCGATCGCAGCGGCGAAATCGTCCGTGTAGAGCGCCGCTTTTTCAGCCTCGGTAAAATACGATCCCCAGCGCACCACGCTCGCGCCGCTGCCGAGCGACGCCGCGTGCCCCAGCTTGCGCAGCGCGGCGGCGGGGCTCTTTTCCACGGGCTTGTTTCCATTCACGGGAATGCGCGCGAACACCGCATCGGCGGCGTTGCGGAGAAACGCCGGGACGATGCCGTAAAAATTGGCGACGACATCCGCGTAGTAACGCTGGTATCCCGCGAATGCCTCGTCGCCGCCGTCGCCGTTCAGCGCTACCGTCACATGCTGGCGCGTGAGCTTGCTGAGATACCAAAGCGGGATCGCCGCAGAATCGGCAAACGGCTCATCGAAATGCGCAACGAGCGGCTCCAACACATCAAACGCCGACGGGCTCACGATGAACTCCTCGTGCTCCGTGCCGAACTTTTCTGCGACAGCGCGGGCGTGGTCGGTTTCATTAAAAGCCGCCTCCTCGAACCCGATCGCGAACGTCTTCACCGGGCGCGACGACATCCCGGCCATGAGTCCCACGATCACGCTGGAATCCACACCACCGCTGAGATGCGCGCCGAGCGGCACCTCGCTCATCAGACGGATGCGCACGCTTTCCTCGATCTTCGCGCGGACTCGCTCGCGCAGGTCATCGCCGCTTTCCTTCTGCCGGAAATCCAAATCCCAATACCGCCGGATGGTCACACGCCCGCCTTCGCAAACAAGCGTGTGTGCAGGCGGCAGCTTCTTCGCTGCACGAAATCCAGTGAGGGGATCGGGTATGTATTGCAGTGTGAGATAGTGATGCACCGCCTCCGCATTCATCTCCCGCGGGAAGCCGGGATACGCGAGCAGACACTTTAGCTCGGAGCCGAAAATCAGCGCGCCATCATGCTCCGCGTAATAAAGCGGCTTCTTCCCCACGCGGTCGCGCGCGATGAAAAGCCGCCGCTTTTTTGCATCCCAAATCGCAAACGCAAACATGCCCCGCAAATGCTGCACGCAATCATCGCCGTATTCCTCGTACGCGTGGACGATACATTCCGTGTCGCTGTGCGTTTTGAAAATATGCCCGCGCTTTTCCAGCTCCGCGCGCAACGACGGGTGATTGTAAATCTCGCCATTGAAGACGATCCACACCGAGCCGTCTTCATTGCTCAACGGCTGCCGCCCGCTCACGACGTCGATGATCGCCAGCCGCCGCATCGCGATGCCCGTGGCACCGTCGAGATGGAACCCGTCGCTATCCGGCCCGCGATGCGTGATTGCCGCGTTCATCGCCGCGAGCACCTGACGCTCCGCCGTGCGCCCCGACTCGTGATATGTAAAACCTGCGATTCCGCACATGGCCTACAGCGCCAGCGCGCGATCCAGCACATCGGCGAGTTGCGCCGCCGCCGCCTTGCCCGTCTCCAGCACTTCCGCGTGGTCGAGCGTGCCGGGATGCAGGCCCGCCGCCCAATTCGTCAGGCACGAAAAACCGGCGACTTCCATCCCCAGCGCGCGCGCCTGAATGGCCTCCAAAACGGTGCTCATCCCCACCGCATCCGCGCCGAGCGTCCGCAGCATCCGCACTTCGGCAGGCGTCTCATACTGCGGTCCGAGCAGCCCCGCATACACGCCTTCGTTCAGCGTCGTCCCCAGCTCCGCAGCGACTTCGGAAAAACGTTTCCGCAGCGCCTTGGAATACACCTCGCTCATGTCGAAAAAATTCGCACCACCGAGCAGCGGCGTCGTGTGCGTGAGGTTCAGATGATCATTCAGCATCATCCACGTTCCGGGATGAAATGCCGGATTTGCCGTGCCCGCCGCGTTTGTGAGCACGAGCCGCTTCACGCCCAGCGACTGCATCCAGCGAACGTTCGCCGTCACTTCTGCCGCCGTTTTTCCCTCGTATAAATGCACGCGTCCCTGCGCCGCCACGACCGTCACTCCGCCGATGGTCCCAAACACAAACCGCCCCGCGTGCCCCGCGACGGAAGATTGCGGCAGCCCCGCGATTTCCGAGTAAGGGACGGATGCGACGATCTCCATGCGCTCGACAAAACTGCCGAGCCCGGAACCAAGAACGAGCCCCCATTCAGGGCGAAGCGATTGCCAGGACATGCCGCGACTTATAGGGCACTCCCCCGCCGATGGCTTGGAAAATCGTCAGACAGCCCGCGCCGCGAGGTGCGCGACGATCCGGTAAAGCGCCTCCAGTCTCGGCATCGCTGCGCCCGCCGCAAGTCCCTGCCGGAGCGGCTCGCCCCAGATCGCCTGCACTTCGACAGGACGCCCCGCTTCAAAATCGATCATCGACGACGAGCGATACGCTCCCATCGAATGACTGCGTTCAATTTGCCAGTCTGCGAACTCATCCGGAATGTCGTGTCCAAGTCGGCGCGCGGCATCCAGCCCCTCATCCATGAGCGACCGTGCCAGTGTGCGCAGGCCGACATCCGCCAGCACTTCGGCGACGTTCGCGCGGGCGGCGATGGACAGCCCGTTGAACGGGATATTCCAAAGCAGCTTCCGCCAGCGCTCGCCCGCAAGATTCTCGACGCAATGCGCGACGACATTCACATGGTTAAACGCCGCAACGACCGCCTGCACACGCTCCGAGACCGGCCGCCGGAATTCCCCGACCGAAATCGTCCCGTGGTCCAGATGCCGGATCACGCCCGGCTCCGTGCGATTGATGCACACAAAACACAGCGCACCCATCACACGATCCGCGCCCCATCGGGCCGAGAGAAACTCCTCATTCCCGAGTCCGTTCTGGAGCGTCAGCAGCGAGGTGTGCTCGCCGATGAGGGGCGGCAAAAGACGCTCCAATTCTTCGTTCGCAGTGGTCTTCACCGCGATCAGCACAACATCCACCGGCCCGATTTCCTCCGCTGTCGCAAACGCCTGAACATTCGGCAACCGGATGACCTCGCCCTTCGTGTCGATAACGAGCCCGTTGCGCCGCACCACATCTAGGTCCGACCGCATGAGAAACCGGACATCATGTCCGCCATGCGCCAGCATTCCGCCGTAGTAGCAGCCGACCGCGCCCGATCCGACCACCGCGATTCGTTTCCCAAATAAATTCATCCCCCGAGTGAAGCGCGCGCATTCCCTCACCACAAATCACTTTTCACAAATCACCACCCACAATGGTAAAAGTGGGCCCGGCGGGATTCGAACCCGCAACCAAGGGATTATGAGTCCCCTGCTCTAACCATTGAGCTACAGGCCCGTATCCGCCGACCTTCGCGGAAGCGGGAGATCGCGGCAATCGAAAAATCCCCGGCTCCATCAGCGAGTCGAAGTTGCACGGTCGTTTTTCGAGGGCTGCTACTGTCCGTTGAGGTCCCGCGCGAAAGCCTCTGCCAATTGCTCAGACACTTCGCGTGCGGCAGCGGCCCATGCTTGCTTCACGAGAGTCGGGTTTGTGCGAAACTCTTCGGCAGTTCCACTTGGTAGAGTGCCTTTGCGGGTCCGTGCTGTTTCGGACCAGATTTCTTCTCCGCTTCGCCGCAACTCGACGGAGACCGCGAGAAAAGGGGTGAGGTTTTTTGAAAACGGCATCGCGCCAAATCCGTAGTTTGCAACGCTCAGGTAGAACCTCGCGTCTCCGCTCGCCGCTGCCATTTCTTCGCCGGAAAGCGCGGTGAGGTCTTTCGCGAGCCATACCTTCTGCGGAAGCGCGTTCCGACGGTTCACGGCGGCAGGGAATTCCGCTCGGAGTGCTTCCCTCAAGTCGAAGTCGTGGATATTCGCCGTTTCGCCGAACTCAGTCTCGAAGCCGCGATTCGCCGCCGCATCGACCAGCCCGGCGACTGCGCCGCCGATTGCTCCGCCCGCTACGATTGTTCCGGTCGAAGCGCGATTTCCATACGCCATTTCGGACATTTCCACGTTCTCGTTTACGGAGACACGACCAAGAGTAGTGCGGTGAGAAGCGAGGTCGGTGCCGCAAGCTGCGAATGAAGCGATTGTGATTGCTGAGGTGAGAGCGCGAAGGAAGTAGGGTTTCATTTGTTTCTCGTAATTGGCGCTCGTTCGCCGGTCAAGCCGATCGGTCATAGTTTGGGAGTGAAAAAAAAAGGAACACGCGCGAACGAAGCCGCGAAAGTAGGACAGGTTTCCAACCTGTCGGGCTCGCAAGCACGGGCGAGGTATTCGGGACATGCCCGATGGGACAGGTTGGAAACCTGTCTTACTTTGCGCATTCACTTTTCATCACACCCATAGTTTGCAGAGGGACGATGTGCCCGTGAAATATATCAGGGGCGTGATTGAAATGTGAGCCAAAGCCCTGTCTCGTTTTATCGGGCGAAAGGGAGCGGCTGAACCAGAATCGGGACGGCGCTTTCTTGCATTCCCTCGCAGGCGGCAAGAAGCCCGGATTCCGGAGCTCCGCGTCTGAGGAATCCCAAGGCGATGTGCTGGTTCAGGCCGATGGAAAAGACGCTGCTCGTGATGTTTCCCCAATCTTTTTCCGGCGCTTCCGCGCTGAAGATGCGCGCTTTCTGCGGCAGCGGTTGGCCGTTATGCGACAAGAATCCGTGGAGGCTCCGGTTCACATGGCCGACGCTTTTTATCCGGCTGATGACTTCTTGGCCGATGTAGCAGCCTTTGTGGAAATCAACATGAGTGCGGTCCAGCCCGGCTTCGGCGGGGAGCGTATTTTCGTCGAGCTCGAATCCCCAGCGCGGGATGCCAGCTTCGATGCGGAGAAGCTCGGCGAGTTCTGCCGAAATGACCGGGAATCTCGAGGTCAGCTTTTCCCAAATCGGTGCGAGGTCGTCGCGCTTCGGAATCACGAAGTCTGCGCCGGGCGTGCCTAGGCGGTTCACGGGAAATGCGGGCGGGAGTCCGATGAGTTTTTCGAGTTCTGCCCCATCGACGCCGATGCAATGAATGAGTGCTGCACGATCGGTGACGCCTTCGATGACGACATCATCCGCGACGATGTATTTTTCCAGCCGAGGCAGCAGCGTTGCGGAAACTTCCGCCTCAGCATCGACGATAACGGCGGCTGGCCATGTGCCGACGAAGACATCGGCACACAGTTTGCCTTTTGCCGTGGTGACACAGGCGGGTTGCACGCCGTTGGTTCCGGTGAGCTTTGCGGTGAGTTGGCCGTTGAGGTATCGGATGCGGTCGTTGCCGGTGAATGAAAGCTTCACGCGACTGGCGAGGTCGATGACTCCACCGCTTTTTTTTACCGCCGCGTATTCGTCGCTGAGGCTCACGGCTTCTTGTTTGCGGGCGGGGTGGGGGATTCGTAAGTCTTCGAGAGCGCAGCGTAGTCGAGGTCGCCCCAGCCGCGTGCGATGGCGCTGTAGAGCACGCCCGCGACGCAGCTCGTTGCGGGGACTTCGAGGTCGAGTTTGTTCGCGAGGTGGACGCCGAGTTTTACGTCCTTAAACATGTGCTTCACGGAAAAATGCGGCTCGTAGTCGCTGCTGATCATTTTCGGGAGCTTCAGGTCCGTGACGCCGCTGCGCATCGCGTTGAGCTCGATGGCTTGCATGAGTGCTTCCGGCTGGATGCCTGCGCGTGTCACGATTGCGAGAGCCTCGGCGAGTGTCTGGGCAGTGGTTGCGCTGATGAGGTTGGTGACGACTTTGATGACGGCAGCCTGTCCGATTTCGCCGACTCGGAGAACGGCCTTGCTAGTGGCCTCCAGCGCGGATTTGGCCCGCAAAAAAATCGGTTCTTCGCCGCCGACGTAGTAAACGAGCTGCCGCGCTTCCGCAGCTCCTTTGCTGCCGGTGAACGGCGCGTCGAGGAACGAGGCACCGAGCTGGCGGACTTTTTTCGCCGCGTCGAGCGTTGCATCGAGCCCGATGGTCGCATTGCAAACAATGATGTGTTGCGGCGTGAGCGCGGGGCGGAGTGCGTCGATGGTGTCCATCACCGCTGCGCCATCCGCGACGAAAAGCTGGATGATTTCGCAAAGCTCGGCGACTTCCGTGGGCGAGCCGAGAAAATTGGGGACTGATTTCGGGGTGCGGTTCCAGACAAAGGACTGGAATCCCGCGTGGCGGAGGCCGGCAGCGACTCGTGTGCCGATGATGCCGAGGCCGATGACGCCGACGTTTTTCTTTTGGTTTCGAGGTGCAGGCATTGTGTTGGTTTTGCGAAAGGGGGCGCAATGCAGCAGAGAAACCGCGCCGCTGCAAGCGGGGGAAATCGACCGCTACTTCTTCACCGGCGCGAGCACCACTGATTCGCCCTCGCGCGCAAGCGATACGCGCAGCGAAGTGCCCTTTGTGAGGCTCTGCGCATGGGCGAGCATTTCCGCGAGGAATTCGTCGTCGTGTGAAGGATCGTGGTGGAACAGAAAGAGCTGCTTCACGTTGCCTCTGAGGGCGACGCGCACCACGTCATCGAGGCATCCGTGGCCCCACCCGACGTGTTTTTTGTATTCGGTGGCGGTGTATTGCGCATCCATGATCACGACATCGGCATCGCGGATGAAATCGATCACGGATTCTTCCATGGCACCTTCGATCGATGCGGGTCCGTCGTGACTCTCCGGGCCGGATTCATGGTCCGGGATGTAGCAGATACTTCCTGCGCTTGTGTTGAGACGGTATCCCACGCAAACGCCGGGATGGTTCACATGGCAGGCTTTCCCAACGATCGGGCCGATTTTGAAATCGAGCGACTTTAATTCTTCGATCACGATGTTTCCCGGCATCTGCGCCAACGCGATCGGGAAATACGGACTCTCCATTTGTCCCGCTAAAGTTGCCTGCAGATCATTCCTTGCGCCCTCGTAGCCGAGGATGCGCACGCTATTTTCCGGGATGTAGGCCGGCACGAAAAACGGGAAGCCTTGAATGTGATCCCAGTGCGTGTGGGTAATGAGGACGGTCATCGCCAACGGCCGTGCTCCGAATTCCTTCGTCAGCGCCCGTCCGAGCGGTCGAAGCCCGCTTCCAGCATCGAGGATAATATGTTCTCCATCCGCTCGAATCTCGACGCACGAGGTGTTCCCTCCGACCCCCACCGTATCTTGCCCTGGAGTCGGGATGCTCCCGCGCACACCCCAAAAGGTAATCTTCGCCTGACCGATCGACAACATCAGCAAACCCTCCGTTTTAGGCATACGAGCCTTTCCTGCCGCCGAGGAAGGCGGAAGGTCGCCAGTTTTGCAGCGAATGAGTTGGTGATCATTTTGGGCTGAGTGTATCTTGCTTCGCGAGCTCACTTTATTGATGTCTTTTTAAGTTCACAAGTCTTCTAAAGCAGGATGCTTGCCCAATTGCCTTTCCGGTAAATCGTCGCTTCGGTCGCATGACAGGAAATTCCATTTGACGCTTCCGCGCCCGTTCACTATTCGTTCCCTCGCTCTTATCGAGAGTGGCGGAGGGTTACTGGCCCGACGATGCCACGGCAACCGCTTTGGTGGTTGAGGGGAAACTCTCAATTCACCGCAGGACCAG
>JAYTMG010000758.1:0-1996 GCA_043728745.1 Verrucomicrobiaceae bacterium
TGATGAACCGCCGCCACGCCATCGCCGCCCTCGCCACCGGTGTCGCCGCTACAGCGGTGGCACAGAACGCACCGTATAAAATCAAGAACGGGCGCATCAAACAGTCCGTGGTTCCCTGGTGCTTCAACCCGATGCCCGTCGAGGAACTCGCGCGGCACTCGGCGGCGATGGGGCTCAAATCCGTGGAGTTGTGCGACACAAAGCACTGGCCGCTTTTGAAGGAACTCGGAATGACGTGCGCCATCGCGGGCAGCCATGGTTTTGCCAAGGGCTTCGCGCATCGCGAGGAATGGGCGGAGTGCCACGCGAAACTGCGCACCGTCATCGAGGCCTGTGCGGCGGCGGGTGTGGAGCGGGTGATCACCTTCAGCGGATTTCGGCGCGGGCTTTCGGACGAAGAAGGCATCAAAAACATGGTCGCCGGGCTGAAGGAGATCGTGGGTTTTGCGGAGGAGAAAAAGGTGACGCTCAGCGTGGAGATGCTCAACAGCCGCGTCCCGACGCAGATGAAGGGGCACCCGGATTATTTCTGTGATTCGATGGACCGCACGATTGAGATCTGCCGTCAGGTCGGCTCGCCGCGCTGCAAGGTGCTCTTCGATTTATACCATGTGCAAATCATGCACGGAGACGTCATTTCGCGCATCCACGAGCACAAGGAATACATCGCCCACGTCCACACCGCCGGCGTCCCCGGACGGAACGAAATCGACGGAACGCAGGAGCTAAACTACCCCGCGCTAATGAAGGCGCTCCTCGACATCAAGTACGACGGTTACGTAGGCCAGGAGTTCATCCCGACCATCCCGGACAAAGTCGCCTCGCTCGCGCAGGGCGTCGAGATTTGCGACGTGTAGGGCGCGAGATCGCCATGTGCGGTCGTAGTTTGAGGGATGATGAATCCAAGCGAGGGAATTCGGCAGGCGACCCTTGCGCTAACGTCCGGCCTCCGCTTTGATTCGCCTCGCCGCGACCACACAACAACATGCCCACTTCTGCCTCTGAACTTTTCATCGTCGATAACAGCGACAGCGAATGGAAGGTCCGTAACTACCTCACGGACTGGTGTGAGCTGTCGAAGACCATCGACATCGCGACGGGCTATTTCGAGATCGGTGCATTGCTTGCGCTCAAAGACAAATGGCAGCAGGTCGATTCGATCCGTCTCCTCATGGGCGATGAGGTCTCCAAGCGCACCAAACGTGCGTTCGAGGAAGGGCTGAAAAAGATCGCCACGACTCTCGATGCAAGTCTGGAAAGCGAGAAGAAAGCCAATGATTTTTTGTCCGGCGTGCCCGCCGTTGTTGAGCCGTTGCGCTCAGGCAAAATCCAGTGTCGCGTTTATCGAAAAGACAAGTTCCACGCCAAATGCTACCTCACTCATGGGCGGCAGGCGGTTATTGGTTCATTCGGGCTCGTTGGCTCATCGAACTTCACCGGGCCGGGCCTTCAGGACAACGTAGAGCTAAACGTCCAGATTCGCGGAAACGACGTGAAGCACCTCCAAGAATGGTATGAGCGGCACTGGGATGAATCCGAGGACATCACCGCCGAAGTGCTCCGCACCTTTGAGCGTCATACCAATCCACGCACCCCATTTGAGGTCTGGTTCAAAGCTCTGCACGAGCTGCTGCGTGACCTAGAACTCGTCGTCCAGCGTTCCCGTGTCTATGTGAAGAAAAGCGAGAGCGGCTGTGCTGGCGGTGCCGTCGTTTTTCCCACACGTGAAGTCCCGCGCGTCGCCCCTTACAAGCTGAAGGTCACCTATGGCCGTCTGCTGGAATCCGTCGAGCAAGTCTTGAGTCGCACGAAGCCGCTCTTCGGCCTCCCGCTGCTCGGCCGCGCCGCGCGTGGAAATTGGGACGATTTCGACCGCATCATGTCCCCCGTCCCCGACGCCCCATAAGCATATACCTAAGGAGTGATCTTGCTTCGGACCTTGCCGATTTGTCGTTTCCGATTGGGGCGCACTTCGCGAAAGCATTCTGCGAGTTCG
>JAYTMG010000759.1:0-4150 GCA_043728745.1 Verrucomicrobiaceae bacterium
GATGTGCTGGAGCATCTCGCCGACAGCGCCCAACGGGCGAAATAGCGTCGGATTACTTGCCACGGCGCAGATGGGTGCTAAGCCATACGGATGGCTCAATACTCGCAACGGGATTTTCGCGAAAATCCAATCAATGTGGACGACTTAAAGAAGTTCGCCGGTCTCACATGGCTCATCCCGGTGATTCTCGTTCTTTGGGTGGTCGTCTCCACTTACTATACTGTTCCAGCGGACTCGGTCGGCGTTTTGCTGCGGTTTGGGAAACCCACTTCCGTCCAGCCTCCGGGCCTGCATTTCAAGCTCCCATTTGGTATCGATGAAGTGGAGCTCGTCCCCGTCAAACGGCAGCAAAAACTGGAGTTCGGATTCGGCACGGGCGGTGGCACGAATCCTTACCAGATCGGGAAAGACCCAACTGGGGAGAAGAGCATGGTGACTGGGGATCTGAATGCCGCGCTCGTCGAGTGGGTCGTGCAGTATCGCATTGATGACCCGAAGTTGTTCCTCTTTCACGCGAACGAACCAACCGAGACGCTTCGCGATTTATCCGAGGCGACGATGCGTGAAATTATTGGCGACCGAAGCGTGGATGAAGTCATCACCGTCGGTCGTCAGGAAATCGAGGACGCAGCGCTCGTGCGGCTCAAGGAATATTCGAAGACTTACCAACTCGGGTTCGCGATTGAGCAGGTTCAGCTTAAGAACGTGAATCCGCCGCGTGCGGTGCAGGATTCGTTCAACGACGTGAACAACGCCCAGCAGGAACGCGAAAATATGATCAATGTGGCCAACGGCGAATACAACAAATCGGTGCCCCGAGCGAAAGGCGAGGCAGCGCAGAAAATCTCGGTCGCAGAGGGATACAAACTCAAGCGGGTGAACGAAGCGATGGGCGATGTGGCGGCCTTCAACCTCGTGTACGAACAATATCGAAAAGCCCCCGATGTGACGCGAAAACGATTACTCCTCGAGACCATGTCGGACGTCCTGCCTTCCTTGCGGCAGACGACGATCGTCGATGAAAAAGTGACGCAAATTCTGCCGCTTCTCCAAGGCACAGGAACGGGGGTGGCGAAATGAAACCACGCGGATTTCTGATTGTTTTTGTTTTGGGTGCCGTGCTGCTGACAGCGCTGACAAGTTGCTACACCGTGCGTGAGACGGAGACGGCGATCGTCACTCGCTTTGGACGCCCTGTGGGCGATCCGAAAGTGAGCGCGGGGCTCTATTTCAAGCTGCCTTTTGTGGAGATGGTCAACAAGCTGGACCGCCGCGTTCTCGAGTGGGATGGGCCTCTCGTCGAGATGCCCACCAAGGACAAGACCTATGTGCAAGTGGACGCGTTTGCCCGCTGGAGGATCATCGACCCCTCGAAATTCTTCGTAAGCCTCCGCGACGAACGGAGCGCACATTCGCGGCTCGACGACATCATCGGGAGCGAGATTCGTGCTTCGGTTGCGCGGCATGAGCTCATCGAAGTCATCCGGAGCGACAAGACGCGTGTGCTGAAAGCAGACCCACAGAATCCCGGCACCGTGATGGCCTCCGTACCTGTGAAAATTCAGCGCGGACGTATGGAGATCGAAAAAGACGTCCTCGCGGCATCAGCGCCGAAACTTCTGCCGCTCGGAATCGAAGTGTTCGATTTCCGGATCAAACGCGTGAACTACAACGAGTCCGTGCTCGTGCGCATCTACCAGCGCATGATGAGCGAGCGCCAGCAAATCGCACAACGCTTCCGCAGCGAAGGCGAGGGCGAGGCCGCGACTATTGCCGGTAAAAAAGAGCGCGACCTCCGCGAAGTGGAGTCGCTCGCATACAAGCAAGTGCTCCAACTCCAGGGCGACGCCGATGCCGAGGCGACGCGGATTTATGCCGAGGCGTTCAACAAGAGTGAAGAGGCCGCAGAGTTCTACGGATTCCTAAAGACTCTGGAGACTTACAAGAAAATCCTCGGTCCCAGCACGAGCCTTGTGCTTTCCACCGACAGCGAGATTTTCGGCCTGCTCAAGCGGGTCGAGCCAAAGCACTCGGCTGCTCCGAAGAGTGCGCCGATTGTGATTCCGCCCAAGCCCATCGTGCCGCAGCCGCAGCCGGTGCTCGAAGCACAGTAAAGTTTCCTGCGGTCGCAACCGAACCGTCGCTTGCGCGGGGGCGGTGTCGTGGCATGATGGCGGCGTGTTTCGGTTCATCGTCATCCTCACTGTTTCCGCGCAGTTGCATGCGGCCTCATTGCAAATTCGCGTGGCGACTTTCAATGCTTCGCTGAACCGCGATACGCTGGATGAACTCCCCGCAGACCTCGCTACGACGACGAATGTGCAGGCGAAAAAAGTCGCGGAAATTTTGCAGCGCGTGCGTCCCGATGTGGTGCTGATCAACGAGTTCGATGTGGACCCGACGAGCAATGCCTTCCGCGTCCTAGCGCTGAATCGTTTTCATGGAAATTACCTCGCCGTTTCACAGAATGGACTGGCACCGCTGAACTATCCGTACCGCTACGCGGCCATCAGCAATACGGGCGTGAGGACGGGCGCGACTTTGGCGGCGGATGGCGATTTCGACAATAGCGGCGCAGTCGTGACGGGCTACTCCGACACGGCTACGAATGCGCAAAAGGATGCGTACGGCAACGACTGCTTCGGCTTCGGCTGGTTTCCTGGGCAATACAGCTTCGTCGTGTTTTCGCGGTTCCCGATTCAGACTTCAGCGATTCGTTCGTTTCGCACATTTTTGTGGAAGGACATGCCGGGCCATGTGATGCCGCCGGGCTACTACGCATCGGGCGAGCAGGGGATATTCCGTCTCTCGTCGAAGAATCACGTCGATTTGCCCATCGAGGTGAAGCCGGGGCAGGTGTTTCACTTGCTCGCGTCGCATCCGACTCCGCCAGCGTTTGACGGCACGGAGGATCGCAACGGACGGCGCAATCACGACGAGATCCGGCTGTGGAAAGACTACCTCAGCAATGCGTCGTATCTTTACGACGACGCGGGAGTTTTCGGCGGGCTGGGCGGCGAACAGCGGTTCGTGATTCTCGGCGACATGAATGCCGACCCTTTCGATGGCGACAGCTTCGGGGGCGCGATCAATCAGATCCGAACTCTCTCGCTGGTAAACTCGATGCCAAACCCCGCGAGCGCAGGTGGCGCCGAGCAAGGCGCGCTGCTTGGCGGTGCGAATGATGACGACCTCGGTGCGCATGCCAATGACACGAGTTCCTTTTCCGCTTTTGGTGCCGGTAATCTCCGCGTGGATCATGTGCTGCCGAGCAAAACCGGCTTTTCAGTCACGAACAGCGGCGTCTTTTGGCCGGCGAGCGCGGACCCGCTTTACAGCCTGCTTTTTCTCACGGCGAATACTCAGGTGACCGACCATCGGCTCGTGTGGATGGACCTCACGCTCACGCCAGTCCTCAGCCAGTGCGTGCGCAATCTCACGGCGGCGCTGCAATCCAACGACGTCGTGCTGACGTGGGGCGCACAGTCTGGCATCACCTACAAAGTCGAGTGGAGCCCAGACCTCGCGCAGTGGTTCGGCACGCCAGCAATTCCAATCGTCGTGAGCGCGGCCACTGCGACCGCGACAGACGTTGGCGGCGCTTCTGCGGCGGCAAAATACTACCGGGTCGTGGCCACGCTTTCGGGGGATTAGGCGTAGTGGCGCGGGCGACCTCGCCTGCATCAGTCTGCGCGGGCGACCTCGCCCGCTGCGTGGTTCCGGCGGGGCGCCGGGGGGACTCATGCAGGCGGGGGCGCCTGCACCACTACCGTCACTTCAGGCAAGTAATCTGTCAGCCGTCAGACGGTGGTAAATCGACTGTGATTGGTGATTTGTGATTTGTGATTTGTGATTTGTCGCAAGCGATTTTGTGGCGGTGCCTTCACGCTTGCGACAAATCACTAATCACCCTGAAACCATCCCGAGAACCCCTCAATACTGCTTTCCAAGATTAAAAGGACGATCCCAATCACGAGGAATATGCGGCGGGTAGGGCGGGTATTCTACCCGCCTCGCTGCGTATCCTACGCAGTGCCCGGTGGAGTCGATTGACGTGACCATCGCGAGCATCACGCCCAATCACTCCACCGGGTGTTGCGTAGGATACGCCACACGGCGGGCAGAATGCCCGCCCCTACCCACTGCATAT
>JAYTMG010000760.1:0-4064 GCA_043728745.1 Verrucomicrobiaceae bacterium
GAGGATAAAATGGGGCAGCTTTTCGCCGAAGACGCCGACCGCGATGGCAAGGTAGATCTGCTCTTTCTCGCTGGCGGCGACGAAGGCACACTGCGCTGGAGACGGCAAAATGCGCCGGGTATTTTCTCTGCGGAGGTCTCGCTACCGTATTCGCTTCCGGCGTATTCGGTGAGCACATCGCGCGACTCCACAGGGCGATTGCTCTTCACAAAAGTGAATGCAAATTCGCAAATCATCGAGCGCCACGCATTCACGATCGGTGGGGCGGGAGATTCCAGCGACACGCTTCTCGCGACCGTCTATAACACGCCCAACGGGATGAAATCCGCAGCGCACGCAGTCGCGGATTTCAACGGCGACGGTCTCGCGGATTTTGCGATGGCGGATAGCAAGGCTGCGCAGGTCGCGCTCTTCCTTCAGCAGGCGGACGGCACGTTCGCCGAGCCGCGAACCTTTCCGTCGTTCTCCGGGATTTCGGGAATCGCGCCGGTGGCGATTCCCGGTTCAAAGCGTGCGGCGCTCGCAGTGGTGAGCCGCAAAGAAGGCCTCGGAATTTCCCATTTCATCGGGGACGGGCGGCTGGAGTTTCCCGTGTCCGTCGCCATCAAAGGCGAGCCCGTCGGAGTCACTGCGTTGGGCGGAAAAGTCGCCATTCTCGTGGATGAAAAAGGGACGTGGCGGATGGAAGCAATGAGTTCGACGGATGGTGTGCAGTGGTCCTTCGCCACACGGCAAATGCCCTCGCTAAAGCGAGAGCCTTCCGGCATTGCCGCCGGCGATCTGAATGGCGATGGTCGCGACGACCTTCTCGTGATGGTCCCGCGCGATCCTGCGCTGATCCTCCCCGGCACCGAGGAAGGTCTTGGGGAAGCGCTGAAAGAGACGGCCAGCATTCGCTCGCAGTTGACCGATCTCGCGCCCGACCGCGTCACGCTCGTGGATATCGACGGGGATAAACGCGCAGAGATTATTTCCGGAGCGGCGGGCTACGCGCGTTCCATTCGACTCACAGCAGACAATGCAGATGTCGCCGTGGTCGATCAGTTCAACGCGCGCCAGCCCGACAATAAACTCGGCACTCCTGCGTTCATTGATACCGACGCGGATGGCAAGCCGGAGCTTGTTTTCTCCGAGACAGGAACGCCGTATTTTCAAGTGATGAAGAAAGACACTTCCGGCGTCTATCGCGTCATCCGTCGCTTTCGAGGCGCGCCCGGTGAGTCCGTGCAGGTTTTCCCTGTGATGCTCGGGTCCGCGAAGATCCCGCAGGTTCTCTCGGCGGGACGCGATCGATTTTGGACGGCTCCTTTTTCAGGCACTGGCGCCCGAATGGAGTTCGTCGATAGCTACGACACGGACCTGCAAAACTGCGCATATTTTCAAGCGATGAGTGCGGACCTCGATGGCGATGGGAAAGCCGAAGTAGTCGCTTTCGACCGCGCAAGCCACCTCATCGAACTCCTCTCGCCCGCAGTCGCCGGAGCGCAGTGGAAGAGCTTCATGCACTTCGTGCTCTTCGAGATGAATGTCCATTTCCGCGGGAGGAAAGGTGACACGGGCGTCCGCGAAGCAGTCGTGCGGGACCTCACGGGCGACGGACGCCCCGACATCTTGCTCATCGTTCACGACCGCGTGCTACTTTACCCGCAGGGGTAAACGGCCCGCTTACTTCGCGGGTAAATACTTCAGCGACACCAGAAACTCGTCCGCAGCGGCCAATGTTTCAGCGAAACCTACGCCGTTGAAAAATCCATGCGGCTTTCCATCGTAGCCTTTGAGCTCGCATCGATTCCCCGCTTTTTTCATACGTTCCGTGAATGCCTCGACTGTGGCAAACGGCACCGTGGTATCGGATTTTCCGTGCATAATCAAAGTGGGCGGCAGACCTTCCTTCACGTGATGAATCGGCGAGAGCGCCGCCGGCTCGCAGCCGACTTTCTCTGATGTCGAATCGCTTGCGAACCCGCGAAAATCCAGCCCCGAGACAGGCGCGGTGACCACGCACGGATTGAAAAGCACAAGCGCATTGGGTCGCGAACTCACCGTCGCGTCTTCGTCCGCCTCATCCAGCCCCGGCAGCGTCGCGGTTGCCGCAGCAAGGTGACCTCCCGCCGAGCCGCCAGCGGCGACGATTCGCTGTGGATCGATGCCGAGCCTCTGTGCATTGGCGCGCACCCATCGGATGCAGGACTTGGCGTCTGCGACGCACTGCACCGGCTTCGCTTTTTGGCGCGAGGCCACCCGATAGTCCGCAGTAATCGCCACCATCCCGCGCTCCGCGAAATGTCGGGCCTGTCGCTCAAACTGCGCGGGCGAACCCGAGGTCCATCCGCCGCCAAAGAAAAACACAATCGCCGGACGCGGCTCATCGCTTTTCTTCGGCCCAAAAATCCACACATTCAGCTCCGTCTCTCCGACTTTTTTGTAAGTCTCCACCGTGGTTCCCGCGATGGTGGGCGGATAAGCAAACCCGCCCGCCTTTCTCGGACGTTCCTGCGCAGACGCACTGCCAGAAGTAAAAGAAAACAGCAGCGCGGCGAACGGAATGAAGGCTTTCAAGTGCATGGAATTTTTAGAGCGAACTCAAATCATGTCGATGCCCGCGGGCTCAAGCGAGAATTTCCCGCAGGCCATCCTCGACATTCTCGGAACCAACCCCTCGCAAGCCCGTTTGCAATCCCACATCGCGCCGAAAGTGACATCCCGCGCATCAGCTCATCCCACGAAGCCGCCAGCCCCACGCGCACTCGCCGGAGGACATCAACGCCCGGATTCGCTACACATAGCGGCAGTCTATTTCTGCGAGCCCGGCGAGGTCATCCTGCGTCAGCCCGCGCTGCATCCGCAGGCGGTTGCGATGCACTGCAGATACCGACTCCAAATCTATGTACATCGGACGCGGTGTGAGCGGATGCCATTATTTGGCTTTGGGTCCAACATTCATGTCGAATGTCTTGTTTTCCAAAGTATCGGACGGTCCAATACAAAACTCGTCGTTGTCCATTGACGGGTCGATCATTGAAGTGGCGAGGATGATTTGGTGCCAATCATCGCGTTCTTTGAAAGCTCAACGACGATTCTCTGAAGATTTTTACTTCGAGCCTCCTCCATACCCTTGTCCACGATCTTGTCGTTCACAACCAACTTCGGGTAACGGAAGAAGCCAAGTTCAAGCGAAGCAAACAGAATTGAAAACCAGACGGTGACGCTGCCGATGAATGTGAGCACGCTGAAGTTTCGCGTGCAATTTACCCAGCCGGGCGATGGGGACTATGTTGAGGTGAGTTTTGGCGACCATCTCTCGCTGGCGGTCATCGCGGATGGCTCTATCGTGCGGGTGGGGTTGGTGGAGTTTGAGGTGCCGGTGGTGCATTTTGGCGGGGAGACGGGGCAACTGCTCTTCAAGCTGAACGGGCTCGGGGCGGATAATGCGGTGGCTGTGGTGGATAGCATCACCATCAATACTGCCGACGATGCGGACGGGGATGGGCTGACTTTTGCCCAAGAAACTGCGCTGGGCACGGACCCGCGCTATCACGATTCGGATGCGGATGGGCTGGATGACCTTTACGAGACGAGCGTGAGCATGACGAATCCGCTGCAAGCTGACTCGGACGGCGACGGGATGAGCGATGCGGCGGAGCTGACGGCGGGGACGAATCCGAATCAACCCGCCTCGCGGTTCATCGCCTACAATCCAGTGCGCAATGCGAACGGGAGCGTGACGCTGACTTGGGCCGCTGTGGCGGGGAAGAGCTACACGATTTACCGCTCTGGCAGCGCCGATTTTGCCAACAACGATGTCGTCGCCTCCGCGCTGCTGGGCGCTGCGCCGCAGACGAGCTGGACGGATTCGACGGTGCCAGCGGTGGCGGCGGCGATGTTTTATGTGGTGCAGGTGGAGGAGGAGTGACGAGGGCTGGCGGGCGACTCAACGCGTCTCTTTCGTGATGGAGGAAGGCGCGACGCTGCACGCCGTCTTCGTCGAAAACCCCTATGACGAAATCGCCGCCGTCTATCGCGGCCTGCTCCGCGCCGACCCGCTTGCGCATTCAACGAGCGGC
>JAYTMG010000761.1:0-3948 GCA_043728745.1 Verrucomicrobiaceae bacterium
GATTTACGCGATGCAATTAAAGTCATGATGGTCGAGAGCCTCATGCTGAAAATCCCGAAGGAGGAAATCCGCGATGACGCGCCATTGTTCGATCCCGCCGGGCTCGGGCTCGATTCCATCGACGCGCTGGAGCTCGTCGTGGGCATGGAGCGGACCTTCGGCGTAGGCGTCCCCAACTCCGAAACGGCGCGAGAAGCTCTCGCGAGCGTGAACACAATTCATGACTACATCGTGGCCACTCGGAAGTAGCGCCCGCTAAAAATCGGGAAAATCGTTTTGACAGCGGCGGCTCGTTCGCTAGTTTCCGCCTTCGCTTTCCGGCATCCGCCGGTTACACGCCTGGGTAGCTCAGTTGGTAGAGCACGTCCTTGGTAAGGACGAGGTCGCCGGTTCAATCCCGGTCCCCGGCTCTCCCATTTTTAGTGAATGGTGACTCGTAAGATGTGACTTGTGTCGCAAGCGTTCATCGACCCTTTCTCGCTTGCGACAAGTCACTTCTCACCAGTCACAAGTCACCACCGCGACCCTCTACGGCTGACTGAGCAAGGCCACTTCCTCCGCAATAATCCGCAGCCCTTCACGCACCACCGCCTCGGGCTGCGCAAAATTCAGCCGCAGACATTGCCTGCTGTGATCCCAGTCTTCATCGAGCCCGAAAAAGAAGTATTCGCCGGGGACGATGAGCACTTTGCGAACTTTGAGTCGTTCGTAAAGTTCCCGTGTCGGGATGCGGAGCTTGCGAAACCAAAGCCAGAAAAAGAACGCGCCTTCGCTGGCGTGGATGGCCCATTCGATGTCCACAAAAGCATCGCGCACCCATGCAAGCGCGGCGTGACTTTTCTGCTCGTAGAATGGCCGCAAAATCTTCGGCCCGAGCGACAAGATTTCCCCGCTCTCGATCAGCGGAATGACGAGTTGTTGCCCGATGTTTCCATTTGCCAGTCCCGCGATGGCAGTCATGGCCGCGACCGCTTCAGAAATGGCGCGCGGCCCGATAACGACGGACGTGCGCGTGCCGGGCAGGCCAAGCTTCGAGAGGCTCAGCGTCATGATAATATGCGGCTCCCAAAACGGCTTTGCCTCGGTGAAGATCACTCCCGGAAACGGCGCGCCATACGCATTGTCGAGGATGAGCGGGATGCCGTGCTGTTTCGCCAGTTCGGAAAGACGGCGCACTTCGTCATCGGTGAGCACATTACCCGTCGGATTCGTCGGACGCGATACTGCGATGGCAGCGATGTCTCCACCGCGCAGCGCGGCCTCCACAGCGGGGAAATCGATCCGGTATTTGAAAATGCGCGCCTCTTTTCCCAGCGGCCAAGTGATTTCCGGCCGGCACGCTGTGAAAATGCCCGCATCAAATCCCTGGTCCGCATAGCCGATGTATTCCGGACAAAGCGGCAGCAAAATCTTGCGATGCCGCCCGCCGTCGTGCGCGCCTGCGAGCAGATTAAAGAGAAAGAAAAACGCACTCTGCCCGCCATTCGTCACCGCGATATTGCACGGCTCCACCGCCCAGCCAAATTCCCGCTGAAGCAACGCCGCAAGCCCCTTGATAAAGCGCGGATTCCCCTGCGGCGGATCGTAATTTCCCAGCATCCGATCAAACGCCGGGCCGTCTGCGAGAAGCTCCGCCATTCGTTCGCGCCAGAGCACCTGAATTTCCGGCACAGCGGCCGGATTTCCCCCGCCGAGCATGAGCATATCGGGCCACTCCGTCATGGCACGCCCGAGGTCGTCCATGAGTTCGAGGATTCCACTGCGGGCCGTGAGCTTGGCGCCGACTTTGGAGAAGCGTTTGCTGTCCATCACTTTCCGATGCAGATGAGCCGTGAGAAGGTCCGCACAAACATCTTCCCGCCGCTGACGGCAGGCGTTGCGTAGCTCTCTTTTTCGTTGAACGGGAAGCGCTGGATGAGCTCGAACTTCTCGCCCGCTGCGATGCTCACGAGTTCGCCGGACCGGGTGATATTGTAGAGCCGCCCGCCTTTTCCGCCGATGCAGATGGGGCTTGCGTAATACGGACCTTCCACGCGCTCGCTCCACAGTTGCTCGTTCGTCGCGGCGCGGAGGCAGGTGATTGTCCCGTTTTCCTTCCACAGAAAAAGCAAGTCGCCCACGACGATCGGCGTGGGCACGTATGCGCCGATGCGGACAATTTCGTAGGCCTGCTCGGGCTTCGATTCCGCAGTTCCTTTCACCACTTTGATTTCGCTCGCCGCTTGTCCCTGTCCGCTTTGCACGACGACCCAGCCTTCGCCGGTGATGACGGGTGAGGCGACCGTGCGGAGCTTAAAAATATCCGAGATGGACCACAGTTGCTTGCCGGTCGCCGGGTCGAGTCCGAGCAGTCCGTTGTCCGTGGAAAGACTCACAAACTGCGATGCCTTGGCGGCGAGGCAAGGCGTGGCGATGGAGTGTTGTCCGCCTTTGATTTCGTTCTTCCACAGCGTCTTCCCCGTCGCTGCATCATACGCCTCGATGAAGGAACCGGGCTCATCCTGGCTGCTCTGCAAATACACCACACCCTTCTCCACGATCGGCGAAGCTCCCGGTCCATGCTGCGATTTGAATGCACCGAGGTCCCGCTTCCAGACCTCCTTGCCGTCCGCTTGCGCGAGCGCCACGAGCTGGCTGCCGTCCGGCCCCGCAAACCACGCATAGACGCGCTCGGCATCCACGGTGCAGGACGGCGAGGCGAAGCTGTTGTCCGCATGTTTCTTATATCCGCCCGTCTCGTATTCGCGGAACCACTCCACTTTTCCGGTCTTCGCATTGACGGAAACAACGCTGCGTTTTGCCATCTCCGCCTGCCGCGAATCCGGCGTGCAAGTCACGAACACATGGTCGCCCCAAACCACCGGCGACGAGTGCCCCGTGCCCGGCAGCGTGCAAGCCCAAGCGATGTCCTTCTCCGTCAACTGCGCAGGCAGGTTCGCAGTCCCCTGCCCCGATCCGTTCGGCCCGCGAAAACGCGTCCACTCTTGAGCATTAGCGGCGGCGACGAGGAGAAGGCTGGCGAAAAGAATCTTCATGCGCTGAAGCAGTCTGAAAATCATGCGGGACGAAAGGAAAAAACCGTCTCCAGCCACGACTATTTTCACCAACGCGCGTAAAGACGCCGCTCTCGCAACAGCAGCATCGCTCCGCGTCACGCGGCCTATGCGACGAAGTTGTTCCTCGTTCGCAAGCCGACAAAATGAACCACATTCAAAGTAATATGACTGAAACCACTTTCCGGTAATTTGTACCCTGCGTTTCGGGTGTGATTAAAAGTGAAAATGCTCAAGTGAGCACGCTTGCGTCGTGGCGCACGCGGCCCTCCGCGTGCTTCCCCCCACACGCGAAGCACATGATTCTCGGTGGAACGCTCATTGGATCAGCGCTTCGCGGGTAGCAGTGTCACGCAGAGGGCTGCGTGAGCCACGACTGGTTTGCCACGAGCTTTATTCCACCTTTACTCATACCCTGCGTTTCTTGTTCCCCATCAAATCGCTTGCCGATCACTCCCCGAATATATACCACACGTCCACCACCATGACCGCGCGGATCACCCAATCTTTGCAGCGCACCCACACCGCCCCCGGCAGCGTGGGCCGGTTCATTTTCCCCGCACCGATTTCCCGACAGCCTTCCGCCGCGAAAAAAACATCGTGTCTGTGCATGCACAGCCCCAGCCCAAAATCATTCAGAGCATCCCTGTGCATGCACAGGGCACCGGAAAACTCCTCCAAAGCCCCCTTGTGCATGCACAGCCATGCAATTTTTTCCAAAACCCCACCCCTGTGCATGCACAGCCCTATGTTTTCCGCCAATTCTCTGCCATTGTGCAGCAAAAACAGCGGTTTTCCGACAAAACCGGCCCTATTTCAGTCATAAAACACAACACAACTACATAACTACCACAAAGCCATGCCCTTCCGCCGCCTTCCATTCTCACGCGACACC
>JAYTMG010000762.1:0-4029 GCA_043728745.1 Verrucomicrobiaceae bacterium
AAACTCCATGGCCTGGGCGATGGCGGAGGGGAAGTTGATGTACCACTGCTCGCTGGTGGAGCGTTTGATGAGTTGAACTTTGGTTGGAAATCCCATGCGACGGAGACTAGTCGTATAACTAGAGTATTGTCGAGAAAAAAACGCAGACACGATCAAAAATCCGACGGGGCTCTGTGAAATCGTCTAGTCGAGAGCCAAAGTTCAGCGTCCCGAAGGGACTGAATGAAGATAGCCCGGCGTTTTAACGCCGGGTCCATAGCAGAGAGACGCAAGTCCCGAAGGGACGACTGAGCCGGCCTCGATTGCCCCAATCTCAGCCGTCCCTTCGGGACTTATGCTTCGCCGACCGACTCCCGGCGTTGAAACGCCGGGCTATAATCAGTCATCCCTTCGGGATTCCGCTTCATGGCGTCCGTCGCCCCGTCCTTTTATTCCACTTTTATTCACACTCACCACTGCGTTTGGGTGAATTCCCGGATGGCAAAGCGATGGTCTCTCGCGTATGCCTCGGGGCACTTGGAAAATCCGCAGTCTATTTTAATCATCAAGCCCAGTTCGCTCGGCGATGTGGTCCATACGCTGCCGGCCGTCGCCTGTATAAAGAAGCGCTGGCCGGGCGCGCGAGTGTCGTGGCTGGTGAACCCGGAGTGGGCTCCGCTGCTCGCCGGGAATCCGGATATTGATGAAATCGTGGAGTTCCCGCGCGGGGAGTTTCGCGGGTTGGGCGGGCTGCTGCGGTTCGCGCGCTGGGCGGGGACGCTGAAGGAGCGCGTGAATGCGGACCTTGTGCTCGATTTCCAAGGCTTGCTCCGAAGCGCATACCTCGCGCGGAAGGCGGGCGGCGAGAGCTGGGGGACTTCGGACTCGCGGGAAGGAGCGCGGTTTTTTCACCAGCATGTCGTGAGCGTCCCGCCGCGTAGCGCGCCTGTCCATGCGGTGACGCGCTATCTTTCGCTCGTCGCCGCGCTCGGCTGCGATACCGCCGGGCCGCTGGAGTGGAAGCTGCCGCGCGCGGTGCTGCCTGCGGGGTTGCCGGGTGAGTATGTCGTGCTGCATCCGTTTTCGCGCGGCGCGGGGAAATCGCTCACGGTGGGACAAGTGGCGGAGTTTTGCGCGGCGCTCGCGCCGATGCCGGTGGTGATTGCGGGGCGTGCGGACGAGACGCCGGTCGCTGCGCCGAATGTGGTCGATTTGCTGAATCGCACGACGCTGCCAGAGCTGTGCGAGGTGCTGCGAAATGCGCGATTTGTCGTGAGCGTTGACAGCGGTCCGATGCACATCGCCGCAGCGCTGAACCCAAGGCTGCTGTCGATCCATACGTGGAGCGATCCGCGCAAAGTCGGGCCGTATTTCCCGGACGCGTGGGTGTGGAAAGATGGGCGCGTGGGGCGGATGAAAGATTTTCCCGACGGCGCTGCCTGCACGGCAAATGAACTTCCGGTTTGGCTCCGCTCGATCCTCAAGTGAAGCTCGACAGCGGCACGACGGCGACGCAATCTCCGCGGCATGTCACGGTTTATTGAGTCGGTTTTTGAGAAGCTGAAGCGCCACCCGAAAAGGATCGTTTTCCCGGAAGGAACAGAGCCCGTCGTCCTTCGCGCAGCCCGCGAGTTCTCACGATTGAAGCTCGGCACGCCCATCCTGCTCGGCAAACGCGCAGACGTTGAAGCGGCGGCAAAATCACAGGACGTCGATCTCGATCATATCGGCATCGTTGACCCGACAACATCGTCGGAGCTGGATCAGTTCATCCCGCGCCTCGAAAAGCTGAAGCGCTACCGCGATCTCGGCACTGCGCAGGCCCGCGAAATCCTCAGCAAGCCGAGCTATTTCGCATCCATGATGGTGCAGCACAATCTCGTGGACGGACTCGTCGTCGGTGCCGGGTTGACGCCCGCCAGCACGCTCCGTCCGCTGATTCAGCTCATCAAGCCGCACCCCGGCGAGACGATGATTTCGAGCTGCCAGATGCTCGATTTGAGCAACAAACGCTACGGCGAACGCGGCGTCATTTTGTTCGCGGATTGCGCCGTCATTCCGGAGCCGACCGTCGAGCAGCTTGCGCGAATCGGCATCCAAACCGCGAACGTCTGCCGCCAGCTCACGGGCAACAAACCGAGGGTCGCGTTTCTGAGCTTTTCCAACAAAGGCGGCTCGCAGCTCCCTTGCGTGCAAAAAGTCGCCGCAGCCGCAGCGCTCGCCAAACAGATGGCGCTCGATGGCGGACTGGAGATCGAGATCGACGGCGAGATGCAGGCCGACACGGCGCTCGTCCCCGACCTCGCCACGCTGAAAGCCACCGACAGCCTCGTTGCCGGAAAAGCAAACGTCCTCGTTTTCCCCGATCTGAACAGCGCGAACATCGCGAGCAAACTGGTGAAGTATCTCGCCGGAGCCGAGGCTTACGGCCAAATCCTGCTCGGTCTCTCGAAGCCCTGCGCCGACCTTTCACGCGGCGCGACGGACGACGAGATCCTCGGCGTCGCCGCAACCATCGGGTTGCAGGCCATTCGGTACCGCGAGCTTTATCCGGACTAAGTTACGCGTAAGAATGACGGCCACTTGCGCTGTCTCGGATGAACTATCGCCGGGCGCAGTGCGAGCGCTCATCTTCCGACTGACAGAGCATTGCGAGTATTGACGTAATAAAGGGCTCGCTCGCTTTCGCCTGCGGCGACAAAGCCGTGGCGCTGATAAAAACGAATCGCCGGGCTGCCCTTCAAGACGCCGACAAATACCGGGCGTCCCGCTGCTTCTTCGAGCAAAAGGCGCATCACCGCCCCGCCGACTCCGCGAGACTGAAACGGCGGGAGAATGTAAAAATGCTCTAAATGAAATCCATTATCCGCCGGACGCAGCGTGTAAAAACCGGCGCGGTGTCCGTCGATGACGATGAACCGGCTGTGCTCCGGGTGAAACGAACTTCCGAGCCGCTCGCGGGCACGCTCAGGCGTATCCGAAAGCGTTGCCAGACGAATGGCGACAAGCTCTTCGAAATCGCCCGGCGAAACGGCAGCGAGTGCAAACATGACGTGAGCAAAGCCCCCGGAGACCGTCGGTGCAAGAACGCAGCGAGAGTGCTTGGCGTATGGGAGATTTTCCGCGTAGAACACCCGCCACATGATTTCAATCCGCGGCCTCTCAAAGCATTTTGGCGATCTCCGAGCTGTCGAAGGGCTGGATTTGGAAGTAAGGCAGGGCGAGTTTTTCGCGTTTCTCGGGCCGAATGGCGCAGGGAAAACGACCACCATTAAAATGCTCGCGGGTCTTTTGAAACCGACGGGCGGCAGTGCGCTCGTAGGCGGATTCGATATTCAAAAGGAGCCGGAAAAAGCGAAGGCGCAGCTCGCGTATGTTCCGGACTTTCCGTTCACGTACGACAAGCTGACGTGCATCGAGTTCATGAATTTTGTCGGCGACATCTTCGGCATCGCGACGGCGGACGTCGATTCGCGGACCGACGCGCTTTTTGAGAAACTACACCTCCACGACTACCGCCACGAGCTCACGGAAAATCTTTCACACGGCACCCGCCAGCGCCTCGTCATTTCCAGTGCGCTGCTCCACGAGCCCAGCGTGCTCGTCATCGACGAACCAATGGTCGGCCTCGATCCGATGCACGCGCGCATCGTGAAGGACGAGTTCCGGGCGCGCGCATCGGCGGGGATGACAATTTTTCTCAGCACGCATCAACTTGCCGTCGCGGAGGAATTGGCGGACCGCATCGGCATCATCCATCAAGGTCGGCTCATCGCCCTCGGCACGGTCGCGGAACTCCGCGCGGCCAGCACCGATAAGGGCGCGCTGGAGAGCATCTTCCTTTCGCTGGTCGATGCGGAGGAATCGGTGCGCGAGCGCGTGAAGTGAACGCGGTCCGCGAGATGACCGTTTGTCATAAATACGGCGGTCTTGGGCGTAATAATTTGCGGCCCAGAAACAAGGAGTCTATTGCGGAAAGTCGAATGGGAGCGGGGCTTTCCTAAGCCCCGTTTGCCGCGATAGCGGCGAACCCTCGATTGCCACTGACGT
>JAYTMG010000763.1:0-2065 GCA_043728745.1 Verrucomicrobiaceae bacterium
ATCCTGGCTGGGGATGGAGCGGATTGCGCCGAGTTCGTTGCACGCGGCAATCTTCACAGCATCGTTTTCGTCCTTCAGTTGAATCAATGCGATGGCCTCTCGAATCGCCCGCTTTACGCGGGAATCGGTTTCGCGGGTCTGCCGCGCCAGCAATGCGGGAAGCCGCTCGGGGTCTTGCTCGCTTCCCATGGTTTCCACTGCGTCCTGGCGTTTCTTCGCGTCTGGCGATGAGAGCTGCGCCATGTCGAGAACGCTCTTCATCGCAAGCCGCAGCGACGAGTCGGTTTCTGCGGCATTCAGGTCTGCAGCGACGAGTCTTCCGACTGCGGCGCCCGTGTCGAAGCGATGTGCCAGTTGCTTTCCATCACCGTCCTTCTCTTCAGTGAGCGTCACTGCAACCTTCACTCCATCTGCATTGACGTTGAAGAATATCCCGCCCTCCTTCCAAAGTGTGAGCAGCGCGATGACTTCCTGCGGGTCGGCGTCCCCGAGCGAGGTCACCAGCTTCGCCTGTTCCTCGGAGTCTTCGATGAGGACCGCCTTGGCGATGACCTCCCGCGGAGTCGCGGCATGGATGGACGCGCCGAGCAGCAATGAAAGCAGCAGGGCGCAAATGAGTTTGAGCATTTGCAGTTTGGTCTTGGTTGCCGAATTGGGCGGGCCCTGCGCCACACAATGCGCAGAGCCCGCCCCGTTTCGATCTATCCGGCACAAATCGGTGCGCGGTCGCCGCTACTATTTCGTCGCGACCTTTGGCTTGAAGGTGCCTTTCAACCAAGGCTCACCGAACACGCCGTCGTATTGCTTGAGGATCTTGAACTGACCATCGGCTTTCGTCTCTCCGATGAAGACGTTCTTCGTAAGGTGCATGTTCTTTTGCGAAATCACCTTGCCACCTGGGCCGTCGAAAGAGATGCCGGATTGCAGCGCCTCTCGGACTTTATCTACTTCGAAACTGCCTGCTTTTTCGACAGCAGCCTTCCACAGATACACTCCGTCGTAGCTGAGAACCATCGGTGAACACGTCACGCGGCCTTCTTTCTTCACTCCGTCCACAGTCGTCTTCTTCAACCATCCTTGGAAGTCGTCCACGAACTTCTTGTTTGCCGGAGTTTTGATGCTCTGGAAGTAAGTCCAGCAGCCGAGCTGACCCACGAGTTGCTTCGCGGGAAGCGCGCGGAATTCATCCTCGGAAATCGAGAACGAAACCACCGGGCACTTCTCTGCGGTGAGGCCGGCAGCGGCGTATTCTTTGAAGAACGGCACGTTCGTGTCGCCGTTGAGCGTGCTGACTACGCATGCCTTCCCGCCTGCCGAGAACTGCTTAATCTCCGCGATGATCTGCTGGTAATCGGTGTGTCCGAATGGCGTGTATTTTCCCGCCGAGATGACTTTGCCCGACTCGTCTTTCTTGAACCCGCCGCCGATGTTTTCGATCGGCACGCCCTTGCTCAGCAAATACTCGAGCAGCACGAGGTTTGTGGTCTGCGGATAAACGTAATCGCTACCGAGCAGGTAGAACTTCTTTTTTCCCTGCGCGAGCAAGTAGTCGATCGAAGGCGTCGCCTGCTGATTCACTGCTTCCGCCGTGTAAAAGACGTTCTTCGATTCCTCCTCGCCCTCATACTGCACGGGATAGAAAAGGAGGCCGTTGTTCTTCTCAAAGACGGGCAGAACGGACTTGCGGGACACGGATGTCCAGCATCCGAAAACGACTGCACATTTGTCTTGCTCGAGAAGCTGCTTTGCCTTTTCCGCGAAGAGCGGCCAGTTCGATGCGCCGTCCACTACGACGGGTTCGATTTTCTTGCCCGCGACTCCGCCTTTGGCGTTGATTTCATCGAACGTGAATAGGAGCACATCGCGAAGCGAAGTCTCCGAGATCGCCATCGTTCCCGAGAGCGAGTGAAGGATGCCGACTTTGACGGTCTCCTGGGCCTGGGCCGAGAATGCGGAAACCGTTGCAATACCTACGGCCAGCGCTGCTGCGCGGGCGGATTTTTTGAGAATGTTGAACATGTGTTGTTGGAATAAGTTGTTGTTTTGAAGGATCACTGGCTCCCCC
>JAYTMG010000764.1:0-2278 GCA_043728745.1 Verrucomicrobiaceae bacterium
AATGTGCCGATGACGCCGGTATCGATTTCCATTTGCAAAAACAGATTGTGCGCGTGGTTCTTCATGAGGTTATCGCTCGCCCATCCGGGGCCGTAGCCGATCCATTTACTTTGCTGCACGTAGCGGATTGCTTCGTCCCAAACGTCTTCCCGGACATCCATGGATTTCACATCGCCGGGGCTGTATATTGCCTCGTGGATCACTTGCGCGTCTCGTGGGGCGACGGTGAAAAGCAACTCCAGCGCAAAGTAGCCAAGCACCGCAGCGATTGCCGTGACCGCGACCGCGGACCCGCATGTGACCAACACCTTTGCAGGGCTGTGGACGGCGAGGATGAAGAAGCAGAAAAAGAGACACGCACCGAAGAGCACGATATTCGTTTTGGAGCCGCTCTGGAAGAGCGTCCCGAGGAAAAGCGGGATCATAATTGCCGCCAGTATTCGGAGTCGTCCGATGCCCGATTTCCACAAACACACAATGACGCACGAAGTGGTGGAAGCCGCGATTCCGTATTGATTCGGGTGGGAAAATAACCCGCCGAACCGGCCTTCGGTTTTGCGATCCACGGGCAGCCAGGTGATCCCCGCACGGTAAGCTTCGACGATGACGACGCTGCAAAAAGCGCCCAGCGCGAGCCCGTATGCAAGCGGTCGCCATCCAACGCCGTTCCTCTGCGCAAGCGTGATGAAAAGTAAAAACGCAAACGGCATCATCCACCGGATGATATACATGAACGCCTCCTTTCGGTACGACGCGTTACCCACATGAATGGCCGCGCCGAAGCAGATGACGAGAATGCCGACGCTGAAGAGCGACGACGCGAAAGAGGGTTCGAAAACTCTCGGGAAATGTCCGCGAGAACCCATGACAAAGATTACCAACGCCAGGATTCCGAGGAGCGGGATGAGGATTTGCAGCGGGCTGAAAGGAAGCAGTTCATTGCCTTCCGTGGAGCCGCCCCGTCGCCCTTTGAACATCCACGCGAAAAATCCAACGGAGAACATCGCGATCCAAATCATCCAGTACATGCCGTCGCGCTTGGGCGGTTCGTCGTCGTATTCGTCCTCGAGTTGGCGGCGGCTCATACGTTGGGCGAGACGTTGGCGGGGCTCAGAGTGTCGAGCAAGCGCGCGGCGAGAATCGCAGGATTAAAACGGTCTCGCACCTTCGCGTATCCCGCTTCACCGAACGAGCGCCGCAGATCGGGATCTTCGAGCAACTCGATGATGTCCTCCGCGAGCACAGCCGTATCTTTCTCGTGCACAAGGTATCCATCGGTCCCGTCGTCGATCAAATGCTTCGGCCCTCCGCAATCGAACGCGATGACCGGGCGTCGATGGCTCCACGCTTCGATCACCACGCGTCCGAACGCTTCCGGTCCGGGGACTTGATTGAGACTCGTCACGAGGAAGAGCGCGCCGCCGCGATAAACCCTCGCAACATCGCGGGTGTGTTCGTGAAATTCGACGTTCGCACCGAGCCCTAGTTCGGCAATCAACGCATGGAGGCTCGCGACGTATTCCGTGCCGATGGCTTCGCCGTAGATGCGTAGTTTCGCGTCCGGAATTTTGTCAGCGACGATGCGCATGGCGCGGATGGCGTATTCGACGCCTTTCCACGGGAGCAAACGCGCGAGCAAGCCGACCCAGCCTTCATCCGGCACGGGCTCGGAGGTCGAGAGTTCTGCTGCATTCTCGATGACTGTGCGCTGATATTTCTCGATGCCCCACGCTTTGTAGCGCTCGCTGTCAAAGACGGCCTGCGACGGCGCAAGCAAATGGCAGCCTGGCAGAAAGGGCAGGAATTTCCCGAGCCAGTAATAGTCAAAATCGCGGACGAAAATCGCGTAGCGCGCCTTGCGTGCGGGCGGATAAAACGTGCGGAGCAGCACGAGAAACAGCGCGCCTTTGTGTCCGTTCGCGAGCAGTTGCTCGGGGCGCTCTTTTGCAAAAGCGCGGAGGATCGAAATGAACGTTTTCAGCATCGCCACCGGGCCATTTCCCTTCGCAGTCGGCGTGACTTGGACGCTGGCAATCGCTTCGCAATCGGCACGATGTTTGTCGTTCTCCACGAAAATGCGCAGCGGCACTTTCGCCGCGAGGTGCGGGAGAAGTGTTGCGATGCTTTTTTCCGCGCCGCCGTATTCACGCATGTTGGAGAGGATGTGGATCATGCGCAGAGGTGCAGAAATCGAGTGCATCCGCCGAAGGCTTTGGAGTGCGGCAGCCTGCTGCCGCTTTTCTCAGCCAGCCTGCTGGCGCTGAGTAGGACGGACGCC
>JAYTMG010000765.1:0-5669 GCA_043728745.1 Verrucomicrobiaceae bacterium
CCATGCGAGTGAGCGTGAAGTAGAACACCGGGATTCCGCGGCTCAGAAAGATGAAGCGCAGAATCGGGGAGAGGACCAGCGTCGCGAGGATCAAAATCGTAAACTGCCTCCGCGATAGGATGAAAACCATGAGGGGCCACACGAGGTAGAAGTGCTCTTCGATAGCGAGCGACCAAAAGTGTCCGGGCCCACTGCTGTGCAGGCTGGGGAAGGTCTGTGGCACATTCTCCAAATAGAACCACGACCAGCATTGGCTGTTAAACGGCGGGACGGGCGTGCCGAAAACGTGCGGCAAAACGAAGAAGTAGATCGCAAGGAATCCAAAATAGAGCGGGAAGATGCGGAGCGTCCGGCGCATGTAAAAGGTCCGGAAGAAGTGGGGGCATTCTTTTGACCGCAGAAGGATCCGTGTGATGAGAAACCCGGATAGCACGAAGAACAGATCCACTCCGGTCTGCCCGATGACGGACAGTTGCATGATGCGTCCGGATTCACCGTGGTGGCCGAGAAAGTGGAAGGCCATGACCATCAGCGCAGCCATCGCACGGATGCCGTCGAGGGAGTGGATTCGGTGCTGCGCTTCGGGTTCGTTTTTCTCGTTCATTCAAAAGTGGGCATTCGTGTAGCGGGGCAGGCGGATGGTGGTCGAGTGCGGAAGATTGCCGGAGCATCGTCGCAGTGGTCGCTCAAAGTTTCAGCGTGGTGGAGGGAGTGCGCTCCATCCATCCGCTAAAATGAAGCTACAATTCTTTTACAAACAGTGCACATTCCTTGAACACCTCGGTCGGTATCTCCGGCCATAGTCGCACTATGAAAATGAAACTCGCATTCACCATACTCGCACTCGCCGGACTCTCTTTTGCAAACGCTGAGGAGGTCGCGAAGGAAGAACGGCCCGTCATCCAAATCGCAATCCTGCTCGATAACTCCGGTAGTATGCAGGGGCTCATCCAGCAGGCCAAAACGCAGATTTGGCAGATCGTCAACGAATTCATCGCGGCAAAGCAGGATGGCAAAACGCCCCGCGTCCAAGTGGGCCTTTACGAATACGGAATCAAGGAGCCGCAGAAGGATGCCTCCTACGTCCGCCAGCTCGCTGCGCTCACCGAGGATCTCGATTCGCTGAGCGAGAAGCTTTTCGCGATCAATAAGCGCGATTCCGGCGGCTCGGAGTTTTGCGGGTGGGTGATCAAAGAAGCCGTGGAGAATTTTGAGTGGGATAAATCCGCGAAGACTTATAAGGCCATCTTCATCGCGGGGAACGAGGAGTTCACGCAAGGCAGCGCGAACTATAAGGACTCGTGTAAATCGGCGATCGCAAAGGGCATCATCGTCAACACCATCCACTGCGGCGATGAAGCCGAGGGCATCCGCGGAATGTGGAAAGACGCGGCGGCGATGGCGGACGGTCGGTTCCTCGTCATCAATCACAATGCCGTGGTCGCAAGTATTCCTGCACCGCAGGACAAGGAAATCGCGGAACTGAACTCGAAGCTGAACGACAGCTATATTTCTTACGGGAAGAAGGGCGCCGCCGGAAAGCTGAACCAAGTTGCGCAGGACAGCAACGCTGCGGCATCGCCTGCGGGGGCCGAAGTGCTGGCCCGCCGTGCCGCGTCCAAGGCGTCGTCGATTTACAATAACTCGTCGTGGGATCTCGTGGATCGTTCCAAGGAAAAAGACTTCGACGTGAGGAAACTCAGCGAGTCGGAGCTTCCCGAAGAAATGAAAAAGATGACGCCCGATGAGCGCGTCGCTTACGTGGAAAAGAAGCGCGCCGAGCGGGAGGCGACGCAGCAAAAACTCAAATCGCTCGCTGCGGCGCGTGACAAGTTCGTAGCCGAGAAATCGAAGAGCGCCGGCTCAGAAAGCACGCTGGGGAAGGCTGTGAGCACCGCTGTCCGCGAGCAGGCGGAGAAGAAGGGCGTGCAGTTCAATAAATAGATCGGAGGCAGGAATTCAGCGGCAGTATTTGCCAGCGGCGAAAATTCCTTTTACAGGAGCCGCCCATGATTGCTGCTGACCTTCTTCTTTATGCTTACCGCTCGGGTGCGTTCCCGATGGCGATGGCCGATGGGGAGATCTCGTGGTTCTCGCCGGACCCGCGAGCGATTATCCCGATCGACGAGCGGTTTCACATCCCGCACGGACTCCAGCGGACGCTGAAAAAGAACCCGTTTGAAATACGGATCAATACGGCTTTTGAGAACGTGATGAGCGCGTGCTCGAAGCGCGAGGATACCTGGATTAATGACGAGATCCTGGCGAGCTACGTGAATCTGCACCGGCTTGGCCACGCGCACTCGGTGGAGGCGTGGAAGGATGGGGTACTCGTGGGCGGGCTCTATGGCGTGGCGATGGGCGGGGCGTTTTTTGGCGAGAGCATGTTTCACACGGTGACGGATGCCTCGAAGGTGGCGCTTCATGCGCTGGTGATGCGGATGCGGGAGCGGAAGTTTTCGTTGCTGGATACGCAGTGGACCACGCCGCATTTGATGACTTTCGGGACGCTGGAAATTTCGCGCGCGAGATACGTGAAGCTGCTCCGCGCGTGTGTGGATGAGCCGGTCTCGTTCGTCTGATGGAGATTTCGATTTCCAACCGGCAGCGGACGGTGCGCTTTGATTTGGCGTGGCTGCGCAAGTGCGGCGCGGCGGCGCTGGAGGCTTGCCTGCCGTTGTCGGGCGACGGGCGTTTTGCGTTGCGCGAGCTTTTAGAGATCGAGATCGCGGTGGTTTCGGATGCGGTGATTGCGCGCGTGCATGCGGATTTCATGGGCATCGCGGGGGCGACGGATGTGATCACTTTTGACCACGGAGAAATCGTGGTGAGCGCGCAAACTGCCGCTAGGTGCGCTGTGGAGCATGGGCATTCGGTGGATGAGGAGCTGGCGCTTTACGTGGTGCACGGGCTTTTGCACCTGAATGGATTCGACGATATGACGCCAGTCGCACGAAAGGCGATGCATTCCGTGCAGAATCGGGTGTGGCGGGAGTTGCGGAAGCGATTGCCGCGCGGATGACGGTAAAATCAGCAAGAACGGGCTAAGAGCGCACCGGCTTAGCGCTTTGTATTTTACGCCTGACTATCTTACATGAATCGACTCGCTACCATCGCCAACGCTTTCTTTATCCTGACTGGATCCATCCTCGCTGTGAACGAGCATGGCGATGGCAAAACGGGGGCCGGCGAGAAGGATGCCGCAAACTCTCTGAAAACGGTGAAGGTGGAGGGCGGACTGAAGGTTGACCTTTGGGCGCATGAGCCACTGCTGGCGAATCCGGTGGCGTTTTCGCCGGACGATCGCGGGCGTTGGTTTGTGAGCGAGACCTACCGGCAGGAGGGGCGTCAGGATAATGGAAAGATTCTCGTCGGTGGCGTGGTGGATAATCGCGGGCACATGGGCTGGTTAAACGATGACATCGCAGCGCGGACGACAGACGACCGCCTGAATATGATGCGCAAGTATTACCCGGATGCGGCGAAGTTTAAGGAGGCGTTTGAGACTCAAGAGGAACGCATCGTGGCTCTCGATGATACGAACGGCGATGGCAAGGCGGACAAAAGCACGGTTTTTGCCGATGGATTTCGCGAGGCGCTGGACGGCACGGCGGCAGGAGTTTTGGCGCGAGGGAACGAAGTGTGGTGGACCAATATCCCGAGCCTCTGGCGCTTTCAGGACTCCAATGGTGATGCGAAAACTGATGTGAAAGACCGCCTGCTTTCTGGCTTCGGCGTGAAGTTTGCGTTTCGCGGGCACGATATGCACGGGCTGCGTTTTGGCCCGGACGGGAAGCTGTATTTCACGATCGGCGATCGAGGAATCAACGTGAAGAACAAGGAGGGTAAAGACTGGGAGGTGAGCGATACCGGATGCGTGATGCGCTGCAATCCGGATGGAACGGGCTTTGAAGTTTTCGCGACGGGTGTGCGGAATCCGCAGGAACTGGCGTTCGATGAATTCGGCAATCTTTTCACCGGCGACAACAACTCCGATGCGGGAGACCGCGCGCGCTTTGTGCAGCTCGTGGAGGGCGGCGATTGCGGCTGGCGGATGACTTATCAGTATCTCGAAGACCGCGGGCCGTGGAACCGCGAGTTGCTGTGGGACGAAAAAGAATCGCTCAAGGCGAAGTATATCATCCCGCCGATCGCAAATCTCAGCAACGGCCCGAGCGGCCTGACTTATAATCCCGGAACGGGGCTCTCGAAGAAATTTGCGGGCAAGTTTTTCCTGAGCGACTTTCGCGGCGGGGCGAGCAGCAGCGTGGTGCATGAAATCACGCTGATGCCGATGGGTGCATGGTATGAGCTGAAGGAGCGCCGTGATTTGGTGAAGGGTGTCCTGACGACGGATGTGGAGTTTGGTCCGGACGGCTCGCTTTATGTGCTCGATTGGGTGGAGAGCTGGAGCGGCATAAACAAGGGCCGCATTTTCAAACTGACATCGCCCGAGGCTGATGCAGCCAAGCAGGCGGAGGTTAAGAAGCTGCTGGCGGAAGGCATGGCGGCGCGTCCAGATGCGGAGCTCGAAAAACTGCTCGGTCATGAAGACCAGCGCATCCGGCAGGCCGCGCAATTTCAACTCGCGTCGAAAGGCGCGATGGCACCGCTCGTGAGTGCCGCGACGAAAGGGCAGGGGACTCTCGCTCGGATTCATGGCGTGTGGGGACTTGGGCAACTTGCTGGAAAAAATCCCGCGGCGGTCTCGGCGCTCATCGGCATTCTTGCTGATGGAGACGGAGAGGTGCGTGCGCAAGCAGCACGGGTGCTTGGCGACAATCAGGCAAAAGGAACGGTGGAAGGGTTGCTCGCACTGTTGAAAGACTCGCATCCGCGGGCCCGGTTTTACGCAGCGCTTGCACTCGGGAAGACGCACGAAAAGTCAGTGGTCGATGCGTTCTTCACGATGCTCGCAGAGAACGGGGATAAGGACCCGATTTTGCGGCACGGCGCAGTGATGGGGCTCGTCGGTTGCGCGGACGCTGCGGCGCTCGCGGCGAAAGCGAAGGATGGAAATGTCGCGGTGCGCAACGGCGCGCTCATCGCGCTCCGGCGGATGAAAAGTCCGCTGGTGGCCGAGTTCCTCGCCGATGCGGATCAGGGTGTTGTGCTTGAAGCGGCGCGCGCGATTTACGACGTAGGGATCACGGAGGCGATGCCCGCGCTCGCTGGATTGCTGGGCGATCGGCGCATCAAGGATCCGAATATTTTGCTGCGCGTGGTGAACACGCACTACCGTCTCGGCACGCCCGATAGCGCGCAGAAGCTCGCCGCGTATGCAGCGGATGCGAACGCCCGCGAGTTTGGTCGCAAAGAAGCGCTGATCGCCCTCGCGGCTTGGGGGAATCCAGATCCGAAGGACCGGCTCACGTATCAGTGGCGTCCGCTTCCTGCGCGTTCTGCCGAAGCCGCCACGCTAGCTCTGACGCCCGTCGCCGCCGGACTTTTTGCGGGCGCTCCGGGAAGTGTCGCGGAGGCGGCGGCGACTGCTGTAGCGAAGCTCAAGGTATCCGCCGCCGGTGATGCGCTGCTGGCGCTGGCGGTTGATGAAAAGGCGAGCAAATCGTCCCGCGCAGAAGCATTGCGCGCGATGATGATGTTGAAGGATTCACAGCTCGCGAAAGCGGCGACCGCGGCGCTCACAGACAAGGACGCAAAGCTCCGCG
>JAYTMG010000766.1:0-1914 GCA_043728745.1 Verrucomicrobiaceae bacterium
ATAATAGACTTCAATGACCTGCGGCAAGTGCGCGAACTGGTGCGCGTGCGGGGCGAACCACGCATCGCGCGCGAAAGGCTGGTTGTTATCCACGCTGCCATCGTTGTCACTGAGGTGCAGCGCGTGAATCCGCTCCGGCAGCATTTCGAAAAAGCGCTCCGGCGGAAACCCGAGCGCCCCGGCGGCGACCTTCGCGTGAGCGACGTCGAGCAGCAGGCCGACGCTGTCGTCGGCGAGTGCTGCAAAAAAATCACGCGCGTCCTCCGGCGACGTCATCAGCAGCGTGTCAGCGCGGCCCGCCGTGACTTGCTGCCGCGTGATCACATTGTTTTCTACAAGCAGGCGGACACCTTTCGAGCGTGCGAAACAGGCGAGTGTGCGCACGGATTCGAGAAAGGAGTTCTCCGCGGTGGCGCGGTCAATGAGGCTGTCCCTCCGGAGGTCTGACTGTGCAGCGGGGTTGCCGAGCTGGTCGGCTGTGAGGTTCATGGCGAATCCGCTGTGAACGCTGTAAAAAGGCGCGCCTATCGCGGCGGTGAGGTTGATGGCGCGACGGGCGAGGTCGAGGCTGGCCTGGCGGATTTCGGGATCCGTGGCGGCGAGATTGAGAACGAAAGGGCGCTCGGGCGGTGGGAAATAATTATGCACGAGCAACGGAAAGCCGCGGCCCGCAGCGGCCCGCACATTGTCCTCCAGATCCGGTGCAAATGGCAGTGAGGAACTAAGCTCAAGTCCCGTTCCCGGCGTGTTTTCGGTCTCGGTGAGCATGGCACTGAGCGGGATGTGCCCGAACGCGCCGCTGGAAAAAAAGACGTTCATCGCAGCATGTTTAACGAGATTTGCGTATCCGACGCGATGTCGCAAGCGGCGGTGCGTCCCACAATTTCATCAAGCAACGAAGGACTGAGACCCGTCGCGGGGCGTTTGCAGGTGAGCATGCCGGATGTGAGGACTTCGCCTTTCGTGATGGCGCGACGAGCGACGAGACTCCGGCGCATATTCGTGGAGTTCGCACGTTCCGAGGGACACGGCTCCTTCACTCCGCTGCCGAGCGCCGACTCGGTCTCGCGGATGCGGGCCACGAGCGCGGCAAATTCCGCGGGGTCGGCTGCGCTCGTATGATCAGGGCCTGGCATCGAGCGATCCAATGTGAAATGTTTCTCGATCATCGTCGCGCCAAGCGCCACGGCGGCGATGCAGCAGAGGTCGCTTTGCGTGTGGTCGGAGTAGCCGACGGGCAGGCCAAACGCGTTGCTCAAAGTAAGCATTGCACGGAGATTCGCGTCGGCATTCGGCGAAGGGTAGTTGGTCGTACACTGAAGAAGAGTTACGTCTTGGAGGCCCGTTTCGCGGATGGCACGAACCGCGCCGGCAACCTCTTCAAGGGTGGCCATTCCCGTCGAGACGATAAGCGGGCGGCCCTTGCTCGCAGTGTAGCGGAGAAAGCCCGGCTCGACGACGGAGATGGATGCCAGCTTGAAGGCGGCAACCCCGAGTTCATCGAGGAAATCCACGTCCTCCTCGTTGTAAGGCGTGGAGAGAAAATCGAGGCCCAGATCGGCGCAGAGCGCGAGCAGTTCGCGGTGCGCGGCTTCGGGTAATTCGAGTTTGCGGAGCATTTCGATCTGCGACTCGGTGCGATCCGTGTTGCGGAGCTGGTAGTCAGCCTTGGGTGCCGCTGCGAGGGCGACGCGCTCTGCTTTGAAAGTCTGAAATTTCACGGCATCGGCACCTGCCTGTTTTGCGGCAAGCACGAGACGGCGCGCGGTTTCGGGTGAACCGTTATGGTTCACGCCCGCCTCGGCGATGATGTAGCAGCGGTTAAAGGATGCGTTTTTCACAGATTTCGTGGCCGGTCTGCGGGCATATGCCCAAGGACTCGAAGCCGGCTTCGTTGTATGCGCGTCGTGCGCG
>JAYTMG010000767.1:0-3738 GCA_043728745.1 Verrucomicrobiaceae bacterium
CGTGCACAAGATCGAGCAAGTCATCGAGCCCGACGTGAGCGCCGACGTGACCATTCTCTATGAAGATGAAGCGCTGATCGTCTTGAACAAGCCCGCGCCTTTGCCGATGCACGCAGGCGGACGCTTCTTCCGCAATACGCTCCAGCACTTGATGAATGAAGTGTATGCGCCGCAAAAACCACACATCGCGCACCGTCTCGATGCGAATACAACCGGCGTCGTCTTGTTTACGCGCACACGTCATTTCGCGAGTTTGTTGCAGCCGCAATTTACGCGCGGCGAGATAGCGAAAACTTACACCGTCCGAGTTCAAGGTCATCCAGTGGAGGACGAATTTGTTTGCGACGCGCGCATCACCGATGAACCCGGACCGCTCGGCTCGCGGACCGTGGATGAAAAGGAAGGCGTGCCGGCTAAAACTGAGTTCACGGTGAAGCAGCGTTTTCCCGACGGAACAGCGCTCCTTGAGGCGCGCCCGCTGACCGGACGCACGAACCAAATTCGCATCCATCTTTGGCACCTCGGATATCCGATTTGCGGCGATGCGGCATATCTGCCGGGCGGTAAAATCGGGGCGCAACAGACCCTCGCGCTCGGGCAACCGCCGCTCTGTCTTCATGCGGCCCGCATTGAGTTCACCCATCCGCTGACGAACGAAAGAGTCGAGTTCAGCGCGCCTGATCCCGCATGGGCTCGTGCCTGATTTTCAAAGAACGATATTCTCCATTTCCAAGCGTGGCGCATCGTGATAGAGCCACGCCCCATTTTACAAAACAACGACGATGTCCAAATACACAACCTGCTCCGTGCCTGCCGGCGAAAAAATCACCATCAACGCTGGAAAGCTCACCGTTCCTAACGAACCAATCGTTCCTTTCATTCGCGGAGACGGCACAGGCCCCGACATCTGGGCATCGAGCGTGCGCGTTCTTGATGCAGCGGTCGCGAAGGCTTACGGTGGGGCGAAGAAGATCGCATGGATGGAAGTGTTTGCCGGCGAAACCGCGTTCACGAAATTCAACAACTGGCTGCCCGATGACACCGTCGAAGCGTTCCGCGAATTCCTCGTTGGAATCAAAGGCCCGCTGACCACGCCCGTCGGCGGCGGCATTCGCTCGCTGAATGTGGCGCTGCGGCAGATGCTCGATCTCTACGTCTGCCTCCGCCCGGTGCAGTATTTCACCGGCGTTCCATCGCCTGTGAAGCGTCCGGAGGCCGTGGATATGGTCATCTTCCGCGAGAACACCGAGGACATCTACGCGGGAATCGAATTCGCAGGCGGCACGCCCGAAGCGCAGAAGATGCTCGATTTCCTCGCGAAGGAATTCCCGAAAGACTTCAAAAAGATCCGCTTCGGCACGAGCGACGCCGTCGTGGAATACATGAAGCTCGCAGCGCCCGAGCACACGATGGAAAACTACCCGCCGACCGTCGGGATCGGCATCAAGCCAGTCTCGCAAGTCGGCACGATCCGGCTCATCAAATCGGCAATCCAGTACGCAATCGCGCAGAAAAAGAAGAGCGTCACGATCGTGCACAAGGGCAACATCATGAAGTTCACCGAAGGCGCCTTCCGCGATTGGGGCTATGCCGCGGCAGAGCGCATTTTTGGAGACAAAGTTTACACGTGGGCGCAATGGGAGCGCACCAAAAAGGAGAAGGGCGAACCCGCCGCAAACGAGGAGCAAAAAGCCGCTCTCGCCGAAGGTCGCGTGCTCATCAAGGACTCCATCGCCGACATCACGCTCCAGCAAGTGCTCACACGCCCCGGCGATTTCGACGTGATCGCTACGCTCAATTTGAACGGCGACTATCTCTCCGACGCGCTCGCGGCGCAGGTGGGCGGCATCGGCATCGCGCCGGGCGGCAACATCAACTACGTCACCGGCCACGCCATTTTCGAAGCCACGCACGGCACCGCGCCGAAGTATGCCGGCAAAGACCAGGTGAACCCCGGCAGCGTCGTCCTCAGCGGCGAAATGATGCTGCGTTACATGGGCTGGGGCGAAGCGGCGGATCTCATCATCAAGGGGCTCAACGGCGCCATCGGCAGCAAGCGCGTCACTTACGATTTCGCACGTCTCATGGACGGCGCGACGGAGATCAAGTGCAGCGAATTCGGCGACAACATCATCGCCCACATGTAACGGCTCCGACTCCGGCGCGGGGAAAGACGACTTTATTTTCCGCGAGGGGTTGACCAAACGCAATACACGCGCCTTATTCCGCGCCTTCCAATTCACTTCTATCATGAGCACACCCGCACAGCCACAAGCCATCAATATCAACCTCACCGAAATCAGCGCCCGCTACAACGCAGGCGTGCAGCGACTGTTTGATATTGCCACCTGCACCGTCGGCGCACTTCGCGTGCAGACCGAAAAGGACTACCAGGAGTTTGGAAAAACGGCGGGCTTTTATCCCGACGGCCGGACCCATGCGAAGCACGACCAGATCCGTCCCACAGCCGAGAACTGGCTCATCCGCAACATTCTGGTCGAGTCGCTCAACATGCTCACGCCATTGCTTGAGGATGTCCGCAGCGTTGCTGCCCTCGCGGAGTGGAAGGCGAAGGACGAAGCAAACTCGTCCGCCCCGCAAACCATCCTCGTCGCCGATCGCGAAGAGTCGCTGAAGAAAAACTTTGGCGAACGTCTCAAAGAGCTGCGCGATAAATATAGCGTCTTCTCGTTCGTCGAAGGCATCCTGCCCGGCCTCTTCCAGCTCAACACCATCCTCGCGCAGCACGAAGGCAAGGTGCCGAAGGAACTCCTCAGCGGCAGCGGCGAATGGATTCTCGGACTCGTCACGCTCGTCGTGGACAAAGGTGACGGGAAATCCCAGCCAACTGCGAAACTCGGGCGCACCGATCGTCGCTTCCCGCTCGGAGCCACGGTCAGTCTTGGAAAAGAAGACGTCCTGCTCATGGTCGGCTCCATCGGATTCTACGCAAGCACGCTGCTGAATTCGCTCCAGGAATACGTGAAAAAGACGATTCCCGGCCAGATCCAGGAAGCGTAAATGCTCACCGACACGCACGCCCACTTGGATTTCCCGAAAATCCAGGCGGACCTCGCCGGAGTTCTCCAGCGGGCGGATGCGGCGGGCGTGAAGCGCATCATCACCATCGGCACGACCGTCGCCGGCAGCCAGCGCTCGCGCCAGCTTGCCGAGACGTATCCTCACATCTTCTGCGCCGTTGGTGTTCATCCGAACAACGTGGCCGAAGAACCCGCCGGCTACGTGGAGGCACTGCGGCGACTCGCCGACAGTCCTCGGGTCGTTGCGCTCGGCGAGATGGGGCTCGACTACCACTACCTGCCCAGCACCCGCGGCGGCAGCGCCGAGGACGATGTGAAGGAAAAGGAAGCGCAGGCCTCTGCATTCCGCGCACAGCTCGCGCTCGCGGCAGAGCTTGCCATGCCGGTGATCATCCACGAGCGCGATTCGTGGGACGACACACTCGCCATCCTCGGTGAATTCACCGGACGGGTGCGCGCCGTCTTCCACTGCTTCGGCAAATCGCCCGACCACCTGCGCCAGCTCGTGGCTCTCGGACACACCGCGAGCTTTACCGGCATCGTCACATTCAAGACCGCACCGGAAGCCCAGGCCTCCGCCCGCCAAATCGCGGCCGGCACATTCTTTGTCGAGACCGACAGCCCGTATCTCGCTCCCATCCCGCATCGAGGGAAACCCTGCGAGCCCGCATTTGTCCGGCACACCGCGGAATTCATC
>JAYTMG010000768.1:0-4755 GCA_043728745.1 Verrucomicrobiaceae bacterium
CAACAGCTCGTGCAACGTCTCCTTTGCTCGCTCGCCCGCGTCAACATGGGCAGCATCCGGAATGGATTTCTCAGCGAGCGCGACTTCCCCGCGCTCACAGCCGCCGCAGCAAAGCTCGCCGCCGCGAAAATCCTCATCGACGACACCAGCGGCCTCTCCATTCTCGAACTGCGCGCCAAAGCCCGCCGGATGAAAGCGCAGCACAATATCCAGGCAATTTTCATCGACTACTTGCAACTCCTACGCAGCTCCAGCAAACGCGCGCAGGACAACCGCCAGCTCGAAATCGCGGAAATCAGTTCCGGGCTCAAAGCGCTCGCCAAGGAACTCGATATCCCAATCGTCGTCCTCGCACAGCTCAACCGAAACCCCGAATCTCGCACCGGCGAAAGCAAAGGCCGCCCACGTCTTAGTGACTTGCGCGAATCCGGAAGCATCGAGCAGGACGCCGACATCGTGGGATTGCTCGTCCGCGAAGAATACTACGCCGAAAACGACCAGCAGCGCGACGAGATGAAGGGCAAAGCCACGCTCATCATCGCCAAGCAACGTAACGGCCCCGTCGGCGATGTCCCGCTCACCTTCCTAAAAGAATTCACCCGCTTCGAAGATCGCACCGACGCGCCGGAGCCGGAGGGTTAGTGGACGGTCCTTCGTGAAACTAAACTAACGAATGACCACCGCGCAGAAGCGGAAACATGGAGGCCGTTTTTCCACGCTCAGCCTGCGGTTGATTCCATGAATTTTATGTAGCGGACACTGTTTCGCAGGAGCATTTTGTTCAGTTGTTTAGTAGGGTGCCGATGGACGCGTTGATCGAGTTTCGCCCGCTTTTTCAAAAAGGAAATGTTGTTCTTCTTGGTTCGCAAGGGTGTGGAAGACCATGTTACTTTCACTTCTCCGACCCGAGATTCGAAAAGCGTACGATGAACCCGACGAGTCTTCTTTGTTGTTGTTGCTGAGAAGGCCTCTCCGCAGTGACCAATGCTTGCGTGTTGGAGAGGGAAGGGGTAGGGGTCTCGTCCATGAATATCGTGCTGCCGCCTCCGTTGAATCGGATCGTTCGAGATAGAGTGAAAGCTGGACTCGACGCTGCCGGGCGGTTTCCATTGGCTTGTGCCGCGCAGCCGATCGAGAACGAAGATGTTTAATTTTCCGCGCCCATGAACCCGCTTTTTACTCGTCGCTCTGCTCTCCAAACTCTCGGCTGCGGCTTTGGCTCCTTGGCGCTTGCGGCGTTGATGGGGGAGCGGGCGAGGGCGGCGGCAAATCCGCTGGCTCCGCGGAAGCCGCATTTTGCGCCGAAGGCGAAGCGGGTGATCTTTCTTTTTATGCAGGGCGGCGTGTCGCATGTGGACTCGTGGGACTACAAGCCGCGGCTCGTCGCGGATGATGGAAAGATGATGCACTTTGACGATGCGCGGACGATTGCGAAGACGGGAAAGGGCGCGACGCAGCGGGTGATGAAGCCGATGTGGGAGTTTAAGCAGCGCGGTCAATCGGGGCTGTGGGCGAGCGAGCTTTTCCCGCACATGGCGGCTCATGCGGATGAGCTTTGCGTGATGCGCTCGATGCACACAGAAGGCGTGGCGCATGGTCCGGCGACGCTGTTTTTGCACACGGGGACGACGAACTTTATCCGGCCATCGATGGGTGCTTGGGTGAACTACGGACTCGGCACGGAAAACGAGAATCTGCCGGGGTTTGTGAGCATTTCGCCGAGTCTCGGAAATGGCGGTCCGCGCAATTACGGCAATGCGTTTTTGCCTGCGGTTTTCCAAGGTACGGCGCTCGGGCGCAGCGGTGTTCCGGCGAAGGAGACGGCGTTTCGCAATCTCGCCGCGCCGCGTTCGGCGGATGAGGCAAAGCGGCAGTTTGATTTGTTGCGCGAGCTGAATGCCGAGCAACTCCGCGCAAAGCCGGGCGACACGGAACTCGAAGCCGTCATCGCCAGCTACGAACTCGCGTGGCGCATGCAGAGTCACGCGCCGGATGTCGTGAATCTCGACGGCGAGAGCGACGCGACGAAGGCGCTCTACGGCATCGGCGAAAAAGACACGGACAACTACGGACGCCAATGCCTCATGGCGCGTCGGCTTTGCGAAGCGGGCGTGCGCTATGTGCAGGTAAATTACGGCGATAATTCCAACAACCCCGCGTGGGACCAGCACAGCAATTTGCCGAAGCATGGCGAGCACGCGCGCGCTGTGGACAAGCCGGTCGCGGGGCTGCTCGCCGATTTGAAACAGCGTGGGCTTTTGGACGACACGATCGTTTGGTGGGGCGGCGAATTTGGCCGCACGCCTTACGCCGAGAAGAACGGCACGGGCCGCGACCATAATCCGAATGGCTTCAGCGTGTGGCTCGCGGGCGGCGGGGTGAAGCCGGGAATCGCGTATGGCGAGACGGATGAATTTGGGCATCACGCCATCGTGGACAAAGTTCACATGCACGATCTCCACGCGACGATCCTGCATCAACTCGGCCTCGATCACGAGCGGCTCACGTTCCGGCACGACGGACGCAATTTCCGACTGACCGACGTGTATGGCCACGTGGTGAAAGACATCCTCGCGTAAACGACATCCATTTTTCCAAATGCACAAACTCCTCGCTCTCGCGCTCATCCCGCTTGCACTCCACGCCGACCTCACCGACGAGCAGCGCAAGGTGCCGCTGGAAAAAGAATCGGCTGACCCGAAGCTCGCCAAAGTCGTCATTCTCGCAGGCAGCGTCAGCAACAAGCCGGGCCAGCACGAATACTTCGCGGGCGGCGCGCTGCTGGCCGATTGGTTGAAACAAAATCCCGGAGTTTGGCCCGTGCTCGCCGCCGAGGGCTGGCCGAAAGACGAGCGTATTTTTGATGGTGCGCGCGCAGTCGTGGTGTTCGCAGACGGCGGGGAAAAGCTCCCGTTTCTTGCGCCGGCACGGTGGGAGAAAATGCGTGCCTTGGTTGAGAAAGGAGCGGGCCTCGTGATGCTCCACCAAGCCGTCGATGTCCCCGAAGCGCAGGCACCGAAAATCCAGGAATGGATCGGCGGCGCGTGGACGAAAGACATCGGCTGCCGCGGGCATTGGGATATGGATTTCACGCCATCCGTGAAGCATCCGATTCTCATCGGAGTGGAGCCATTCTCCGCGCCGCTGGACGGTTGGCTCTACAATCTGCACTTCGCGCCCGGTGCCGTGCCGCTGCTGACCGGTGCCGTGCCGGACAAATCTCGGACGACCGCCGATGCGAAGGCCAGTAAGGGCCGTGAGGAAGTCGTCGCATGGTCACACACGCGCGCCGACGGCGGACGCGCGTTTGCATTTACCGGCTGCGATTTGCACAAGAACTGGCAGGTGGAAAGTCAACGTCGCCTCGTCGTGAACGGAATCTTGTGGTCCGCGAAGCTGGAGATTCCGGACGGCGGAGCCAAAGTGGAGATGGCACCGGGAGATATCGGAAAGAATTTCGATGCTAAATCAGCCCCCGCCGCCAAGCCAGCGCAAGGTGCGGTAAATAATTGAGGACCATGTGATTGGTGTTTCGCTTTCGTGTTTTACTGTGCTATTTTCCCGGTGAGTCGAAATTTAACCAAGGAGTATTCCATGAATAAAAACCGTCGTCAGGCTATCGCCTCCATCTTCACCGCAGCCATCCTTAGCGCGTTTCCCGTCGCCGCTCAGGCCCAATCCGCCAAACCGATTCTGAACCTATTCTGCTGGTCGGAATATGTGCCGGAAGCGGTCATCAAGGGCTTTGAAAAAGAGACGGGGATCAAAGTAAACGTCGAGAACTACGACACGAACGAAAAGATGCTCGCGAAGCTCCTTGCGGGCGGCGCGAAATACGATCTCATCCAGCCCAGCGAATACGTCGTCGAGTCGCTCATCAAGCAGGGGCAGTTGGAGCCGATGAACACCGCGGCGCTTGAGAACTACAAGCACCTCGACCCAAAGTCGCTCAACCTCCCGCATGATCCGGGGAACAAATTCAGCGTGCCGTGGATGATCGGCACCGTCGGAATCGTCGTCAATACCGACAAAATCAAAGACGACATCAAAGGATACGCCGACCTTTTCAGCGGGAAGTATCGCAAACGGATCGTCGTGCTCGACGACAACCGCGAAATCGTTTCGTGGGCGCTCGCCAGCCTTGGTATCGGGATTAACGAAATCACGCCGGAGAATCTCGCGAAAGCAAAGCCCATCGTGAAGACATGGCTCAAGCAGGTGAAAGCATACGACTCCGACAGTCCGAAAACGAAATTCCTAAAAGGCGACGTCGATGCCGGCATCGTCTGGAGCGGCGAGGCTGCGATTCTTTGGGACAAGAGTAAGGGAAGCGGGAAATATAAATTCGTCCTGCCCGTGGAAGGCGCGCATCAATTTGTGGACAGCCTTTGCATCCCCAAAGGTGCGCCGCACAAAGACGCCGCGATGAAGTTCATTAACTACGTCCTGAAGCCCGAGGTCAGTAAATTGATCTCCGACGATTTTCCCTACACGAATCCGAATCTCGAAGCCCGCAAGCTCTTGAAAAAAGAACAGCAGGAAAACCCCGCGAGCTATCCGTCCGGGGAGCCGAAGCTCGATATATTCAAGGACATCGGGAAAATGGCGAGGGACATCGACAAGATGATGACCGACTTGCGCAGTCAGTGAGCTAGGGCTCAGTCAGTCGTGAGATGATGGTAACCGCTTGAGCAATCCGGCGGTGACTTGTGACTCGTGAGTGGTGACTGGTCGCAAGCGTGTTGGCGTGGTTTC
>JAYTMG010000769.1:0-8192 GCA_043728745.1 Verrucomicrobiaceae bacterium
TCCTTATGGGACACTGCAAAGGCAAAGACAACGTCAAGAAAACCGCCGCTCGCCGCAAAAAGGCCGAGCGTCTCGCGATCGCAAAGATCGCCGTCGCGCAAGTCGCTGCGAAGTAGTCGCGCTCCGGCGTGACTCTTGGTTGATAAAAATGAGGCTCGTCGCTCACCGCGACGGCCCCATTTTTTTCTGTACACGAAGCTCGTCAAACGGAACGCGCTCCGCGGTCACGGCAAACGGCAAACGCTAGCACGGGATGGCGGACCGCACACGAGCGTGATGCAAGAGGGCGTTTTCCTTATTACCAAGCCACAAAATTGAACGGCTCGGAATCCAGCGCGCGCTACCGCACCGAAAAGAACGGACACAGGTTGTCAGTAAGAGATTGGAGATACATCCCTCTCCGTCATCGGAATGCCGCCGAGATCGAGCTCCTCGTCGGTTTTTCCGTCCGGGACCATTCGCATGCTCAGACCTTTCACGCGGCGGCGGACCTTGCCGTCCTCCGTCGTGACATAAATCCAGTAGCGGGCTGCAGGCACGCGCGGGATGTTGAAAGTGCCATCCCCACCAAGCGGCTGCGGACCGAGCGCGTATGGGCGGCCTTGTTCTGTTTTCAGGAACTGCTCATAGCCCTCTGCCATCACGGCCGAACGGCCCGCGCGAAGCTCTTCCACGGTTTGCGAAACCGGTGGAATGAGCACGAACTCGACGGTGCTCTTTGACCAATCGAGACCTTCATTTTGCGGATCGACGATCTTCCCGATGACCGGTCGTCCTTCCCCGCCCAGAGCGCATTCCAGCTTCTGGTCCCTGTCAACGCGCGCATTGAACGCTAGGGAGGGGCCGCTCGACATCCTCTGTCCAATATTGATTACTTGCATACCGATTTGCACCGACGCAGGAGCGCGGACTTTTGGAATCTCGAAGCGACCATCCGCTCCCGACTTCACTTTGAAACTTTCGCCTTCATGGTCGTCTTTGTCGAAATGGGTAAAGACCTGCACCTCGACATTCGCTGCGGGTTTTCCAGCAAGAGTCACCGTGCCCGCAATGCTGCCAACATGCGTCGCCGGATCGCCATCACGCAGCGGGAATGCGGTGATGATTTCCTTTCGCACCGACGCAGGAGCGTCTTGCATTCGGAGCGTCTCCTCCAGCTCGCCGGATGAAACCTCGGGCGTGCCATCCAGATGAAACCGAATGCCGACGAGCGTCTCGGCGGACGCAGCCCACAGCACGCACCACTTTGATTCCCAGCAAACGATAAACGAGCCGTTTTCCTTTGTAGGAAGCAGCGTGTTGGCGTGCCAGCGATGTCCATCGGCACGCTCTGGTCCGTCCAGCCGCAACCTGACTTCGCCATTTTCTCGCGTCGCTGCTACTTTCCATCCCGGTCCGAGTGGATGCTCGCCAGGCTCGCGATGCACTACGATGGGCTGTTCATGAAACGCCTTGAGTGCATCTTGGAATCTCTGCTCGTAATTAGCCAATCCATCCAGAGTCGTGACGACGCCAATGCGCTCGCGACGGGACATCGGCATTCCAAAAATTCTCTCGTAGGAAGCAAGCTGGCCGTTCGTCACAGTCGCGAGATGTTTCCGCACACCGACCGGAATTCCCCGGATGGAACGAGCACGTCTCCGCGAGCCCCATTCGGTCAATTTCAGGTCGCCCGAAAAACTGCGAACCCTTGTTGGATCCGACTCTTGCTGTGGAAGAAGGCGGACGCTTTCGAAATCGCGAATCGTCAACACAGTCTTAGTGGAAACACGAACCGGCTTCCCTTTCACCTGAAACTCAAAGGCATCGCCTTTATCCCCTTCGACGCCGAACGCCGTGAAATACAGCGCCAACGGGTCCATCGGAATCGCAGGCTCATCCGCCCGAATCTCTGAATTGGCCGCGAGAAAAACAATGGCCCCAAGAACACAACGAAACGCTCGTCGCAACACGGTGCAATATTCGATTGAAGTGAACGGGAAGTTGGCAGTCATGGGCGAAGGGTATCCGAGCGTTCGCTGTCTTCAATGACCAATCATGACTCGAACTGCGCTGACACGAATAGAAAGCAAGACGCAGGACGTGGAAGATTCCCGCAGATTCGAGGCAGCTACGGACGGGTTGCGACGGGGGGCACACCATGAAGTGACGCGACATCGGACGAAGCGCCGTCGAGTGCTGGAAGTTGGTCTTCCGGCGCGTCGGGAGACCAAGATCCAGCAATCCACGGCGCTTCGCGCTCGGCCACACCCGCTTCGACCGGCGCTTCGAGTGCTAGCGAAGCGCCTGACAGATCGAAGGTTTATCGTGTGCGAGCGTGTGATAAAAAGTGGATGCGAAAAGTAAGACGGGTTTCCAACCCGTCCTCACCGTGCCCTCTCGAACAGTGAACATCTTCACGGCTAGTCTCGCCGCAGACAGGTTGGAAACCTGTCTTACTTTCGCAGCCACCCCGTGTGCAGGCCGCCTGGCGAGCACTCTTGCGTTTGCGCCGAAACCCGGCACCTTTGCTCTCTATGCGCGCTCTTTTCGCCCTCGCTCTTCTCGCCACCAGCACACACGCCGCCCGCGTTTATTACGTGAACCAGCCCGAAAATCAGGCCGGGCAAATCGTCGCGGTAAATCCCGATGGCACAAACTCCACGCCGCTCTGGACTGCGGCGCAAGTCACCGACCTTCGCGGGATCGCTGTGGACTCAGCGAATGCGCGCCTTTTCTTCGCCCACACCGCGCAAAATCCCACGACGCTTGCGCGCACGGAAGTGTCCATTCGCTCGCTCCCGACTGCTGGCGGCGCACCTGCGGTAGTCACCACTTTTCCGGATGCGACGTTCATTTCCGATGTTGAGTGGGAGCCTGCGTCAGATTGGATTTATGTCGCGGTGACGAGTTCCTTGCAGCTTCGGCGAGTGCGTCCGGATGCCTCGGCGATCGAGACGGTGCTCACGCACACCGCAGCGGGACAAGGGCCGTATTTCTTCACCGTCGATGCGGGCTCGGGCATGGCGTACTGGGCGGTTACGACAGTCCCAAACGAAACGAACACCGCGTATTCGCGGGGCTCGGTCGCCACGGGAATCGTCGATGCCGGGTGGTCGCTTGTCACGCCGAGTCGCACTCGCGATATCGCGATCGATCCGACTGTTCCCGGTGGGCGCGTGTATTGGTGCGACCGCCAAGGCGGGGCGATTTACGCGCGAGCTGTGGAAGGTGGCGCTGTGCAGACGGTGATTTCCGGGCTGAATGCACCGCACGGACTCGCGCTCGATATCGGCGCTGGCCGCGCGTATGTCGCCGATACCGGCAAGCGCGGGAGTGGCTCACAGCCTAGCGCGCATCGGGCGATGCGGTTCAAAATGGACGGCTCTGGCGGGCTCGAATTTCTCAGCCCGGTGAGCACGGTGGCCGAGCCGTTTGACATCGCGGTGGACCCGACGACGACCTCATTTGCGGATTGGAAGCGGCGCTTTTTCTCCAGCACCGCGCCTGGCATCGGACCGGGCGATGACCCGGATGGCGACGGCGCGACAAACGCCGCTGAGTATGCGTTTTTCACAAATCCCGAGCGTCGCGACGCGCCCTTGGGAATCCTCTCCGCTGTCGGCGCGGGCATCCGTTTCGCGCGGCATCATACGAGCGATGCAGCCGTCCGCGTCGAGGTATCCACGGACCTCGCGACGTGGCATTGGAACGACGAAACGCCCGGAGCGGTGTGGACTGTCGAGCAAGCGACATCGTCGCGCGATGCCGATAGTCAATGGGTGGACGCCACCGCCGCGCCGTCGCTGGCAGGTGCGCCGCAGTTGTATTTCCGACTGCGGGCGACGCTGCCGTAGTGGAGCGGCAGTCGTCAGTGTTCAGTTTGATCCAGAAACTACGGCGTCGGCATTTGGTGCGACTCGACTTTCTCAAAAACTCCAAACGTAAATCCCGCTCCCGCAGCACATCGGCATCCGTCTTGAACCGCTCGAAATTCACCCCGCCCTTCGGCTCCTTCTCATCGCCGTGAGCAACTCCCGCAGGCTTAACACATCCAGCCGCCAGCCGTCACCGGCGCCCTCGATTCGATAAATATACCGCCCCCGAAACCGCAGTTGCACTCGCTCTTCCCCGCGATCCTCTGCATCCGCCGCGCCCTCGGTGCGCGCACGCCATATCCATACCCTCCGCCACAGACCGCCCCTGCGCATCGCGGCAGGGCACCTTTGCGGGATTGGGATATTCCGAGAGCATATCAGAAGCGAAGCCGTGGAGTGCTGTGACTTATCACAGCCGTCCCCCCGCGACTTGTCGCGAAACAGTCGTGGCACCCGCCACGGTTGGCCACGGGCTCAGCGCGACAAGTCGCTTGAGTAACGGCTGGAACAAGTTCCAGCACTCCACGGCGCGTTGCGCTCCTGCGCTGCTCTTTTTCACCGGTGGACCGACCGCTTCATTGCAAAATCGCGCCCCATCCTCACGCCTCCGCAAACGTCAAAAACTGATCCCTCACCAGCTTCCGATACATCCGCAAAACCTTCCCAAAGCTCATCGGGTAGCGCGATGGCTTTTCACGCAGCGTGTTGTAATCCAGAGCTACGCCCCGAGTGAATAGACCTTCGGGACGCCCAGAAGGAGTTCCGCGATACGGTCGCGCTCGATTTTGAAAAGCGGTCCTTTTTCGTGAGCACCGCCGCTCGGCCTTCATTTGATGAGGTGATCCAATGTCACCGTTCCATCTTCGAGCAATCGCCCGAGTTGAGGCAGATTGGGGTTCCGTGTGTGGGTCACCGATTGAAGGTGGAACCACTCATTACTGCCCTGTTTCTCGGCCCGCGCTTTGATCCAAAATGTTTCTCCGTGCTTCTCGGTGAGCCGGTTTTGGAGTCGGCCCATCTCCCCAATTGCTACCTCTTCTTCGGGGGTGCGTGCTGCGATTTCTTTGAGCCAGCGTTTCGCCTCATCCAGCCGAAGCTGCAAGCCCTGCGAGTTCGCGCGCCGTGCGGAAACCGAGCAGTAGAGCTTAAAATCTTCGCCTCGCTGGTAGCCAAACCGCGTGAGGATTTCATCGCTGCTTCTGCCCGCGCTGATTCTCCTTGAATCATTTGCCAGAGCCAGGGAGCACACTTACATGGCAAAAAAACAAGACCGCATTGGAATGGGGACGACGTCGATGATCGCTACGAAGTCATTCAAAAACCACCTCGCCCCCAACGCCCCATATGAAGGCGCATGGTTTGAGACATACAGCATAGAACAGGACTTTATCTACGCAATCAGCCCTGAGTGCGTCTGGACGATTGTGGAAACGGACGGCGTTTTATGGATCATCGCTGGACGGCATTACGTGGATCGCTTGGGCTACCTCATCACGACAAAATGCTGGAGCGATGAGAATGAAGCTTTCTTGTTTGGATGAATCATTGGGTCGGTCGCATAGCGACGCCCTAACTCGCGGACATCGCTTCAAACCATGCCTCGTCAACGGAGATGTGCTCCACGGTTTGCACGTTAATTCCGAGTCGAAGTTCGCACAGCTTTTCCGCGAGGTGATCTCCGTCCACGAGTTCTATAGGGCGGGCACCATCGCGAGTGGCTTCCTTTTCGGCGTCGCGAGTGAAGTAACCCGTGGTGATGAACAGCCCCTTACCTGCGCGCCGCGAAAACGCTCGGCACGCGCCCGCCAAATCACGTCAATTCTCCGACCGTTGTTCCCGGAGTGAAAAACTTTCCGCTGACCGGGCGTGTGCGCGTGCGCAGTGTGTTGTGATACCCATCTTCTCCAAATAAAGGGACGTTCCCGAGCCGAGCGACGGGCTTCGCTCACGTCTCTTTATTCGTGGAAGGCGAAAGCATGGCGCAATATCACCTTTCGGACGACGTTCTATTTTAACCCGAACGCTGCGATTGCGTGTCGTGGCTCACGCAGCCCTCTGCGTGAACCTCCCCTCGCGAAGCGCACTTTTTCTGGTGGCACGCGCATTGGATCTGCGCTTCGCGTAAAGGGGTATCACGCAGGGGGCTGCGTGAGCCACGACTCCGAGACTCGCACTTCAATAGCGGCGTTCGGGTTTAACACCGCCTGCGCCTTTTCTAAGCTGATTGCTCTGTCGCGAGAGAGCGCCTTTTTACGAAAACGGAGCGCTAGATTCCCTCGCCCTGGCCGGCCACTTCAATAATCAGGTGCTCATGAATCTCTGGATGATGCGTCTCGAAGCAGGTCGAGCAGATTCCATGGCTGAACTGTGCCTCGGAGTGAGCTGTAATATACGATTCAATCTGTTCCCAGTAGCCGGAGTCATTTCGTATTTTTTTGCAGTGGGCGCAAATCGGTAGGAGGCCGGAGAGCGTCGTCACCTCGACCTGCGACTCTGCTAATTCACGCTGCAATTTCTCTCTCTCTTTTTCCATGGCGTGTTTGTAAAGCGCGACCTCGATGGTGATACGGATTAACGGCTCATCAAAAGGCTTGAGCAGATACCCAAAGGGCTCCACTTCGCTTGCCCGCTTCACGGTGTCCCGGTCTGAGTACGAAGTCAGAAAGATCACCGGCACATCGGAGCCGATCTCTTTTAAGATCCGAGCGGTAGCGATGCCGTCGAGAGGGCCTTGGATATTGATATCCATGAGGATTAGTTCTGGGCTCGTATCCCTCACGATGCGCATGGCGAGCGGGCCAGACGCGGCGATGCCCGCGATGGTGTGGCCCATGCCTTGAAGGACTTGCGCTAGGTCCGCGGCAAGGATCGCTTCGTCTTCGATAATAAGGATGCGGGCTTTAATCATAATTCGTGAACAGTGGGTGGAGGAGAAGCCTCAGGGATTTCAAAAGTGAGGGTAAAAATCGCCCCTCCGCGGGATTGCACTTCGAGTTGAGCGGAGAGTTGGCCTGCCATCATGCCCACGAGACGCAGCCCAAGTGTGGTGGTGTTCTCCATAGAAAAATCGGACGCCAACCCGACTCCGTTGTCCCTCACTTCAAGCGAGAGCGTGTTTCCTTTTAACGAGCGGAACTCTATGGAAACGCACCCGACGCGCTGACTTGGAAATGCGTGTTTGATGCTGTTGGTGATGAGCTCGTTCACGATGAGCCCGAGAGGCACCGCCGTCTCCGTCCGCACGGGGATCGCGGCAGCCGTAATCTCGTGGGATACGCGAACGGCCTCCGTGACGTAGCCGCGGATGAGTGCGGGCACGAGTGTTCGGAGGTAAGCGCCGAAATCGATTTCCGCGAGGTCCTCAGTTTGGTAAAGCATTTCGTGGATCAAAGCCATCGACCGGATACGCTGCTGGCTCTCCGCAAAAGCGGTCCGGATCGCAGGATCGGTGTGGTCGCGCGATTGCAGATTCAGCAGACTGGATACGATCTGAAGATTGTTCTTCACGCGGTGGTGAACCTCTTGAAGCAAGGACTCCTTTTCGCGCAGTGAAGCGGTGATTTTTTCCTCGGCCCTCCGGCGCTCGGCCACCTCGGCGGCCAGTCGGACATTGGTTTCTTTTAAGGATTCAAAAAGGCGGAACTTGATCAGCGCAGTCGCGGCGCATGACGCGGTCGCTGTAAGAAACGCCACCTCCTGCGGAGTATATTCCCGCACATCGCGGTCGATCGCGTAGAGCACTCCATGCGCCTTGCCGTGTGCCAGCAGAGGAACGCCGACGTACGCATTCATACCAAATTGATCCAGCAGCGAGTTTGCGCCGAACGGATCTTTGGAGATGTCGGGAGTGATCACCGGAGCCTGGGTATCGACAATCGCCCTCGACGCGCCGCCCGTGCGGCGCACCCGCTGGGCTCCGGCCTGGGTGGGCTGGCCGGGAACCGTGCTGGAGCTGAGGATGAACGTCTCGCTGGCCGCGTCCCAAAGTAAAACGCTGGCTGCCGTCGCGGGCAAAAGCGTAGTGACCGTAGTCGCGATTCGATCGAGCACTCCCTGTAGTTCATCCTCGCGATTGATTGCGGCTTCGAGTTCCACAATTGCGGCCTGACGGCGTTGCTCGAGATCCAAAGCATCCTCCGCACGCTTCCGATCCGCGCTCTCCAGCGCAAGCGCGAGCATGTCCGACACCGCAGTGGCGAAGTCGAGTTCTGGCTGCGACCACTTCCTCGCGCGCCCGATGTGCTCGCAACAAAGAATGCCCGCCAGATTGCCCTGCAACCAAACGGGAATGCCCATCATCGAAGAAATCCCCAGCGGGACTAGATAACTCTCAGC
>JAYTMG010000770.1:0-1442 GCA_043728745.1 Verrucomicrobiaceae bacterium
AGCATGACGGCGATTCGCGGTTTGCCTCGCCGACTGCGGCTGCCGAGCCGCCGTCCACCGCTGATTTTTGTGCCGGGGCACAGGCCCGCCCAAGAGGAAATTGCGGCGTCGTTCGGGAATGCGCTGAAGTCCGACCCGACTTCGCTCAGCAGGGCTTGTACGGTGAGGATGTCGATGGCGGGGATGCGCGTCAGGTCCGTGCCAAAGATGCGCCGGTAGTGCTCCCGCAGCGAGTCGCTGTGGACGGGTTGGTTTTTGGATTTGCTGCGCTTTTTGACTTCGGGCACGGCGGGCTTTTCCGCCGCTGGTTCGCCGCTGGCGGTGCTGGCGGTGTGTTGGATTTCGGTGGTGCGGCGATGGATGTCGGTCTCGATTTCGGCGATGTGTTTGAGGTGGTGCGCGCGCGTTTCCCACGCCATGCGCAGGACGAGTAGGTGCTCGCTGCGATAGTGCCCGGTGAGGCTTTTGGCGATGGTTTCGCGGTTGGCTTTGACTCGCGGATCGCGCAGCCGGGCGAGCACGACGGGGTCGCGTTCGCCGGCGAGGATGGCGTCGATAATCGCGCTGCCGGTCGTCCCGGTGATGTCGTCGATGACGTGGTGAATTTGCAGATTCATCTGCGTGAGGGCCTTCTGCGCGTGCCGCACTTGGTCGGCAGCTTGCGCGAGCAAACTGTCGCGATGCCGCGTAAGACTGCGCAGCGCACACAAATGGTCCGCCGGGCGAAAGCTACCCCGCAGCAACCCGACGCTGTGCAAATATTGCAGCCACTGGCAATCGAGCACATCGCTCTTGCGCCCCGGCAAATGGCGCACGTGCCGGGCGTTCACGAGGACGACTTCGAGGCCCGCTTCGGCGAGCAATTGCGCCAACGGCAGCCAATAAAGGCCCGTGCTTTCCATGGCCACACTACGCACGCCGCACTTCTTTAACCAAGCGACGGCCTCGTGCAAATCTGCGGTAAAAGTGGCGAAGGTGCGCACCGGCTCCGGGCCCGAATGCTCCGGCACGCAGAAGGCGATCTCGCGAGCGCCGATGTCCGCACCCGCGACATCCGCGCGAGGCTTGGAGAGGTTGAGCGAAGGCACATGGCGATTTTTCTTGGCGCGTTTTTTGGACGGCGGCTTGGCAGCGCTGGAGTATGTGGATTTAGTTTTCATCGGATGAATAAAGCGATGTACCCGGCGGCCCGGAGTGCGGAAAAAAGAGAGACAATCTCATCGACGGGCTCACCCACTCGGGCGGCACCAATACAGAGGTCGCAAACTCCAGCCCCATGCTGAAAAACGGGATGCGTAAAGCATCACCACTGGGCAAACGGGGTACGGCTGTCCGCCGAGCACATCGCAAACGGTGCTACCAAGAAGCGCTCGACAATGCAAACTTCCCTCTTACAGAGTCCGGCGGGCCGGCGAGCTGTGCTGAAAGGGCGACACTACAGC
>JAYTMG010000771.1:0-1661 GCA_043728745.1 Verrucomicrobiaceae bacterium
CCTACCTTCGGTCGCGCCAAGGGATTTTTTGTTCACCCCATCACTTTTCTACTTTTGATCGCACAGTGCTTTCTAGTTTTGATCGCACCACGACAGAAGTAACGATATTGAAGAAGAGGGACGGCTTGGAAAGCCGTCTTACTTTGCCACACCGCCGCTCACCGAATCACCGCGCACGAAACCGTCAGTTTCTGCGGTCCGTGCTCGGTATTCACGAAGAACGCCTCCGATTTCCCCGGCTGGAGAGCTGCGTAAAACGGCGTCTCCCGAGCTGTAAACATCGGGCTTTGGACGCGATTGGGGCTCGCTACGGTCCCGTCTTTTGTAGTGATGACGCGAAACGGAGCGCCGGGATTTCGCGTGAACCCTTCAAAGACGATCTCCATCACCTTTCCTTGTAGAATGACAAACGGCCCGCTCAGGGTCGGTGTGAAGACAATCGTCATCCCCGTGTTTCGCACTTCAAACTCCGTCGGGGTCGTCGGCGTAAGGCTCCCTGTCTTCGCATTCGCTTTCGGCAATTCGAACGCCGAGGGATAGCGAAATTCACGGATAAGTTCGACCATCGCGTTTTGGCCCAGTTTGACATCCAGCGGCACGGCCCGCACCTCGCCTTGCGCGGGAATGTTCTCAAACGTCACGCGGATTTTTCCCGCACGGAGCGGCTTCGCGGAGGTCATCGCGGCAAGAGTGTCCACGGTGATGGGCGTCGGATCGCCGTTCCACGTTTTATTCGTGCGCGATTGGACTCCGGTGGAAGCGCAGCCTGCGCACGCGAGAACGCTGAGGATTGGAAGGAAGGATTTTATTTTCATCGAATCCGTTCCTATCGCAGTCGGTGACGCCTGCAATCTCCGTGAGACGTGTTCACGGATTATTCACGCCCCTTACGCCTTGCCGCAGCAGTCTTTGAACTTCCGTCCGCTGCCGCATGGGCACGGTTCGTTGCGGCCGACTTTTGGCTCGGCGCGAATGGGCTCCGGTGCTGGCTCCGGCAGTGCCTCCGGCCCGGCTTCCGGGGTAAGTCCGGTGCCGATTGCGCTTTCGTCCGGCGCGCTGAGGAATGTCGGCAGATTCGCGAGGAACTGCTCGAATGCCATCACGTTCGACGTGCTGCGGAAAAGGTTGTGCAGGACTTCGTCTTTGATGGTGCCCATGAGCACCTCGAACATTTTGAAGGCTTCCTGTTTGTATTCGATGAGCGGATCTTTCTGGCCGTAGGCGCGGAGATAGACGCCTTCGCGGAGTCCGTCCATGCCGTAGAGATGTTCCTGCCAGAGCTTGTCGATCGCCGAGAGCATGATGTAGCGCTCAAGGTTCGTGATGGCGTCGGGCACTTCGTGCTGGCTCTTGAGCTCGTAAGACTTCTTCACGCGGTCGGAGATGAGCTTCGCGATTTCTTCCTCGGGCAGCTTTGCAAGCGTGTCAGCGTCGATGCCGATGGGGAACGTGGTATTCGCCCACGCTGCCAATGCCTCAATGGCTGGCTCTTCTCCCTCCGGGAAAAACTCGGCGACTTTCTCGGGGATGCGATCGTCGATTACATCATAAAGAAGCACACGCGGCGTGTCGCTGTTGATGGCTTCGTTGCGCAGTCCATAGACGACTTCGCGCTGGCGGTTCATCACGTCGTCGAAATCGAGCGTCCGTTTGCGGATGAG
>JAYTMG010000772.1:0-51777 GCA_043728745.1 Verrucomicrobiaceae bacterium
CCGCAGTGTTCACAAATGGGCGCTTCGCGCTATAGCAACGGCGGCAAGAATGCCGCCGCTCCTTGGCTCGTTACACTCGCATCGCAACATTCGCGTTCCGCTTCCAATCACACCCCACGCACCGGTTCGCTCCACGCGATCATTGCATCCATACCGCGATTCGGAAACACTCCTCTGACCTCGATAGCCATCATGAAAACAATCCCTACACTTGTCGCCGCTGTCTTCCTCAGCGTTGCAGCATTCGCCGATGACGAGACCACTTTCACTGCTGTTCCTCCGGGCTCCTGGACGCGCTTTAATCCGCTCGGGATCGCAGCGTTCACGTTCACGGGCGGCGTCGCGCGACTCAGCAGCGCGGCTCCGAGTGCGGCGGCGTATCCCATTTTAGGCCCGGCGCGGCTTGCGCTCTTCGGGCCGACTACTTTCACACAGACGGTGATCTCTGCGGACCTTGTCGCCTGGGGCCCTACGAAGAATGTTCCGGGCGTCATCGCGCGGGCGGGGAACATCGCACTTGGCGGGACGCGCGGCTATTCGTTCGGTGTCATTCCGACCACTGGCGAAGTCGCAATTCACCGCGTCACAGGCGAGGTCCCTACGCCGATTGCGATTGGCGTTCCAATCACCGTAACTCCGGGACATTCCTACCGTATCATCCTGATTTGCGGGGGCAGCAATATCACGGGCCGCATCTTTGATCTCTCGAACCTCACAAATCCGTTGATCGAGCTCACCGCAACCGATTCGACCTATCCGTCAGGCATCACGGGCATCGTGAACGCCGCCGACTCGCTCACCGCGATTGATGCGACGTTCGACAATTTCCTCGCGTGGGATGGCACCCCGCCGCCGCTCACGGTGACGCCGGGCGTCGGCACGATGACGATCAGCGCTGACACCGCGCGCAGCCTCAGCACAAATCTGGAAACGACCGACGACCTCGCCGTGCCGTTCCTGCAAGTGTATCCCGGGTCGAGCATCAACGGCACGCTTCTGGAAAATGTCGTACCGACAAACGCAGCGCAGCGCTTCTACCGGCGGCGACTCGTCGGCACGCCATAGTCACGGAAGGCGCACGGCATGTGCGCATAGTCCGATGACTGGGTCGCCCCACATCAATTTTCCATAAGTCTGTCCATAGGACTTTAGTCGGATATGCGGCGTCCTTCGGTATCCGTCTTTAGTCGTATGGTGCGATTTTTGGAAAAGGCTCAACGTCGGCTCATGCAAACAACGCAAAGCACGCAAGATAACGCTGTGAGATTCGCGGCGCGAAGCCCCAAGGAGGGGGGCCGTCTCGGCCCCATAAGGAGCGAAGCGTCTCCCATGACCTCCCAGCTTATCGGGAACTCTTTCAGAGTTCAGGGGGCCGAGACGGCACCCCTCCTTGGGCTCACCAGATACGCGCGAATCATCAGCAGAATCCGATCGCTCGTCTGCGGACACGAGGGCAGGTGGGACTCGCTGGTCGCGACCTGCGCCAGCGACATCCTGCATGTGAGAGGTCTTGAACAATGGATCGAATCCATCGCTACGCTCACTCACCGCGAACGCACGGAAAAGCTGCTCCGGGCATCCGGGAAGCTAAAAGCCGCAGACATTTCCAGCACCCTCTCGTGCATGGCGAAGGGGGCAGGGCTGTTCCTCGCCATCCCAGAATCCAAGCTGCGGACCGTTCAATTCGCACAGGTCGCTTAATCAGAAATCCAAACAACAAACCATCCAATGAAACACACACAAAGCATCATCACCGCCTGCGCACTCGCGCTCGCTTCCACGGCATCCGCCGAGCGCAATTACATCGCGTGGGGACAACGACACAACGCAGCTTCAACGACTACCACAGAACGCGCCGTCGCCGTCGCTACCGACAAACGTGGCAACGTCTTCGTGACGGGTTACAACGATGTGAGCGGCGGCAACGACACTTGGTACACCGCGAAATACGACGGACTCACCGGCGCGAAAATGTGGGAAAAGACATTCTCCAACAACATCAACGACGACCAGCCAAGGGCCATCGCGACGGACAGCGAAGGCAGCGTCATCGTCGGTGGCTTCATGGGCACTACGAATCAGCGCGACTTTCAGACGATCAAATACGACAAGGACGGGATCGCTCTGTGGTCGAGGAGTTACAACAACAGCAATCAAAACGGTGGCGACGAAATCACGGCGATTGCGGTGGACGCGAGCGACAATGTGATCGTCACCGGCAAGTCCATCGATAGCGGGAGGCAGGAGGATTTTTACACGATCAAATACAATTCCGCCGGGACGGTGCAGTGGGGTGGAGGGAAGCGCTACAGCACGTCGTTCATCGATGTTCCGAATGCGATGGCCGTGGCTCCAGATGGCGATGTCGTCGTCGTCGGAAAGTCGCGCGTCGGCTCGGATTCCTGCTACTACACCGTGCGCTACCGAGCATCCGATGGTGTCCCGCTTTGGGACGAGACTTACGACAACCTCGTGCAGAGCGACGACGATGAAGCGACGAGCGTGGCCATCGCTCCGAACGATGCGCAGGACCCGACGGGCGCTGTGCTGGTGACTGGTTCCTCGCGGGACACGAGCAGCGCATCTTACTCGTATCACACCATCAAATATCCGGGCGCTGGCGGTGTGCCCCGCTGGTCGCGGCGCTTCACTGGGCCGGTCGGAAACTCGCTCGACACGCCGTTCATCGGGACGGATTTGCAGGGCAACGCGCTCATCTCCGGCACTACGAAACTCGATGGTTTTCGGACGGTCTATTACGCTGCGAAGTATGCCGCAGTAAATGGCGCGTTCCTCTGGCAAAATGCGACCGACGTACCGGCAGGCAGCCCGGCAAATACAATCATCACCGACAATGCAAACGCGATGGTCGTGGACGGCGCGGGCAATGTCGTCGTCACCGGCACCTCGCTTTTCGCAGCGACCGGGACGGACCATGACTACCTCACTGTGAAATTTGACGGAGCGACCGGCAGTATCCTGTGGCGGCAGCGGCTCAATGGCGATGCCGCAGCCGGCAGCGACGATGCGCGTGCAGTGGCAGTCGATGGCGGCGGCGATGTCATCGTCGTAGGCACAGCGAGGAAGGCAGCGCCAAGTGCGAACTTCGAAATTATCACCGTGAAATACGGCCACTTCCTGCTCGCGGACGGCGACCCCGTTTCCGGCCCCGGCCTCACCACGGCGGCAGTCGCATCTGCAATCGGCACACCCGCGACAGCCGATGATGGCGGCATCGTCGTCCGCCTCACAGCAAAGGACGGGAAGAAAAAATTCGCCGCCATATTGCCGCAAGACGGCTCCGGCGGAAACCTCATCACCGCAATGCAAGGCCAGCCCGCACCCGGCGTAACTGGCGCACTCTTCAAATCATTCGGCGACCCCGTCTCCGCGCCAAACGGCACCTACGCATTCACCGCGAAACTCAGCGGTGTGGCCGGTGGAGAAGCCGCTGGCGTGTGGACCAACACAATCAACGGCAACCTCGGCCTCGCACTGCAAACGGGCAAACAAGTCCCCGGTCTCACCGCCGGCACGCTGCTGAAATCCGTCGTCAATATCTCGCTGCAAAACGGACACCTCGTCGCGCTCATCAACGTCGTCGGCGCGGAGAAGAACACCGTCCTCTACGGCCTCACGAGTGTCGGAGGAACCTCGCTGCTCAAGCTCGGACAGTCGTTCACCGCCGATGGCACTGCATCCACGATCAAGAAAATGAGCATCTTTGCTCCGACAAAAACATCGCCCGGCCAAGGCCGCTACCACGGCAGCAGCCGCACCGTCGCAAACGTCACCCTCGCTGATAAACGCACCGCCGTAGTCAGCATCACCAACGCAGGCGTGGCCACCGCAGTCGCCAGCAGCGGCCAAGCGGCGACCGTCATCGACATGAACGCAAAATGGAAATCGTTCGGGCCATACGGAGCCAACAGCAACGGCTTCAATCAAGCCGCGCTTGCGACGCTCACACCAAACCTCGGCGGCGTCACATCGGCAACCGACACGGCAATTATCACCAGCACATTGGGAACTACAGTAGGCAGCATCATCGCCCGCGAAGGCAGCCCCGCATCGAACATCGCGAACGCCAGCTACGTCAGCCTCAGCGACCCTGTTTCCAACAATCAGGGCACCTACGCATTTCTCGCGAAGGTAAAAGGCACCGGAATTACCGGAGCAAACAGCACCGTCCTCTACCACGGCAACAGTGCCACACCTGCAATCATCGCCCGCACCGGTGGCGATGTGGCCGACGGCGCGGGCTTCACCCTTCCGCAGAAGTTCACGGCTTTCAAAAGCTTCGCCCTTCCCGGCGGATCGAACAGCGCACCCATCTTCCTCGCCACCGTCAAAGGCACCGGCGTGAGTGGAAAAAACAGCCTCGGGCTTTGGGGGACAGACAGCGACGGGGTCCTGCGCCAACTGCTGCGCAGCGGCGACGAACTTGGCGAATACACCGTGAAGAAGTTCACCATGCTCACACCGGCCAAAGGCGCGCTCAGCGTGTCCCGCAGTTTTAACAATGCAGGCAACGTCACGGCGCTCGTGAACTTCACGGACAAATCAACCGCAATCATCCGCGTGAACATCCCGTAACCACGCCACATATTCCCGCAAACGCCCCGGTCCGCATCGCGCAGGCCGGGGCGTTTTGTGTGTTCGCCATCCATACCGGAAGAAAACCCGACGGGCACCAAACCGATGTCGGGAACCGCTAAGCGGCTGTTGAAAAACGCCAGATTCTTACTTCCTTCTCTTACCTTAAAAACAGCAATTGAGTGTCCACGAAACGCACTAAAAGACACGAAAGGACCTACTTCCGAAAGACGAAGCATACACCGAACTGGTGAGCGCGCATCTTTTCACAAGGTCCTCTTTTCGTGTATTTAGTGTCTTTCGTGGACCACCAACTGCGGCTTTTAGGCTTACTCTTGCTCTTGCTCGCGGAAACCCTCGCCGGTGAGCATGGCGGGTTATTCGTTGGAAATGGAATCGGACGTAAGCTCTTGCAAGGAACAGTTCGGAGCGGAGATTTTCCGGGAGTTGCGCGTCGTGAAATCTATCGTAGTCGTGGCTTTTGGAGGCATGAATCGGAGGGTCTAGGTCTCGCGGTGCGCGATGGCAAGCGGAGCGGTGAAGGAAAGCGCGAACCGGACTTTGATTCCGCGTGAATGGCCAAGATGTTCCATGGACGGGGCACATCCATCTTTCATCGCAGCCATCCCATTTTCGCCATGATTCCAACCTCCCCGCTCCTGATATTTGAATGCAAAGGGGTGTGACCGTTGCGTGATGTAGCACAGTCCGTCCCGGCTGTGGGGCCAGTAGCCGTCCCGGCTGCTGTCGGCCCGCAACGGGCGGGACGGACTGTGCTACGGGCTACATCACGCAGCGGTCACACCCATGCAAAGGTATGGCGTCGCACGGTTGTGATAACGGAGCGACGTTCAGAGGCGGCTCTGCTTACTGAACAGACGGCGTTTGCGACACTGAAGCCCTCTGCCAATCAGCTTTCCCGAGAAAACCGTGCGTGAGCCACTCCAGCACCGCCTCCAACCCCGGCTACGGTCGGGCAACCCTCCTGGTTTGGCGTATATGGCTCAGCCGCTGGACTTACCGTCGCCGCGGACACCCTCGGCGACTTTGTGCGCGATAGTTCCCGCGAGTCGATCGCCGGGGAAAAGCCTGACGAAAATAATAACAGAGCCGTATGTTTTTAACGTTGTCAAATCCGAAGCGAGGCGTCACATCATTGAGGCAACACCTCGGACTGGAATTATGGTTTTTATGAAAAAGGCGAAGATTACCCTCAAAAAGAGCGGGAAAATTGGCACCGAGGTCGCCTCGGTAGCGATTCTCCGTACGCAAATCGGGCCGGAGAATCTTGAGCCGCGCATCACTTTTTCTTCGGACATCGGGCTTGGTTCGTTGTCCATCGCGGGGGGGCTGGCCCTCGCCATGACGGGCGGTTCCGATGTTTTCGATATCCTCCGGGTGGGCGATGCGCCAGAGGGCGGCGAGATCGTAAAGGTGAGAAACCTCACAAGTGGGTTGGAGCAGATTTTTAGTGGGGTGCGGTCGATTTCTGCGGCCGGTGGTGCGGGCGACGACGTGTTGGAGCTTTCCGGAAGCACGCTTGTCTCGCAGATCACGTTCAACGGTGGCGACGGGCTGGATACGATCGTCGGCCCGGCGTCGGACAGCACTTGGGTCATCGACGGCGATGGCGCGGGTGCGATCAATGGCAACGTTCACTTTGTAGGAATCGAAAACGCAGCAGGCGCGGCAAATAACGAAGACGAGTTTTCGTTTGCGGCGACTGGCTCGCTGGCCGGTGTCGTGTCCGGTGGCGATGGCGGCTATGATTCGCTCGTGGTGGATGGTTCGTTTTCGCACTCCGTGTCGTCGAGGGCGACCGGGCCGAGCTCGGGCTCGCTACAGTTTGATGGAAGACTTCTGACCTACGCAGGCTTGGAGCCCATCACGATTTCCGGTGTCTCGGATATTGTCATCGAAGGGACGAGCGGCAGCGATCTTCTCCTCGTGGAGAAAGACCCTGGCGATGCGACAAAGCTGCGCGTGTCGTCCACCAATGGTTCGATCGAAAGCGTGTCGTTTTCGATTGCCGGGCTGACTTCGCTGCGGGTGGATGGCAAGGGCGGGCTGGATACGATCACGTTTGGCGGATCGTTCACGCTTGGTGCGGCCAGCATCGATGCGCTGGCGGAGGGGATTTTTGTCAATGCGGGCACGGTCATCAGCACACTGGGCGATGTCGTTTTCACCGCACTCGCGGATGAAATCGCGGTGACCGATGTTGCAAACGTGAGCACGAAAGCCGCGCTGATTCAGATCGGCGGCAAGATTTCCACGACGGGAAACATCACGCTCGATGCCGGAGTGGTGCGGGATGTGAATGTGGACTCCGCGTCGCTGTCGCTGGCGCTTGCTACAACTTCTTCCGCAAACATCGCTGTGCTGAGTGGCGCGACACTCGAAGCGGCGGCGCTCTCACTCGACGCGCACACGGGCGGTTTGGTCCGCGCCGAATCGCCGCTGAGCACAAGGATCGAGTTTACCGATACGGCGGTTGCTTCGTTGACCGATGCGACGATCACGGTGACCGGACTCACGGTCTCTGCGAAGACGAATACGCGGTACGAAAGCGTCGGGCGCGATGCGTACAACATCGTTTCCGGTGAGACGAAAGCGTATGCCGACGACGCCACGATCATCGCCGGAGCGGGCGGCGTTTCTTTCGTGGCAACAGACAGCACGGACTTGCGCGCGATTTCGCCGGAACGGGCGCTCTTGATTGCGGACGTCGCATTGCCGGTGGATATCGCGATTGGCGCAGCGCGGAATTCGCTGAGCCGGACCGTTGAAGCATATATCTCGAACGGCTCTACGGTGACCGTGACCGGCGCGGATGTGAGCCTCTCAGCAGCGCGGGAATCCACCGCTGCAGCATACGTAAAGGCCACCGCGGTTTCTGCGAGCGTGCCGCTTCCGAATACGTTCTCGCTCAGCGCAGCGGGCACATTTACCTCGAACGTTTTGCGGGGCGATGTGCGCGCTTTCATCGCCGACAGCGCGGTGAAGACGCTCGTGAGCGGCGACATCTCAGTCGATGCCGAAGACGTGTTTGCGGCGAGTGCGGAGTCGGAGACGAGCATGAAATCGACGCTCAACCCGCTCGCAGCCAGCTCCGGCGCGGGAACGATCGGCGCGACACTCGCGTATAATTCAATCGGCTGGCTGCCGTCGAATGCGCTCACCGGCACGTTGAGCCAGATGCCGATTGGCGAGTTGCTCGGCGATGAACTGGGGCTCGGCAGTGTCGAGGAACGTTCCAAAGTTCACGCGTTCATCGCGCGCTCCACGGTCGAGGCGAAAGACGATCTTTTTGTCACTGCGACTTCCGAAGCGCAGATCAATTCCTACGTGGAAAACATCTCCGAAACGATCGCCCAAGCGTTGGTGAGCCCGATCGGTGGCGGTGCGAGCGCGGTGCTCGCGGTGAATAAAGTGAGCAGCGAAGCAAAAGCGTGGATCGATCAAACCGGCGTTGCCGCGCCTGTCGTGGTCGGCGGAGACCTCACGATTTCTGCGGAAGATGCGGCGGGAATCTACGCGACAACGATCCTCGGAAACAGCGCGACGGTGGTCGCAGATGGCGGGCAACAAATCATCGAAGAGGAGGTGAACGCGGTCGATGCGACGTATTCCACAGACGATGGATCGAACGTGATTCTCTTCGGCGACACGGTGGAAATCTCGGAGACATTCCTCGACGAAGATTTCACGACCGACGACGGCGCGCAGATGCTGGCGACTGGCGACGATATCCTCGTCGCGGCAGGATACGCCGACACGCGATGGACTTCGGAAGACGGGCGTCGCTTGCTCGTTGCGGGCGACAAAATCGAAGTCGAAGCGGGATATGGAAACGGAGGCGGCGACGCAGAATCCGCGCTCGTTTACCAATATATCGGCGCGAACAAACGGATGGATCTCGGCGCGGTGGACTACTCCGACGCCACGAAGTGGGCGCTCGTTTCCGGCGATGACGATGTCGTGTATCGATACCTCGGCGCGCCGGGAACTGTGGACCTGAGTTTGCAGGATTATTCGGACGACACGAAGTGGCAGGTCCGTGGCGCGGATGGCGACGTGAAGTATCAATATCTCGGTACCACGGCGACGCTCGATCTCGGCACGCAGAACTATCTCGACCTCGAGTATTGGAAGCCCGTCGCGGACAATGTCACGTTCCCGGAAGGCCTGAATTTCAGCGCATCGCCGGTGGCCGCGGTCGGCGGCGTGGTCGTTCAAAACGATGTGCGCAGCGATGTGGAAGCGTACGTGAAAAACGCGGTCGTCTCGACGGCAAACGTGACGATTTCTGCGGTGGAAAGTGCGACCATCGCGGCGGCTATCGACAGCCTCGTGGAAGCAGAAGGCGGCAACGCATTTACCGGCGCAGGCGCCGTGTACGCTGCAAATGGCCAGATCGCTGCGAATATGATTCTCGGCTCCGCGAGGGCTCATATCACTGGCAGCGAAGTGACTGCCGGGGATGTCTCCGTCACGGCGAAAAATACTTCGAGCATCGAGACGGCCACTGCTGGCGCGCTCACGAGCCCTGGAGAAAACCTCGGTGTGACTCTCGCGTTCAATAGCATCGGCTGGAAGATGGCGGGCTTTTTCTCGATGACGGTGGACACATTCTTCGGGGACGATGTCACGTTCGCGACGGAGCAGGCTTCCGCGACGAGCGCGTCGATTGATGATTCCGTCGTCTCCGCCACGGGCGACCTCGAAGTGACGGCGCTCAACGAAGCGACGATCCAGTCTGATGTCTCAAATTCCTCCAGCTCCGACTCCGTCGCAGTGACGGGCGGCGGCAGCAAGAGTCTCGGCCTCGTGGCGTCGAGCAATCTCGTAAATACGAACACAACTGCGACCGTCGGTTTCACGTCGGCATCCGCGACGAATACGGTCACGGTCGCCGGTGCGTTCAGCGTTCATGCGGAAGACAGCGCGAGCATTTTTGCCGACGCACATCTCGAATCCATCTCTCGCTCGCTCAACGACGGCGGCATCACGATCATTTCCGGCGTCTTGGAGCGTGCGCTGACCGAGTATCAATACACGCCGCGCTCCGGAGTAAAAAATGTGGCGCAGGGCGAACTCGTTCGCACCGGCGAGGAAATCGCGTCGGACGGTGAGCCGCGCAATATCGTCTATCGCTTTCAGGGGACGGATGCGGAGGGCGTGGGGCGCGATCTCGCGACGGAAAATTACGCAAGCTCTCCGTTCTGGAAGAAGGTCGAGCTCGCCAATGCTTTCTCGGACCTCGCGGTCTATGGCGTCAGCGTCTCCTCCCCGTCGGAAGCGATGGGTGTCGGCGGATTGTCTGTGCGCAACGATGTGCGCGGCCTGACGAGCGCGACGATCAGTAATGCAAAAGCCAGCGCCGGAGAATTGGCTGTGACTGCGCTGGAGACGGCGACGATTCGCGCGCTGAATGAAAGCGTCGTGAAGGCGCTCGGCGGGACATTCCAAGTGACTTCCGGCTCGGCTGTGGCGGTGAATTTCATGAACACCTCGAACCTCATTCTCAGCAGCGCTGAGGCGGTGATCGATGGCAGCGACGTGACGACGATGAGCGGGGATGTTTTGGTCGATGCGCAGAACACCGCCACGCTTTCAGCCGAGGTGAAGAGCGAGACGGACTCGAATGGTTTTTCCGTCGGGGTGACGCTTGCTTTCAACAGCATCGGCTGGGAGTCGCAGAACATTCTCTTCAATGTTTCGGACGCGCTTCTCGGAACTTCCATCGGCAATCAGCAGCCTGCTTTCACGCGTGCTGCGATCACGGATTCGAGCGTCGAGTCGGCTGGCAAGATCAGCGTCACGGCGCTTTCCGATGCGAGCATCGACGCGGAAGTCTTGGGCTCTGCAAAGTCGGTGAAAGCAGCGGTGGACGGCGCGACAACAGTCGCCATCGGTGCAGTCGTCGCTTTGAACCGCGTGAGCACGCTCACCGAGGCAACCATCGAATCATCATCGAGCATCGAGGCGCAGGCGGGCGAGCTGAAAGTCGCCTCGGAAAACACGGCGGAGATATTTTCGAATGTCAGCTCGCTCTCGACTTCGCTCACCGGGACAGGCGCGACAGGATTTGCGCTCAGCGTCGGCGCGAGTGCTTCGCGCAATGACATCAACAGCGACACGACTGCGCGCATCGACACCGTGGCAAATGCCACGGCGACCGGCGACATCACCGTAAGCGCGCTGGACACCTCCGTGATAAATTCGGGAGTCGAGGCGGTAGCGCTCGGCGGCTCGATGTCGGGCGGTAGCGGACTGGCGATCGCCGTCGGCCTCGCGCTGTCGCGCAATACGATCGAGAACGATGTGCGCGCGCTGATTTCAGACTCCGCGAATGTCGAGTCCACGGGCGGGCGCTGTCCGGCTGAGCGCGCTCAGCGACTCGGAAATTGCGGCGTCTTCGTCGGCTTCTTCATTCAGCGTAGCGCTCGCCGGAAGCACCAGCATCGCGGTGAGCGGCGCAGGCGCGGAGGCAATGAACATCATCCTCGGAAACACATACGCAGCAGCACAAGGCAGTGCGTTGAAAAGCTTTGGCGATGTCTCGGTGACTGCCAGCAATACGTCGGAAATCGATGCGTTGATTCTCGCGGTTGCTGCGGCTGGTTCAGGCGGATCGAACGGCGGAGGCGTCGCGCTCGGTGCTTCGGTTGCGTTCAATTCTATCGGCTACTCGCACGCTGGAACGAAGTCCCCGATTGAAGTCGAGGCGGGTATCGAAAATTCGTCGGTCATGGCTGGAGGCCAACTGACCGTGGAGGCGCTCGCCGATCAGATTTTGCGCGCGCAGGTTTTTGCAGGCGCTGCCGCGATCACGGCTGCGGGCGGCACGGGGCTCACCGGAGCGGGAGCCGGCGTCTATTCGCAAAACAGGATCGCCGCGAATGTGGTTGCGCAGATCGATGGCGATGGAACTGCGGGAATCTCGGTGACGGCTTTGACGGTGCGGGCGCGCGACATTTCGGAAATCTCGTCGATTGCCGGTGCCGCAGCGCTTTCTGCGGCGGTGGGCGGAGCCGGAGCTGGCGCGCTTTCTGTTGGCGTGGCGGTCGCGGAAAACTCCATAGACAACGAGATCGAAGCGTCCATCCGCAATGCGGACAGCGTCGAAAGTCTGGGCAATATTTCGGTGACCGCGAGTGAGACGGCATCCGTTTCGACGATTTCCGCAGCGGCATCTGTTGCCGCGGCGATTGCTCCGATTGGCGTCGCGATTAGCGGCGGCGCAGCGACCTCGAAGAACACGATTGCGGGTTCGGTCCGCGCATCGATTGAGGACTCGGACGTGACGGCCGCTGGCGCTGTGAGCATCACAGCCGGCACCACATCGACGTTGACTGCGGACATCGCGAGCGTCGCTCTCGCCGCCGGGCTCGTGGGCGCGGCAAACGGTTTGTCGCTCGCAAATAATACAGTCACCAATGTCGTCTCGGCGTTCATCGATTCATCGAGCGTCACGGCGGACGGCGGCGACATCACCGTCGCCGCAAATTTGAATCCGACGCTCACGACAAGCTCGCGGGTCGGCGTGCTCACTGCGGCGATAGGGACGAGCTTTGCGGCTGCGGAGTCATACTCGAATCTCAACGGAACTGCGGAAGCATACATCAACGCGGCGACGCTTTCGGCAATCGGCCATGATGTGAATGTGACGGCGGATTCCATTTCCAGCGCAGCGCCGATTACGCAAGGCGCGGGTGCTGGTTTGGCCGCCGCGACTGCGCTGCTCGCGCAGGCAAATATCGGTGGCACGACCCGCGCATTTGCGACGGGGCTTTCGAGCGTCACTGCGGGCGGCTTTACGATCGCGGCGACGGATGCGACGACAGCATCGCCGGAGACGAAAGTGAACGGCGTTGGCGGAGTTTCCGGCGCGGGAGCGATCTCGCTCACTCGCATCACTCGCACGACGGAGGCATACATCGGCGCAGGAGCGGACATTTCTACCGGCGCGACTTCGGTGAATGTCACAGCGACTTCCACGACTACGGCGAACGGAACCACGGTCGGCAACTCGGCCGCAAATGTCGCAATCATGGCACTGCTTGTGGATGCAGAAATCAGCGGCAGTACGAGAGCCTACGTCCAGGATGGCGCGCGGATTTCCGCAGGCGGATTGTCAGTGATTGCCGATGCGACGAACAGCGTCACGGCTCCGGCAAGCATCACGGGCATTGGGTTTGCAGCGCTCTCCGGAGTGAGCGTTACTGCGAAAGATTCAAGCGCCGTGCTCGCATTCATTGGCAGTGAATTTGGCCCGGTGGGGACGGCGGCAAGCATCACCATCACCGGCGGCGATGCAGTGGTCCGCGCGAAGACGAAATCGGATGTCTCGGCGACTGTGGAAGCAGTGGGCGTGAGCTACGGACTTGCAGCGACGCTTTCGGAAATGACGGCGACCAGCGCGCATACGACGAGCGCATTTATCGGGAAAGACGCGACGGTTTCTGCGACTGCGGGGAGCGTGAACGTCGAGGCGCTTTCGGACAATACGGCAAACGCGGCGAGTTCCTCAAAGAGCGTTGGCGCGGTTCTCGTGGGCATCACCGAACTCACCGCAAACGCCGACGGGGCGACAAACGCGAAGGCGCTTGGCAACGTCACAGCAGCGGCGATTTCGGTGCGCGGTGAAGGAACGAGCGAGGCGGCAGCGGGCGCGAGTTCGCTCGGCGGCGGAGCAGTTTCACTGGCGCTTTCGACGGTGAATGCGAGCGCGTCGCCGTCCGTCTCTGCGACGGCAGGCGGCAATCTTTCGGCGACCGGCAACCTCACCATCGAAGCAATCGCGGGCAGCGAGGCGGATGCTTCGTCGAAGAGCTTCGGCGTGGGCGGGCTGGCGATTACTTCGCTGACTGCAAATGCGTCTATCGAGCCAACGGTGACAACTTCTGTGCAAAGCGGAGCATCGCTGGAAGCAGGCGGCAATCTCTCCATCGTCGCACGCCACGGTGCGGTAGGCTCGGCAAATGGAAGCGCTACGGCGACTGCGACAGGAAGCGGCGGCGGCGGCATCGCGGTGAGTGGAGCGACCACGAGCGCCAGCTCGGAGCCGGTCGTGAGCACAACCTTCGGCGCAAACGCGGTCATCAAAGGATTCAATGTAGTCGTCGATGCGACATCGCTCGGACGCGCAATCAGCGAGGCCACTGGAACGAGCGTCGGCATTTTGAAACTCGGCACCAGCAGCGCAAACGTGCTCGTGGACAATACGGCATTTGTGAACGTGGACGGCGGCGCAATGTTCATCGGTCGCAATGATGTGACGGTGCGTTCCACCACGGACACGGAGTCCGACGTGCGGACAGAAAGCGACGGCGGCGGGCTTGTGAGCATCGCGAATGTGAATTCGTCGGGAACGATGAATTACAGCTCCAAGGTTACTCTCGGAAATGGCGTCGTGATTTCCACGGTGAACAATCTCACCGTCGAGTCGCTGAGCGATGTCGATGGAACGGCGGAGGGAGAGTCGGACTCCAATGGATTTGCAGGTGGTGCGACGGCCCGGGCTTCGATGGCGGTGATCGGCGAAACCATCACCCTCATCGGCGACGGGTCGCATTTGACCGGCGCAGGCGTGACGCTTGGCGCAGTAGTCTCCACGCTCGATCTTTCGGCGACTGCAAATGCGGACCTTTCGGCGGCAGGCGGAAATGCCAACGCATTCACCACGGCGACATTTACAGACGAATCGAGGCTCACGCTAAATCCCGGCGTGCGAATCGTCGGCAGTGCGGTGACTCTGAAATCTCGGCACGATGGCGTGAGCATTGTTTCGGAGCCGACCGCGAGCGCGGCGACTTTCGGCGAAGGCACTGCACATTCCGTGGGCACGTACGACAGTGATTCAAAGATTGATGCGAAAGCTGGCGCGGAAATCGTGAGTGGCCAACTGCTCGTGCAGGCGCTTCAGGACATCGACACACTAAGCCGTGCGACGACGGCCTCGGGCATCGCGACCGATCGCCAGCGCACAGGGACGCTGACTGCCGACCGCACGATTATTTTCGATGCCGACATCCGCCTCGGTGCCCGCCCGGAACTTATCATCGACGAAAACGGTGTGATTCAAAAGGCAGTCGGAATCTCGGCGACTGTGGGCGCAACGACGATCACCGTCGCTCCAATCAGCAACACAACTTCCGGCGCAAACGCTCGTTTTCAAACGGACGGAACTTTCACTTACGTCGATACGAATTCGGCGCAAAATCAGACCTCCGCTGCGGCGACGGTTTCGGGCTCGGCGGGGACGGTGCATGTGCTGGATTCGTTTGAGTCGGTGAGCATCATCAATCGCTCCACGAAGAATCTCGTGCTCGGCAGCATCGAAGTGGCGAACCCGCTGGCGACAGCGACGGTAAATATCGACCTTGCAAATCCAACGCTGACTTTCGACATCACGCATTCACTCGGCAGCATGGGGATTTCGATCCTGAACGAAGGCGCGACGGGCGACGTGACGCTGACGGGGCTCATCAATAATCCAGTCGGCGCGACGACGATCAATGCGGTCGGCGGCAGCGTGCTGAACACGACGGGAATCGTGCGGACGGCGACGTTTAACTCGGATGCGCTGAACATCGGCTCGGCGGCAACTCGGCTGAATCTCGAACTCGTGCGGACGACGAATCTCTCGCCGGGCGGAGTGCTGAAATCGGCGGGCGATGTGTATCTTGATGTCACCGGACGGCTGCGCGATTTGAGCGAAACGGTGGCGGGAAATGCAACGTTCACGCTCGACTCCATCGAGGCGGCCGGGACGGTGGATGTGACGCTGGAAGCCGCGCAAAAAGAAGCGACGACGACTTGGACGGCGGGCGCGTTGTCGGTGAGTCTCGCGGGCGGTGCGGCGCAGAGCTACTCGTCGCACTTCCGTCCAGACATTGCCGTGGCAGTCAATGTCGGCGGCGGAATCGTCCCGACTGCGGCAGCGGCGACGCCGTTTGCGGCGACGTATAATTTTGGCTCGATTAGCAGCGGCAGCATCGCACTCGCGGCAGCGGATTCTGCGGTCGCGGCGACGTTAGTAAATATCACGGCGGCGACCAATTTGACGGATACGGGCACGGGCGGCGCGAGTGCGCTGACAAATGGAAATATCATCATCAGCGAGACATCGGGCGACTTGCGTATCGGCGCGCTGACTTCAACGGCGGGCGATGTGACGGCTTCGGCGACGGTCGGCATTTTCGACACGAACGGCGCGGACGGAACGACGGCGTATATCACCGCGAAAAAGATCACGCTCGCGGCAGGAACGGGCGGAATCGGCAGCGCGATGAACGTGTTGGAAATTGATTCGACGACGCTCGTGGATGCCTCGGCGGACCTCTCGATTTTCGTAAAGGAAACGGCGGGCGATATGAATGTCGGCGGCATTGTCTCGCGGTTGGCGGATGTCTCGCTTGCGACGATTGCGGGCGGAATCCTCGACGCGGACGATGATGTGCGTGCGGATGTGCAGGGACGGAATATCGACCTCACAGTGCTCGGGGGCGGAATTGGCACAGCGGCGAACGGGCTTGAAATTAACGGCGCAGGAACCGGGCAAGTGCAGGACGCGCTGCTCCAGCTCGACGCAAATATTCCGGCAGTCGGGCGGCTCGTGGCGACGGCGCAGGGCAGCATGTTTATCGCGGAGACGATCGGCGGAATGAACGTCCTTTTGGCGACGACGACGGTGGGCTCGATCCGGCTTTCGGCAAATGACTCTGCGGGTCGCAGCGTGATCGTGAGCGGTCAGCCGGTCGTGGTGAATAATGAAGACGTGAACTTCATCGCGACGAGCCGCGTCTCTGCGCCAGCGGGCGTGACGGTGATTGCGGGCGACGGCGTTTATGTGGCGCCGGATGCGGAGATTAGCAGCGCGGCGACGGTGCTCATTCGCGTGGATGCTCGGGTGAATCCTTTGGAAGTGGACCCGGATGTTGCCGACGGCGGGACGCTGGAGATCGCGGGTGATGTGGTTGCACCGATGGTGACGATTGAGGGCGGCTCGGGCATCGACTTCCTGCAACTCACAAACCCGAACGGCATCAATGCGACGGGCGTGACGGAGGTCTTTGGGCTCGGCGCGGACGACCGCTTTTTCGTGAACGCGGTCGCGGGCACGACGACGCTGAAAGGCGGCGACGGCGCGGACCGTTTCTACACATCGAGTGGCGCGAATAAGTCGCTCTTCACGCTCAATGGCGTGTATGACGACGACGCGGTGAAGCCTTACGACGTGCTCACTGGCACGCTCGCGAAGCTCGGCGGACTGAGCATCGAAACCGGCGCGGGCACGGCCAATACGCAGGACGGCATTTATCTCAGCTCGGATGCGAGCACGGCGAACCTCACGGGTGCGCTCGTGGGCAATACGATCACGGGCCTGGGTATCACCGGAGCCATCACTTACACGGCGGCTCCCAGCGCGACCGGCGCGGTGCTTTTTGTGAAGCTCGGGCAGGGCGATGACACGATGGTGGTGAAAGACCTCGCGGCAAATATCTGGGCGAATATCTACGGCGGCGACGGCGCGGATACGCTCAGCGCGGGCAACGATTTGAACGCGGTCACGGGCATCAGCGGCATCGTGAATTTTGAAGGGCAAGGCGGCGTGGATACGCTGCTCGTGCGCGGCGACGGAGTCGCGGCGGCGGGGCTTTTGACGGAGATCAATGTGACTGGATTGGGCATGGGCACGAACCAGCAGCTCGCCGTCCACAACACGGAATTTGGCGCGGACTACACGGTGACTGCACCGAATTTCCCCGGCGCGATTTATTACGCAAAGCGGAACCTCGGGACCGGCGTGACGACGAGCACGGTGGAAAATGTGAACGTCCAACTCGGCACCGGGGCTGACGTGTTTGCGGTGGATGGAACGAATAGCTTTTCCAAAGTGACGATCCTCGGCGGCGCTGGCGCAGACACGATCACTGTCGGCTCGACGGCGGACGGTCTGCATCGCACGACGATCCGGCGCGTGGAGTTTGTCGCGGGCAAGTTGCACCTCGATGGACAGGGCGGCGCGGATACGATCACCGTGGATACCGGCGGCATCGGCACGGGCATCGTCGGCTCTTACGTCGGCAACGAAGTGCGCGGGCTGAACATGCCTGCGACAGGCGGCATTATTTTCGACGCGCCGGACGACATTAATGTGATCCTCGGCGTTGGGAACGACACGTTCTTTGTGCCGTCTGCCGCTGCGGGTCTGACGGTGCAAATCCTTACGGGCGATGGTTTTGATAAGACGTATCTCGGCACTGTCGAAGGCGCGCTCACGACGGGGACGCTTGATGATATCAAAGGCACGATCATCGTGAACAGCGGCGGTCCGCAGGCGGACGATGTTCTTTATATCAACGACCAAAGCACGACGGCTGCGCAGACTTACACGATCAGCAATGTGGTGATGGCGTTTGACGAGACGACGGTGACGCGCACCGGTATGGATGCCGGCAAGATCATCTACAAACGCACTGAGGGAGTGATTTTGAGCGCGGGCTCGGGCGCGGATACGATCAATATCGAAGGCACGCATCGCGAGCAGTCGGCGAGCGGGCTGAACTCGACGTTCACCGTGAACGCGGGCGGCGGCGCGGATACCGTGAATGTCGGCACGCCGGTGACTGGCGGCTTTTCGCTGGATTCGTTCCGCATCGATACGGGTGCGGCCACTTATCGCGGGATTCCGCTGATCGTGAACGGGCAGGGCGGGATTGATACCGTGCATTATAAAGACACCGCTTCGACCGTGGGAACGAATCTCGCGATTGCGAACAAGCCGTTCTCCACGCCGTTCGGGTTGGCTGGCTCGCCGGGCGTTGCGGACCCACGGTGGGTGAATTATTTCACCGCCGCATTTGGCGAAGATCCGTCCTCGACGACCTACTCGCAAGTGGCGCTGAATCCGTCCGTCGGGACGAACAATTCCCCGCTCAACGGCTATGCGCGGCTCACGGAGCATGTGAAGGTTTCGCTCGGCTCGGGCAACGATGTCGCGCAAGTGTTTGACGGCACTTACGCTTACGACACGACGGTCTTTGGCGGTCCGGGCCACGAGACTTTTAATGTCGGAAACGGGATCGCAAATACCGGTAAGAAGATCATTTTCAACGGCGAGGATGGCGACGATCTCGTCTTCACGAAGTTCACGACTGGCGTGCCGAACGCGACGACGTTTGTGGAGTTCAACGGCGGCGCGGGGACGGATACTTTGCGGCTGGCTGGCGACGGAATCTCGACCGGCACTTACACGCCGAGCGCCACGGAAGCGCGGTCGGGATTGGTAGTCGCGAGGGGCAACACGTTTGCATTCACGGGCGTCGAGCCGCTGGTGGTTCACGGGCTGTTGCGCTTTGACCTCGTCTCGCCGGACCAAGCGGCGGAACTCACGATCAGCAGCGTTCGCGTGGCGGACTTGAATCTCACGGAACTCGTCCTGCACGAGCTGACAATCGATGGCGTAGTGAGCTGGACGCAGAGGATGAAATTTGAGGTGCCAGCGGCGCTCGATGCGAAGCACATGGGCGCGGCGACGGCGATCAGCGGAGATACGCTGGTCGTGGGCTCGGAGCAGGAAAATGCGGCGAGCGGCGCGGTGTTTGTTTACAAGTGGGACGGCAGCGGCTGGGTGGAGCAGGCGAAGCTCTACGCGAGCGACCGGGGCAGCGCCGGGCAGGGATTTGGCAAAGCGGTGGCCATCGAAGGCGACACGCTGATCGTCGGTTCGCCGAGCGATAACACGACGGGCTCAAACTCGGGCGCGGCGTATGTTTTCACCCGCACGAACGGCGTGTGGACGCAGCAGGTGAAACTGCGCGCGGACAACGGCGCGGCGGGCGCGACATTCGGGCAATCGGTGACGATTGGCGCGAGCACGGCGTTCATCGGCGCGGCGGGCGGAACGACGGATTCCGTCTATGTCTTCAACAAAGAAGGCGCGACGTGGCGGCAAAAACAAATCCTCACGCTGGCCTCGGATGCGGACAGCGACTTCGGCGCATCGGTGGCGTTTTCGAGCGGCACGGCGGTCATCGGCGCACCGCTGGCAGGCGCGACGGATGCAGGCGCGGCGTTCGTTTATACGCTCTCGGGCACGACCTGGACCTCGGCGAAGACGCTCGTTCCCGTGTTGTCGGAAGCTGGGGAAAACTTCGGCGCTGCGGTGGATATCGATGCGGGCAAAATCATCGTTGGTTCGCCGCTGTGGAATGGGCAGCGCGGGCGGGCGGTCATCTTTGAAGGCGCTGGCGCTGATTGGGCGCGGACTTCGCAGCTCTCGTCTGCGGCGGGCTTGCCGCAGAATGAAATCGCGGCGGAAGATCAAGCGGGCAGCCGCTTTGGAAAATCGGTGTCGATCGATGGCGCATACGCGGTCGTCGGCGCACCGGGCTACAATTTGACTTCGCTCGATCAGGGCGCGGCTTACGGGTTTTACCAGATCGCCGATTCGGTCTTGGGCTTTGGCGCAAGCTGGGCGCGCGCTTCGGGCGCGAGTGGTTCGGGGCGGATGATGGCTTTGACGCCGGAAGGTTCGTCGGTCGGGGTTTCCGGGCCTTACGCGACGGCGGATAATTTTGGCGCAAGCGTCGCGGTGGGCGGCGGACGGATCGTCGTCGGGCAGCCTGGCCACAATTCCGGCGGGCGACTTGATCTCGGTGCGATCAGCACTTTCACCGCGGACGGCACATTGCCAGCGGCGACGCAGGAGTCGGTCCGCGCGGAGACGATCATCGACCCGCTGGGCACGCTGGTGACTTCGCAATTCGGCACGGTGACTCATTACGACGCGGCGACTCGGACGATGTTCGTCGGCGATGCGGGCGCGGGCAAAGTGTACGTGTATGCAAACGAAGGGCTCTCGTGGCCGCTCATCGCGACGCTGGCCCCGGCAAGCGCGACGGGCTTTGGCGCGGACATTGATGTGGATGGGCACAATCTCGTGATTGGCTCGCCGGGATCAAATCAGGCATTCGTTTACAAACGCACCGGTGAGAACTGGGAAGATGCCGTGGTGCTCGTTCCGCAGACGCTCTCCCTCGCAAACAGCGCGGGCAGCAACTTCGGCGCATCGGTGGCGATCAGCGGCAGCAATATCGTCGTCGGGATTCCCGATGGAAATGTGCAGTATTCGACCACGGGGCAAGTGGACGCGAACTACAAACTCGGGCTCGGTGCTGCGGGCGGCGCGGTCACTTTCAAGCTCAATACGACCACCTCGCTTTGGGCGCAGGATCGTCTGTTGTTGCCGGATGATGTCACACTTCCCACGAACACTTCCTCGACGGAAACTTACGTGCCGACCGATGCGAACTGGGGCCAGGTTCTTGTGCAGGGAATGGGTTGGTTTGGAATCGGGTATCACGACGTGGGTGAGAACAACGGCAGGACCATCACGCTCATGCCGCATATGGCGATTGCCATCGTGGATACGAACGGCGGTGACTGGGATTTCAACTATCTCTACAACGACACGGACTTCCCTGTGGACAGGACCATCGGCTCCGGATGGGCCAATGATATTGATGACCTGATCGTGGGTTCTTACACTCCGGGAGCTTACGCGGAGTTTGTCGTGAATGGTTCGACGCGCCGGTTCAACTTGGGCGAAACGCGCCTCGGCAGCACCGAGAATAACGACACCGCAGTTACGGTGGGACCGAACACCATCGTCATGGTCGCGGACATCTCCGGCGGCGATGCTCGGCAGCAGTCATTCACGTCGTCAGGCACGATGAATAGCGACCTCGATAACGACGTGGAAGGCGTCGGTGTGGTGAGCACGGTCGTGCCGACAAAGACGCGGACGAAATACGAGAGCTTCAGTTTTACAGGCGCAAAATGGGGTTCATCCGTGGACATCGTGAACGGCATCGTTTTTGTCGGCGCACCGGGCAAATCGCGCGTGGCGATGTATGACCTCGCGACGGCAGACACGACCGGCTGGTCGGCGAGCATCGGCGGCGTAAACGCTGGCGGAACGGTGGTCGGCGGCGGCGTGACGGGCGCGACGCTCACCGGCGGCGTGGTGGATGGAGCGCTGCGCAGCACGAAATATTTCGACGCGGCAGCTGCGGCAAAACTCGGCACAGAAGTCGTGGCCGCGAGCGCGACGAAAGTCTTTGTCGGCAGCCCCGGCATGAGCACGGTGCAGGTCTATAATAAGACGACGACTTGGACGGCAGGGACGCCGATTGTGGGGACGGATGGATTTGGCGGCGATGAGTCGATCACGATTCGCGGCGGACAGATGCTCATCGGCTCGACGGGCACTGTGGGCTCCTCGAATCTCTTCACCTCCGCTGGAGTGACTCTGAACAAGACCTTCACGCCGTTCATTTACACCCAAGTGGGCAACACGATGGCGAACGATACGAACGTGGCGCTCAAGTTTGGCGCGGGTGGTCAGCTCATCAGCGAAGGCGTGACGATCATCGGCACGGCAAATACGACGGCGGACGAGAACAAGCTCTACGTTTTCCGCGACCGCGGACCAGCGTTCACCGGTCTGGCGACGGAGCTTTCGCCGGAACTCCCGACTTCCAGCAAGGGTGGCTCGGGCGTGGCGATCGATGGAAATACGGCGGTCATCGGCGCGAGCGGCTTCGATGGGCGCGGCGCTGCTTACGTCTATACGTCGAGCGCGCCGGGCGTGTGGACTTTGCAGGCGACGCTGCAGCCGAGCGGCTTGCAGCGTGGCGATGACTTCGGCGCGACGGTGGCGCTGGCGGGCGATTCGATCATCATCGGTGCGCCGATGCGCGATGCGGGCGGGCTGGTGGATTCGGGCGGAGTGTATGTCTATCAGCGCCTCGGCACGGGTTGGACGCTGAAGGCGGATGTCGGCGGCGACGCTGCAAACGCGCGCCTCGGGCAGGACGTGGACATTTACGGCATCAACGCAATCGCGGGTGCGCCGGGCGCGGAGAAGGCGCTCGTGCTGACCCACGACGGCGCGACGTGGGGCGTGTCCTCGACGATCACGACGAGCTGGCCGGGGCAGTTTGGCGCGGCGGTCGCCATCGAGGGAAACACGGCGATCATCGGATCGCCGACGGGGAACGCCAACAAAGGCGTCGCGCAGGTTTATACGAATTCGGGCGCGACGTGGAATGCGGGCGCGCTGCTGGATGCGCGGGAGTTTTCGAATGCAGGCGACCGATTCGGCGCGGCGGTGGACTTCTCGGGCGGGCTGGCCGTCATCGGTGCGCCGGGCTTTGCGAATAGCACGGGCGCGGTGTTCCCGTACTTCACGGGAAGCTGGGGCTTCCATGCGCAAATCAACGGCGTCGCGGCGGGCGATTTCTTCGGCAGCGCGGTCGCTGTCGATGGCGATATGATGATCGTCGGCGCGTATGGCGTGCAGGTCCCGGTGACCGCGCCTGTGCAGACGCGAGGCGACAACGAAGGCTCGGCTTACGTGTATCGCTATGTCGCTTCGAGCTGGGTCTCGGAGACATCGATCGATGCGCTCACGGGCAGCGATGCGTTTGGCGGCGACAACGTCGGATACGCAGTCGCGCTGAGCAAAGGCAATGCGCTCATCGGTGCGCCGCAACTCGGCGGACGGGTGAATAACACGACCACGCCCGGCGCTGGCTACGCCTTTATGCGCGAGGTTTCCGCGCCGATCACGGTCACGACGGTGGGCTCGCAAAGCACGCTCCAACTCGGCGCACAAGCGAACATCATCGGCGGCAAAGTGGGAACAATGACAACGGCGGATTTGAAGTTCTTCGACATCCGCGATTTCAATCTCACCACGGGCAGCGCGGATGACCTCGTGACACTTGGCAGCGCGGGTCTAACGGCATACGGACTGCGCAATTTCAATGTGACGACGGGCGGCGGAAACGACACGTTCACCACGCAGACGAACCTGCTCAAGCCGACGGCGGCGGGCACTTTCCTGCCGAGTGTTCCGTTCACTTTTGGCTCCACGATCCCGGCGAATACGCCGATGGCGCGGGTGCTCGGCGCACTCACTTTTGATGGCGGCACGGGCACGAATACGATGGCGGCAGTCTTTGACGGCGACTGGACGGTGACGGCAAACGCGCTCATCGGTACGAAGGACAACGCGGCGGTGACGCTGACGAATGTCTCCAACGTGACGCTGACCGGCGGCGGGTCCGTCAATCGCTTCACACTCTTGGATTGGTCAGGCACCGCGACGCTCGATGGCGGCGGCGACTCCGACCAATTTATCGTTCACGCTGCGGCGCTGAACGGGACAAAAATCTCCGACACGACTGGCAGCTTGGATTCACTCACGGTGCTCGGCACCGCTGGGATTGATACGTTCCAAGTGAACGCCGGAAGAGTGCGGCTCAACAATACTATGGACTTGGATTATACAAACGGCGGCGTGGACTTACTCAATATCGCAGGAGGGCTCGGGGACGACATCCTGACCGTAAACGACAGCTCGGCGGGCTTCGTCTTCCTTGATGGCGAAGATGGCTCGGATACTTACCAAGTCTTCGCTGGTGCGACGTCGGCAAAGGTCTTTGCGCACGACAGCGGGCCGCTTCCTTCCGACACGGCGAACGTCGATAAACTGGAACTGCCAGTGAGCAGGATTCCGGGGCTTGACTCGACCTTCACGGTCGGCGCGAAGTTGGTGACTTTCGACGAAACAATCGAAGACATGGGCACGGCGGAATTGGTGTTCGATCCAATCGTCACCGCGACGGGCAGCGCAGGGCCGGATAACATCGTTCTCAGCGGCAGCACGCTGACGATTAACGGCGTCCCGCTCGACATCTCGATGATCACCGAACTGACAATCGACGCTGCCGATGGCGATGACATCATCACCATCGATGCGTTCAGCGCGCCGCTGCTCACAAAGCTCATCATCAACGGCGGCAACGGTAAGGATAAAGTGATCCTCACTTTGCCTCTGCCGACCGGCCCGAGCTACGCGCTCAATGGCGGCGCGGACGACGACATCCTCGAACTCCACACCGGCTCCGGCAACGACATGCTCACGCTCGGCGCGACATCGGTGCAACTCGACGGCTCGCCGAGCGCCAACTTTACGGACTTCTCATCGTTCGTCGTGGATACGGGCGATGGCGCGGATGTGGTGACGCTCGATGGCGTGACCGGACCCGTGACTGTCAACACCGGCGACGCCGACGATATTGTGAAATACGGTGCTCTCGTTGCGCGGGCGACGATCAACGCGGGACGTGGAAATGATCGCGTGATTCCGCTCTCACTGGCGTCTGGCGGCTTTGGCCTCACGTTTAATGGCGGCGATGGAAATGACTACTTCGAGGGCACCACGAGCGACGACATCGCGGACGGCGGACTCGGCGAAGACACGCTGCTCGGCGGCGATGGCGCGGATACGCTGCTCGGGGGTGCAGGGAATAATTTCCTCAACGGTGGTGGCGGCGCAGACAGCATCACGGGCGGCAGCGACTCGGATACGATCATCGGCGGCGCTGGCAACGATGTCTTTAATGGCGGCGGCGGCGGCGACCTCTACACATTCGCGGATGGCTGGGGCGCGGATTCGTTTACCGGTGTGAACTCGGGCTCGGGTGCGTTTGATTTCTCGGCAGTCACGACGGCGATTACGTTCGCATCGAGTGGAACGACCATCACCGCGACTTCGGGGGCAGACAGCATCACGTTTAGTGATTCGCAGCCGTACATCACGTCGGTCTCCGGCGGCGCGGGCGACGACATTTTTAATGTCACGAATACGGGCGGAACGCCGGTCGTGCTCAATGGCGGCAATGGCTCGGACCAATACATCGTCACACTCGGCGCGCTGAATGCAGCGGTGCAAATCAACGACACAGGCACCGTGGGCTCGGACACCGTGACCATCGAAGCGCCTGCTCCCGGCTACACGATCGACGTCCGCCAGACATCTATCGTGGCGACGAAAGCGGGCCTCGCGGCGCAGGTGATTAATTTCGGCACGGGCATCGAAAACATCACCGTGAACGCGAAGGCAAACGGCGGCAGCACCGTGAATGTCGCGGAGGCGATTTCGTTCACCGGCAACGTGCGCCTCGCGGCGAATCAGGCGTTTGTGAACAACACGATCAACGCGGGCGGCATCCGCATCGACTCCGCGCTCGGGCTCGACCTCAACGCGGACATCAACGCGCGGAACAACGGCAACGTGAGCGTCTTTGTGGATGGCGGCGCGATTACGCTGAATGAGGACATCAATTCTTCATCCGGCAATTCATTCACCGGCGACGGCTCGGGCACGATCCAGCTCGTGACGAATGGCGGCGCAATCCTCGCGGGCAACAGCACGGCGATGATTCTCGCGGGAAGTGGCGCACTGCTCCTGCGCGGCTCGAACGGCAGTATCGGCACGCTCACCACGCCGATTCGCACGCAAGTCGGCACGCTCGCTGCGGCGACGACTGGCGCGGGCACGCCGATCAATATCTACGAACTCGACGGCCTCATCGTGGGCACTGTCGCGGGCACGCCGGGCATCACCAGCACGGGCGGCACGGTGCAGATTTTCAACGACGCAAACGTCCTCAGCGTGCAATCGCGCATCGCGGTTGCGGGCGACCTGACGCTCACTTCGGACCAAGTGGACATCGCCGCAGACATCGCGAGTCCCGGCAGCAACTTCTTCATTCGTCCCGAAGGACTCACGACGGTCATGGCGATTGGCGATGGAGTCAGCGGCGTCTTCGTGCTGAGCCAAAGTGAGATCAATCATTTCGTGAACGGTTTCCTTTCGATCCAGATCGGCCAGGAACTCGGGCGCAATCTCATCAACCTCGGCAATGCGTCGTTTGTGGACCCCACACTGATGCAGAATCCGGTGCTCGGCGGGCACATCAATCAGACCGGCATCCTGAACGTCACGGACAACGGTTCGTTCACAATTTACGGAAGCGGGCACACGACGGAACTGAACAACCAAAACGTCGGCGGGAACATCGACATCGTGGACAGCGCAGTCGTCCGCGAGGGCGAGACGGTGACGCTCACGAGTCTCGCGGGCAGCATCAATATTAACTTCGACGTGGACGGCACGCTCGGCGGCGCGGACGAAACGCTCGTGCTCAATGCAGCGGGCGACGTGACGGTGAAGGGTGCAATCGGCAGCGAAGCACAGCTCGGAACGCTGCGTATCGCAAACGGAACGAACGTCCGCTTTGAGGGATCGGTGAACGTCAAAAACCTTATCATCGAAGACGGCGCGACCTTTACCGTGGATGGAACGCTGAACGCGCAGAGCATCGCAGTTTCTGGAGTCGCGGCGGCGACATTTAAGAGCAGCGTGATTCTCACGACCGGGCTCACAACCACTGGCGGTGCGCTTTCCACGATTGTCTTCGAGGGACAAATCAGCGCGCCGAGTGTTTCGGTGACGGCGATTCAGCTCGCGGATTTCTATCAGCTTGTGGATGTCACCACGGCGCTAAACGTCACGACGACGAGCGCGACGGGCGACATCGTTTTCCGCCAGCAGGTGAACTCGCACGCTGGAAATATCACGGTGAATTCGCAAGACGACGTGACCTTTATCGGCCCCGTCGCGGGCGCAAATCTGACGGTGACGCGTGCCGATGCGACTTCGTTTCAAGGGCCGCTGGAGCTTACGGGCGCGTTCGTGCGGACGCTCGGGACGGGCACGGCGAGCTTCGCGCTCTTCGCGGCGGCTTCGGCAAATATCAACGCCACGGGGCTCGTCCTCGGCGGCACGACGACGCTCACCGGCGCGGCGGGCTTGGTGGCCGGGCTGGGCGCAAATGGTGCGTTCACGGCGGTCGGCGCGGTGTCCGCAAATGCGGGACCGCTCAACATCACCGGCAAGACGATCAATTTCCAATCGGGCGTCAGTGCGGCTTCGTCCACGCTGAGCGCGATCGAGTCCATCACCGTCGCAAACGCATCGCTCTTCACGACGACGGGTGCGCTTTCGGCGACGACGACGAGCGGCACGGTGGGTGAAATCAAGTTCACTGGACCGACAACGGTGGGCGGAGTTGCGACGTTCACCACGCCGCGTGCGCTCACTTTCCAAAACACGCTCAACGTCACCAGCTCGCTCACGGTCGCAGGCGCGACGAGCGAGCAGTATCAAGGCGCAGTCGTGGTCGGCGGGGCATTTGTGCAGACTTCCACGGTGACTGGCGCGACGAGTTTCTCATCCACGCTGCAAGCCGGCTCGCTGGATTTGCAGGCTGGTTCGCTTGCTTTCACAGGCGACGTGAACAGCTCGGGCAACGCGACTTTAACTGCGAAAGCGGGTAGCATCTCGGCAGCGGCAAACGTCGTGGCGACGGGGACGCTGACGATGAGCGCGACGACGAATGTCGGGCTGCTCGGCGCGACTTCTGCGAGTTCCATCGGTGTCACTGCGGTCGGCACAATCACGGCAGGTGTCGGCGGAATGACCACGACGAGCGGCGCAATCTCGCTCACGACAACCGGCGCAGTCGCTGGCAACTCGGTCACGCTCAACGGACTCGTTGACGCGGAGACCGCGCTGACCATCAACGCAGCGCGCGGCGTACTCGCGACGAATACAATCAACGCGGCATCGCTAAACGCGACCGGCACGGCGCTGACGTTCAACAGTCTTGTGACCACGACCGGCGCAACGACGCTCGGCAGCACTGGCGCAATCAATCTCGTCTCCGGCCTTACGGCGGGCGGCAACTTGCTCGTGACGGGCGCAAGCGCAGTGACGCTCGGCGACGCGGTCACGGCAAACACAGTCAACATCACGGCTGCGAACACGATCGATATTTCCGTCGGCGGTCTTGCTTCGACGGTAGGCGGCATCACGCTCGCCACGACAGCGCCGGGTGCCGGAAACTCGGTGAGTGCGCTCGGACTCGTGGATGCGAGCACGGCGCTGACCATCACGACTCCACGCGCGGTTTCGCTCAATGCGGTCGATGCGGCTTCGGTCGCTGTGAGCGCGGCGAGTATCAATTTGTCATCGGTCGTCACGGCGACTGGCGGCGTGACGTTGACGGCGGATGCGTCCGGAAACATCAGCGCTGGCTCTACGATCACAGCGGGCGGGGCATTGAACATCAGCCGCGCAAAAGCGGTGACGTTCGAAGGACTCGTGAATGTCGGCTCCGTCGCGATTGGCAGCACTTCCATCGAGACAGTCTCCATCGGTGCGGGTGGCATGACTGCGGCGGGCGATTTGATTATCAACACGACGGTTGCCGGGGTCGGCAACGGCATCACCTCGCAAGGCACACTGACGGCGGGCGCGAACAATCTCGTCAGCCTCGTTTCGGTGCGCGGCGTGGACATCAGCGGAGCGATCAATGGAAGCGACCTCACAGCGAGCGGCACGACGGTGACGCTCCGCGGAGTGCTCACGCTCGGCGACGACGTAACGCTCAGCGCAACGGGCGCACTCGCAGTGAATAGCGACCTCACAGCGGGAGGCGACCTCGTCGTCTCGCAGGCTGGAGCGCTCGCATTTGGCGCGAAAGTGAACGCAGCAACGCTGACGGTATCGAACGCCGGAAACACGATTTTCTCCGGGCAGACGACGATCACAAATGCGGCGACGCTAACGCTGACCGGCGACCTCACGACGGCGGCGCAATTTGCAGTCGGCGGCGCGCTGAACGTCCCGACGGTGCGCGACGTTTCATTCGGCGGGCTCGTCACGGCGGCTTCGGCATCCATCGGCTCCACGAGCGCACGCACCATCTCGGTGAACAACGGAGGCGTGCAGACGACGGGTGCTTTGACGCTCCGCTCCACGGATGCGCTCGGCACGATTAATATCAACGGGCCGATTGCTGCGGCGAACGGCGCGACAACGCTGACGGCAGCGGGTGTGGTGAATTCCGTGGCAGGCATCAGCGGTGACACGGTGACGGTCACGGCTTCCTCGATGTCGCTCGGCGGCGCGGTGAATGCGGACGCTGGAAATGTGACGCTGAATACGACCGTCGCAAATGCGGGCAGCATCATCGTCGGCGGAGTCGTCACCAGCACGGGCTCGCTGCTCGTCGGCACCACGACTGCTCCGAAATCGGCGGCGCTCAACGGCGCGCTGAATATCGGCAGCGACCTCACAGTTCGTGCGGACGAGACGATCTCGACGGGTGCGCAAGTTACCGTGGTTCGGGACATTTCGTTTACAACGACAAGCACTACGGCGGGCGAAGTCCGCGCGAGTGGAACGCTCAGCGCAGGACGCAACTTCCTGCTCGATACCTCGCGCAACGCGACGTTCCTCGCGCCAGTCACAGTTGGCGGAGCGGCGACCATCACGAAGGCGGCGGCGCTGCAATTTGACGGCGCGCTGAATGTCACTGGCGCACTCACGCAGACGGCGGGCCTCACCAGCTCGCGCTTCGCATCCATCAGCGCGGTATCCATCGCGATTGATAGTCCGACAATAGCCGTGACGAACGCGGTGACGGCGACAAGCGGCGCGGCGAACTTCAACGCGGCAGCGAGCGGCAAAGTCACTATCGGCGGCAATATGAGCATCGCTGGCGCGCTCACCGTGCCTCGCGCGGATGAAGTCATCCTCAGCGGAAACGTCAGCGCTTCCACGGTGAATGTCGGCGCGACGAGCGTGCGCACGATCAGCTTCGGCACGAACCTCACGGCAACCACGGGCGACGTCACGCTCGATGGAAATGGCGGCCCGATCACCGTCGCGGGCACGCTCACCACGCCGACTGCACTCAGCATCCCACGCGGCACGGTCATCACGCTGAACAGCGCAGTGAGCGCAGCAAGCGCGACGATTGCGGGCGGCGCATTCACGGCGGGAAATGACATCACGACCACGACCGGTGCGCTCACTTTTACCACGACGGGAAATGTCACCGTCGTCGGTAAAACAACCGCCGCACAGACGCTGAGCATCACCGGAGCAGCGGACGTGAACCTCACCGGCGCAGTCAGCGCGCGCAGCTTCACGCTCGACGCAAACTCGTTCCTCGCGGGCAGCACTTTTGCCACGACGAATGGCAACGCAATTCTCACGACGGATGCGAATATCCGCTTCGTCGGCGTGGCCAATGTGAACGGCGCTCTGACCGTCACGACGGCGCTCAACACCACGTTCCAAGGCCAGCTCACCGTCACTGGTGCGTTGACGCAGCAAGACGGATTTGGCGCGACGCGCTTCGACGGGCCGGTTTCTGCGAGCGACATTTTTGTCCGCACAGCACAGCAGGTCTTCGCGGGAAATGCGTTCATTGCAAACACGGGCAACATTTTCATTGAGTCCGACGAGATTGATTTCTTCGGCGGCACGAATGCCGTGCAGGGAACTGCAGCGCTCACGCTGCGGCCTTACCTCGCGGCGACTTCGATCGACATCGGCTCGCCGACGCCGACCGGTTTGCTCGACCTTTCCGATGTGGACCTGAACGCGCTGCGCGATGGCTTCACTCAAATCACCATCGGGCGTTCCGAAGATGGCACGGGCGCGATGCTCATCGGCAGTAGTGTCTTCAAGGACAACGTAGCGTTCCACGCAGGCAGCATCACGGTGGAGAGCAATACGCTCGTCGGCCAAGTCGTCACCACGCCGGAGAGCCTCACTATGACAGCGCGGACGGGCTCAATCGTCACAAACGACGATATTTTTGCGAGCGATGTGAACTTCACTGCGGTGGACAATGTTGCGATCAATAATCGTTTGGAAGTCAGCGGACTCCTCGGGATAAATCCCCTTATCTCGGTAAGTGCGGGCATAGACGATACGGGTAGCATCTTCATCAACGGAACGGTTCTCACCACCAATCATCCCAATAGCACGCTGTTCGCCAGGACAGGTAATGTGGCTGGCGACATCAGAATTACCGGCACTATCGGAGGGATCGGCCTTGCTATACTCATGGCACCTAACGGTGAGATTTTGCAGACCTCCGGCAATGTGAGCGCGAGCTTTCTTGATACGGTGGCGGAAACGGGCATCACGCTTCTCACGACTGCGGACCACATTTCGGCGCGCGTCACGGGCACGGGCGACATTTACATCACAGACACCGGCGCTGCGGCGGGGCACTTCCTTGACCTTGGCTCGCGGGCGTCTCTGAACGACGGGCTCTTTACGGCAGACGGCGACATCACGGTGTATGCAAACGAGAGCATCAATGCGTATCGCGTCGAAGCGAATGGCGACGTGACCATCGAGTCCGGCGCTGAGATTTACGTCGATGACGTGACCGGCGACGAAGCGGTGGTGCGTGGAACGATCCTGCTCGTCGAAGACCGCGACTCGAACGGCGAGAACATGTTGTTCGACGGAAACGTGCGACTGCTCCGTGACATCACGCTGAACAGCGACGGCGGCAATATCACAATCACGGGCGCGGTGAACGCCACTCCCGGCCAGCACTTTAGTCTCACGATCGAGGCAGGCGGCGGCGACGTGACCATCGGCAATGGAATCGGCTCGGTGACGCCGATTGAGTTCCTGCAAGTGAATGATGCGGGGCTCTTCACGCTCGCCAGCGGTTCGCGGGTGGAAGGCGATACGGAGATCAACGCATCCGCGATTGCGATTTCCGCACCACGCGGCTCGATCGTCTCGACGATGGGCGGCGCGCTGCGGTTGCTGCCAGTCGATAGCGAAGCGGCCATCGACATCGGTTCGCCTGCAAATGGCAGCGCGGAGTTTTCCTTGAGCGATGCGGAACTCGCGGCGCTCGGCGACGGCTTCGGCGGCATCCAGATCGGGCAAGTCGGCGGCAGGCACAACGTGAAGATCGAATCCGCACGATTCCTCGATGATCTCGATATCTACGCGGACAACGTGAGCCTACTAACGTCGTCCATCGCGCAGGGAGTGAACGGTCTCTCGGCGGTGAATGGCAGCGACGACAACGACGTGCGCATCCACGCAATCACCTCATTCACGCAAGGGCGGCGCGCGGGCATCGTCGCGGGGCGGAACGGCGACATCGTCATCACCGCAAACGAAATCACCCTCGACCCTGCGAGCACCGGGCTCATCCGAGGCTTCGGCGAATTACTCGTGCAACCACACGACGCGACGCGCTCCATCACGCTCGGCGGCGCTGGGCCAGCGGGCGCTTTTGACCTCACGGCCAACGAGTTTAGCGCGCTCGGCGATACATTTTCCCGCGTCATCATCGGGCGGGAAAATGGAGCGCACGTCATCAATATCACCCGCGACCTAAAGCTCCGCGACACCACGCTCATCCGCACGCCGATGAACGGCGGCTCCGTGCTCATCGGCTCGGACCTTTCGTCTGTCACGGTACAGACGCTCGGGCGCTCGGACAGCCTGCGTATTGAATCTGCGGGCGACCTCATCATCGGTGCAAACCTCAAAGTCGTCGGCAGCGGCAGACTCGACTTGCTCGCCGACGTCGATGGAATCAACGGGGGCAACCTCAGCTTTGGCCAGCTCTTCGCGACGGACAAAGTGACCCGCACAATCAGCAGCGAAGCGGGTGCCATCCGACTGGAAGGCTTTCACATCGCGCTCGGGCTGGAGGATGCCGCATCGAAGAAACGCGGTGCAGTCAGCGTCACCTCGAAGACCGGTGACATCACAGCGCAGAGCGGCAGCAGCTTCGCCTTTAGCCATCTTAAAAGCAGCATTTCCACGGGCGGCATCGCAAGCATTCTCGGCACCGCGCATTTGGACAGCGCATCGTTTGGCGGCGGCACGATCTCCGGAAAACGCGGAGTAAACATCAGCGGCTTCGGAGCCATCGAAACGGTGGGCACGAAGATCAAAAGCGAGCAACGCATCACGCTCGAAGCCGTCTCCGTGACGAACCGAGCGAAGACCGCAATCACCAGCACGCTCGCCGACATCCAAGTGCTCGGCGATTCCTTGATGGGCCTCGCCATCATCGAAGGAAAAGCCGCGCTCAAAGCGAAGACATCCATCCTCCTTTCCGCAGCCGATGTGGTGGCCGATCCAAAGGCCATCCTCAAAGCGAAGACCGTCACAATCACCGAACTCTAGACCCACTAATTTATATGAGAAACCAACACTCAACTCGTCCATCCATCGAAGCCCTCGAAACCCGCATCGCACCGGCTGGCATTGTCGCCATTGCTCTGGACGGCAAGTCCGCGACTTGGACCGATGTCGATGGGGACATTGTAAAAATGACCGTCTCGAAAGGCGTGCTCGATCCTTCGATGTTCACGACCGACGACTCGTTCGACACGGGACTTCTCGTGGAGAAGATCGACCTCGCAGGCTCCGCAGCTTTTAGCGGCGCGAAGATCGCCGTGACGACAAAGCGCAATCCGCTCGTCGGCGGGGACGGCACGGTGAACGTCGGCTACATCGACGCAACGGACATTTCACTCGCCGCCGTTACGATTACCGGAGACCTCGGACGGATCGATGCGGGCAATCCTGCCACTCCGACGGTGAAGGCGCTGGGCGCGCTGAAGGTCTATTCGCTCGGTGCGCTGGGCGGAGCCACGCTCCCGGATGGCGAGACTCAGACCAGCGAGATTTTTGGCAAAGTCGGCACGATCAATGTGCGCGGCAGCATCACGGGCATCCTTTTCAATGTCACCGGCGACACCGCTGGGAGCATCGATTCCATCACGATTGGCGGCTCCCTCATCGGCACTGCGGATGCTGATTCCGGGCGGATCGCGACGACGGGCGGCATCGGCAAGGTCGTGATCAAAGGCAGCATCATCGGCGATGCCGGGCAGCAGTCCGGGTCCATCGCTGCGCGCGGAATCATCAAATCGGTGAATGTCGGCGGCTCGATCTTCGGCGGGCGGAGCGATTCACCTTCGACGGATAGCACCGGCTTGATCCGCAGCGATTCGGCGATCGGCAGCGTCGTCGTGGCCGGCAGTATTTTCGGCGGCACGCAGCAGGACAGCGGGCTCATCTCATCGGCAGGCGACATCAAATCCGTGAAAATCGGCGGCGGCATTTTCGGCGGCACGGCGGGCACTTCCAACGGCGGAATATTCGTAGGGGCAAATGCGGGCGCGATCTCAGTGGCGGGAAATCTCACCGGCGACAGCGCCGAAGAATCCGGCACCATCCGCGTGGACGGAACGCTCGCGTCATTGACGATCAAAGGCAACCTGCTCGGCGGAACGGCAAATCATTCGGGGGCCATCGTCATCGGCTCGGACGTTGGAAGAATCGTAATCAACGGCAGCGTGCAGGGCGGCGACTTGAGCGATGATGCCGACGGCGACCTCAGCGGCAGCGCGCTCATCCAGGTAAAGAGCGCCGTGAGCATCACGATCGGCGGTTCGATCATCAGCGGCGCGGACTACAGCTCAGCGGACAAGATCGTGAATAGCGCGACCATCCGGATTGCGCAGAATATCGGGAAGCTCACGGTGAAAGGGAGCATCCTCGGCAATGTCGAAACGCCCGTCTTTATAACCGCCAGCGGACAGGAGGTGATAGAACTGAACACACACAAGGATTTCGCGTTTGGAAACATCACCGTGGGAGGTTCCGTCCGTCACGCATCCATCCTCTCGGGCTACGGAATCGGTGAAGTCGCCACGGAATCTGAGGAAAATCCGAATGCACAAATAGGCACCGTTTTCGTGAAGGGAGACTGGGTCGCGAGTAATCTACTTTCCGGCGCACGATGGAGCGATAGTTTTGGCGACGGGCTGGATTCAAAAGCCACCGGCGTCGATACCCCGGCAATTACCGCACGCATTTCGTCCATCACCGTTGTCGGGCAGATTATTGGTTCCGCAGATTCTACGACGGACCAATTCCGCTTTATGGCGCAGGCAATCGACAAGATGACCGTGAGCGGCACTCTCGTCTCACTGGATCTCCGAAAGGGAAATGACAATGACCTGCTCGCGCCGCGCTACAACCTCGCCAATACTCTGGATGTGCGGGTCTTTGAGTTCGCCGACGTGGCACCCTGAGCCGTAGAAGCTTCGAGGAACCAGCAGCGCTTAGAAAGATTGCCGTTCGCGAGCCTGACCGGGCCGACAGCGGCGGACGAGTTTGGCATCGACGGCATCCTGCGCGGACTGCGAGTCGGCGGCGATTGGGTATGTAGCGCAGTCGCCGGATGATGACGTGGAGAAAGCAAAGGAGAAGACCGGGGAGAATGAAATTTTGACCGTTGCGCACACTGCGCGGCTGTTGGAGTGCGCCAGCGAGGAAACAATGCCGTATTGGGCGCATTCCGGGCCGGTGTTTTCGTAGGTGTCGTAATTTACCCCGGACCACCAATCAATGATCTCTGAACCGAAATGGCCATCAAACGAACCAACGCCGAAGATGCCCAAGGTGGCACTTCCACCGAACCAAAACCCGATGCAGCGAATGAAGCGCAGTCCTTCCGCGAAAATGCGGAAGTGAACGCGAAGATCGAAGCATCTTCCTGCAAGCCGTGTAAAAAAAGAGCGACGCGAGAAGCTGCGCGAAAGCGTGATGGAGAAGCTCCGTGCAAATTCCGAGATGAAGGAAGCGTATCGTATCCTCGTGAAAAACCTTCCCGAAGAGCAGCAGGAGAAAGCCATGGTCTCGCTCGCCATGCGAACGAGCCGCACCGTCGTTCCACCCACCGCCCGTCACAAGCAAAGACTCCGGCTGCGTTCTCCACGTTCGTGGAGCCTCCCGCAGCCGAAGACTTTGCTCCCCCCGCAATCCGCCATGCCGTTGCCGAGGGGGCGGCTACGGCGTTGAGCACATCGAAGATTCGTTCTGATGTTTTGCGGATTCCGTGATTTGTCGTTCAGTCACCAAATCGCCCTACATTCGCAGGCGACTATTGATTGCAAGACGCCCTCGGATTCTGCGTTAATCACCGGGTGCCGCTCGCTTGTTTTATTTTGCTATTCGGTCTTCTGCCATCGCTTGCGTTCGCTCAACTAAAGTGGGCTCAGCCATCTAAAGATTTCGTGCGTTTGACCACCGATTTGAAAACCGAAGTCGAGTTCGAGTTTTCTAATCCGGGCACGACTCACGCGAAGATTGTGGACATCAAATCCTCATGCGGCTGCACCACTCCTGAGCTGCAAAAACGCGAGTACGCTCCCGGCGAAAAGGGCTCGCTTCGAGCGACGTTTGTCTTTGGCGGCAGGACTGGCCAGCAGCGAAAAGTCATCACCGTTCGCACGGCGGATGGCCTCGTACAACTGCTCGAACTCAATGTCGCAATCGCAAAGCCGATTCACGCCGAGCCGGGGCTCGTGTTTTGGCGCGTGGGGGATGTCCCCGATGCCAAGCGCGTGACCTTGAAAGTCCCCGACGGCATCGTCGCGCGAGCCACCAATGCCACTTCAAACAATCCCCGCATCAGCGTCCGATTGGAGACTGCTCCCGATGCGACTCAAGTGCTGAGCATCTCGCCCGCAGACACGTCCAAGCGCGAGTCCGCAGAGCTGACCGTGGAGACGAATTTTCCGCCGGATGCCCCGAAATCGCTCACAGTATTCGTCCGCATCAAGTGACAACGATCGCATTTAAACACGCTGTGATGATCGCGATAGCGGCATTGATTCCCGCCGTGTTTTACGATCCCTCGCCAGCTCAGACGGCTCCGAAAGATGGCGAGATTTCGAGCGCCGATGTCAGAGCCGTTCCGGCGGAGCGACTGCTCTGGATCGATACTCGAAAGAACGCGGGCGGCCCGACGATTGCGGGAGCCAAGCGCCTCAATTCATGGTCGTGGGATGAGCAATTGCCCGCGTTTCTCGATGCGTGGGAGCCCGAGCTGACCGTCGTGATTTTCGGCGCGTATGGCTCCGACGAATCACACGCCATCGCAAACCGCCTCGCGCGCGAAATCGGCATCTCGCGGGTATTCGTCTTGAGCGAGCCGTGGGAAGTTTTTGTGAAATGAAGCCGCGCTTTTCCATCATCCTGCGCATCGCGCTCGCGGGCGTGCTGCTCGCTGCCGGCGTCCAAAAGCTGGAAGCTGTTGAAGGGTTTGCGCATGATTTGTTTTTGTTCGGGTTGGTCAATTGGGACGTTGCATCGCGACTCGCCGCATATCTCCCGTGGCTGGAAATCGCGACCGCGCTGAGCCTCGCAATTCCTCGCATTCGCAACGGTGCCCTACTGCTTGCGGCGACGCTCTCTGTTGCATTTACCGCGAGCCACGCGATTGCGTGGTGGCGGGATTTAGATTTTTCGTGCGGTTGCTTCGGTCACGGCGGAACGGGCGTCCATCCATCGCTGGCAATTACGGGAACCTTGTTGATGTTTAGCGCAGCGATATTTCTGCTGCGCGAGCCACGGCGCGGCTAGTTCGACGGAAGCAGCTCGACCGTGCCGCCGTTTGTCGGGCGGAGGAAGTAGCCGCGACCGACGTTCTGTTTCAGGAAGACTGCGCCTTTAAATTTCGCGGCAGCTTTATCGCTTGGGGCGAGGAAGGTGCCGGAGAAAATTCCCGTCTTGGCGTTGAGGCTCAACTTTGGTCGCAGCGTGCCGGGAGTGCTAAACAGTCCGACTCCGGTTGGCGACCATGTGAGTGGAAGTGCGAGCGGCTCGCTGAGTCCGCCGTTGCTAAATCGGAGCGTTGTGAAAGTCTGTGGCGCTGGTGTGTAGCGCGAACCGATAAGCGGCAAAATAGTTTCAAATGCGTGCGGGAAAACTTTGTGAGTCGCCGCTGCCGGGCGGAACCAATGGACGCTTCCGTCGAGGTCGCTCAGCGCAGAGCGGTCGCGGAAATAAATCTGCGCGAGCGCGGAGCCTTGGCCCTTTGCCAGCATCGTATAGAAGGCCCACGCATCCTCGCCAATCAACGATGAGGATTGCGAAAACTTGCTGCCATCCGCGAACTCACCGACGGCTTTCAGCTTGCCCGCCGCAGTCATCGAAAGCGTCGCGATTCCCGTGCCGGAAGGCAGTCCGCCTTGTCCCTCCGGCGCGAGCAGCAACGTGTGCGCTCCCGCCAGCGTGGTGGGGAATGTTTTGCTGTGGATGACGCGCTCGGTGATGAAGGTCGTATCGCCGCCCGGTCCGTTGAGCGTGCCGGTAAATGCGTCCGCGCCGAACTCGCCTTCGAGCGAAAGTGTGATGCCATACGTGCCGACAATTCCCGCGAATCGCCCTTCTGCATCGAGCTTTCCGCGCAGCGTGCTGCGCTTGCCGCCGCGCGTGAGCGTGCCGGTGAAGGCGCCAGTTTTCGCGAGCTTCACGCTCAGGATGCCGGATGTTTCATGCGTCGGCACGGCGTCGCGCAGCAGTCCCAAATACTCGCCTGCGTAGCTCGCGAAATTCCGTGTCTTTTCGCCATCGAGCCGCCGCCATGTCGTGGTCGCGCTCGTGTTTCCGGCGTTTCCAGCGATGTCTTCCACGCCTGTCGCATTCACGGTGAAGACGTAAACGCCCGCGTCGTCCGTCAGTAAATCGAGGCCGGCAATGGAAAATTGCGCGGCGTTTGCTCGCACGAGTTTCACCGCTTTTGCGAGCGGAACGGCGACGCCATCACGAGTGAGCGAGCAGTCCGCAATCGCGAATGTCGTGACATTGAGATTCTCCGAAAATGAAACGCTGAGACTGCTCACAGCGTCCTCACGCGGCGACGGGGTCACTTCGCCAATGAATGCCGAAGGCGGCGTGATATCAACGAACACGCGCAGCATTGTGGGTTCGGAAACATTGCCCGCAGCATCCACCACGACCACCGCTACGTCGTGAGTTCCCGCTCCGCCCAAATCGACTGGGATGCTGAATGCCGCAGTGGTGACAGCCACTTCGCCGAGTGCGCCGCCGGTCGTGAGGTCCGTCGCACGCACGAAACTATTTCCGACTGCAACGCGCCCGACGATGGATGCCGCACGCGACTTCACGATGCCGTCTTTTGCGGAAGCTCCGGTATCCGGCAACACAGCAACTTTCGTGGGAGCAGCGGGGCGTTTTAGTTGCACTTTCCAGCTCCGAGTCGCGGTGCCGCTGCCCGTATTTCCCACGCGGTCGGTGACGCCAACCGTGTTTACCGAGAGCGCATAATCGCCAGCCGCAGCCGTCGCAGCCGCGAGCCCTTCAATGGCGAAACTGCCCGCTGAAACCTCGCGAATGCTTGCTTCGGCGAGGCTCACGACGCGCCCGTTGCGCCGCAGCGATACATCGTCAGTGCCGAAAGAGTTCGTCGCGACCGGTTCGGAGAAAGTGACCGTGAGCGCGGAGATGGCATCGCTGCGTGGGTTCGGCGAAACGGCTGCGATTTCCGCCGTCGGCCCCGCTGAATCAATGCTGAAGGACTCCTCGATTCGCCCAGTTCCTGCGAGTCCGTCCGTGTCATTCACACCATCCGCCAGCACCGCGAAAGTGTAATCGCCGGGCAGCGTCGTGAGCCCGCCAAGGCTAGCAACGCGGAACACATTTGGCGCGACGGAGGTGATCGTCACCGCCGACGTGATGAGGTTTGCGCCGCCGTCGAGCGTGAGAATCAAATCGTCCGTCGTGAAACTTCCGCCATTTGCCGCACGGGAGAAAACGACATCGACCGAAGTCACCGATTTCCGCACTGCATCCACGCCAAATCCGCCCGCACTCACCACGACTAGTCGCGTCGCGCTCATCGCCCACAGCGCGGAGGCGGAGCCTTGGCCTGCGCGACCCGAGAGGTCGGCGATGGTGCCGGATTGCACGGAGATTGCGTACGTCCCGTCGTCCGTCGTCAGCGCAGCGAGCCCTGCAATGCGGAATGCGGTTTCGCCGAGCGACGTCACCGACACGCCCGAATTCACGAGGTTTGCGCCTGCATTTCGGCGCAGCGTCACATCATCGCGCGTGAAAGTCGCAGCATCGACTGGACGAGTGAAAACGACATCTACGCTATCGAGCGGCACGTTTCGCACGCCCGGCTCGACGGGCCCGAGTTGCGCGATTTGCACGGCTGGCGGAAGCAGACCCGGCGTCTGCGCGATATCGTAGAAAAGCGTGTAGGTGCCCGTTCCATCGAAATCGAACAGATGCAGCGAAAGCTCGCGCCGCGCACCGCTCAGCTCCGTGGGGAACGTGCGGTCGGTCTGCCACACATTGTCGCCGACGCGAATATCGACATCGTCGGAACGCACCACGCGGATGAGTTTCAGCCCCGCACCGGGGTCGGGCAGGCGCACGTAACTCCAGCCGCTCGGCTGATTGAGCGTGAGTTGGCGAATGAAGCCGCCGCCTGTGCTCGCGGGGCTCGTCGCGAGATTCACCACCGCAACAGAGCCGTCGCTGAGATGCAGAGTGTCCGGCGCATTTTCAGGATCGGTGACTTGGTTTGTGAGGAAATCCGGCAAATCGTCATCGTCGTCGCGGTCTGCGCGAACGGGATGTATCAACTCGAAGATTTCCACGCCATCGATGAGCGATGTCGCCATTCCGCCCAGCTCGCTCGCGTGCTCAAAACTCGCCTTGTAGTCGATGAACTTCCCTTGCAGCGAACACTCCATAATGAACTGCGCGACTTGGCTGCCAGCCGGTTCGATGTTACCGAGGTCCACCTTGAGCGTCGGCTCCAGCTCTTGATTTCCGACGCGCGTGCCGATGATTTTGAAATCAATCAGCAGCCCTTTTTCATTCTCGATGATCTTCGGCTGGCCGCTCGTGATGGAGAAATTCTTCGCCGTTCCGCGTCCCGTATTTGTGACGATGAGCCCGAGCGAAAACGGCTCCGCTGGCTCCACGCCATCGGTGAATGGATCGTCGCTATGCACATCGCGTTGCAGGAAATACTTGAGCGAAAGGCGCGCATCGGGCCGCACGACGATGTTTGCTGGCAGCAGCGGTAGCGCGACTTGCTGCGCCCCATCCGAGAACTGCAAGGTGCCCGCAAAACTATACACAGTCGGCTCCAGCGGCGCGGCCTCCCGAGTCGGGATGAACGTATATTGCAGCCGCCCCGTCGCACCCGGCGCGAGCACGCCATTTCCCGCAGCGCCCGCCATTCCAGTGACTTCCGGGCCTTTGATGAAGAAGCGACCATTCACCGAATTTCCATCCGAATCGCGGATGTCGAGCACGACGCGCACATCCTGCATCGCGTTTGTCTCGCTGTTATTCGTGACCTCCATCGTGCCCATGAACGCTTGCCGCGTGAGCACCGCTTCCTGGTCGATCTGGATTTTCACACGGGCGCAAACGCCTTGGGTTTGCTTCGCGCCTTGATCGCGCAACGTCTCCACTGACTTCACTAAACCCGCGAGCGGCGACTCAAATCCCTGCGCCTCGGAAAGCGTCTGTGCTTGAATGGACCGCCCGAATTTTTCTTGCGCCACATCCAGCGCGTAAAAGTCGATGCTTGCCCCGGCGGGCACATCGGTGAGCTTGAGTATGCCTCGGTCGTAGTAGTCGGCAGTGCGGTTATTGCGCTCGATGAGTTTTGTCGCCATTGCGAGCGTGATGTCGGACGGAAGCGGCACAGCTAAAAGCGCCGCCTTTTCCGAATCGGTAACGCGCACCGTGCCATCGGAAGTCTCCAGCGTCGCTGCGAAAAATGCGTCGAGCCATGTTTTCAAGCGAACTCCTTCGGTGCTCGTAAGCCAAATCCGGTCGCCGAAAATATACGCGAAAGCATCCAGTTGATCGTTCAGTCGTGCGCTCCATTCGAGCATCTCCGCAAGCTCAGGAACCGCTCCCGTGGCAGCGACAGCAGTGGCTTCCGTGCGGCTCACACGGAATCGGGCGAGCGACATCTGGCGCGTATTGCCACCTCCTCCGGCTAGGACTTTTTTGCAATCGAGGTAAGCTTGGCCGAATCCCACCACGCAATCGAGCACAGCCCACGCTGGTCCGAGCGGCGTTCCGCCAGCAACAGCGGACGCGCAATCGTACCCTGCTCGCATACATGTGTATGGGACGGTCACCTTCCCATCGAGTCCGTCGCTTGCGCAGTTGTATAGGGCATACCCGCATTTCGGCAGGTCGTAGCCGGGGATAAATCCGAGGATGCAATCGAGAGTCGCTTTCGCTTTGATCGCCGCGCACGGGTCGCACTCCGATTGCGTTACGGTTCCCGGTCCCACATGAATCGTGCCGCCGCCGGGTCCGCCGGGTTGTGGTCGTGGATTAAATGTCCCGCCACCCGCGCCGGGACAGGCTTGGCCTTGAATCACGAATGGCTGGCCGACTCGATGGTAGCGGCGATCTGGCCCGCATTCGTAAGAATAAAGAACGATGGTAAATGGCGTGCAATTTGTCGGCCCACCCGCCGCTCGTGCAACGCTGCGCTGCGCGAAACCTGCCACGGGGCGGCGGACAATAATCGGCACGGTCACGCTGCTTTTCGCCGCGATCTCGTCGAACTGCCGCACAAGCGGGACGAACTCATAGCCGGTATCCAAGCCGGGCACTTGCACCTCGATTTGCTCTGCGGCGAGCAAGCCGTGGTTCGTGAGTTTCATGTCCACTTGGAAGGACTCGCCCGGCGCGAGATCGGGGATGGTGCTTTGCGAAAGCTCCATCGTCACGACGGGCACTGGCACATCGACTTCAAACGTGGCGACGAGCTGGATTTCGTAGCGGTCCGCGATTTCCGTCGGCACGACGACCCATGTGTAAGTGACCGTCTGCCGGTCGAGAAAAACATTCTGCCGAGTGAGCGTGCCCGCATTCACCGTGAGGCCGTTGCGATAGGAACTGTGCTTGTCCGCCGAGACTTCCAGCCAATAACTGCCCTCGCGAATACCGGAGAAAGTGATGCTGCCATCCGCTGCCGTCGTGCCTTGTGCGACGACGATGGATTGATCAAACGGATCGCGTAGCCGCACCGTCGCATCTGCCACGCGAGGTGCGCCAGCGACGTGATAAGTGTAATCGTCGAGCACATCCACGCGCACATCGCCGACGGCTTCGGAAATGGCGCGGAACTGAAACGGAATGGAGACGCTCGTTTGCGCCGCGCGGACGAGGATGGAGCCGCTGTAAAGATTCAGCGGTAGCGTCGCGCCCGGCAGCAGTTGCAGCGTGAGTTTCGTCCGCTCGCCCGGCGCGAGTGACGGGATTTCCGCGAGCGAAGCAAGCGTGAGCCACGGGAAATTCGTGGGTAGTAAAACTTCCAGATCACCGCTCGCTGCGCCGCCGAGATTTGCGATTTCACACTCCATGAGCGTCTGTGCGCCGCGCAGCATCCCGCGTGTGAGCACGCCGGGATTTGCGACCAAATTCGCGACGAGCGGAGCCACAGTGACATCCACCGGAACATCGAGAACCGCGCCCTCAGTCGAGATAAAATGGAGCTTTCCACGAATGCGGGTAATGGACGCATCCGATGCAGTGAGCGTGTAGGAAACAACGGCTTCTTCGCCGACCGCAAGGCTTGCTGGCGCTTGGATTTGTGCGGTGAGATTTGCGGCAGTGGTTTGCAGCGTAGCGGAAATTCCTGCCAGCGAACGGGCGCTGATATTGCGCAGCATCAACTCGCCGGAAAGCGCCTGATTTGGCGCGAGCCGTGCCGTGATTCCCGGCGGCTGCGAAGTCATCCCGACGAGTTCAAAACTGTCCTGCACCGCGTCCTCGCTCACGCCGGGGTGATCCGCTGCGACGCTGTAATTACCTGCCTCCGTCGCCAACGGGCGGAAGGTGATGAGGTAATCGCCAGTCGCATCGGTCAACGCGGTGAAGACACGGCGCGTGCCGCTTACCAACACGCGAACGCTGACCAAAACTTGCGGAACTGGCGTCTGGTCCATTGCGCTCAGCGCCCTGCCGCGAAGCGCGATGGGAGTGCCGCTCGATGCCACCGTAACGTCCGTCGCCACGGTCGCACGATACGCGGGCAGCACTTCGATTTGTGTGGCCGCGATGAGCGCGTTGTTTTGCTCCGAGCCTTCTGCAACCTCTCCTTGCGAATCCGTCTGCACGCTCAGCCAATACAGCCCCGGCGCGGACGGAAGCGTGATTTGCGCCGTCCGCGTGTAGCCTTCACCGATGGCGATTGGGCCGCTCGCAGACTGCGTCGCAACGGCTTGTCCCGTGGCCGACTGGCGCTCTTTTGAGATGAAAATTCGATCTACCCAATTCCCGAAGACGACTGCTGTGCCGTCATTCGCGATGGTCCAACTCACAGCGATAGAGGTTCCACCGGCTCCGCTGGCAGCAGCGGGCGAAATGCTGTCCACCGCGAGGTCCGGCTGTGCGCCGCTGGTGATGGTGAACGCGCACGCCGCAGCGTTGAGGCCGGGTGCCGTAGCAGTGAGCGTGATCGGCGTGCTCGCAGTCACACCCGCTGCGGCTGTCGCGGTGAAAGTGACTGTCGCTTCGCCATCGGCCATCGCTACCGTTGAGGGAATCGTCGCGAGCGCATCGCTGCTCGCGAGCGTGACGGTGAGCGCACCAACCGCACCGGGCTTGCGTGCGAGCGTGATGTTGAGCGATTGCCCGCTCACCACCGTGTCCGCAGAAGCGGCGAGTTCGAGCGTCGGCCCTTCGTCATCAAATACTCGCAGCGTAGCCGTGGCGACTTGGCCGAGGATGGGTTGCTGAATCACCGAGTCCGTTTCTGTAGCGGTGATCAGCACGCTTCGCTCGCCGTTCGTTTGCGTGTCATTGAGCACCGTGAATGGGAAAATCGCGCTCAAAGCATCCGCCGGAATCACCACTTGCGATGGCATCGTGACCAATGCCGGAGCGCTATTTTCCAAGCGCACCACGATGTCACGAGTCGCCGGTCGCTGACGCAAAATTGTGCCGTATCCCGCCGGAGCCTGTGCATTTTCCGGCACGGCTGCGGGGCTGAGCGAGAGCGTGATCGTCGGCGGGTCTTCGTCGATGAGCGTGATGCTTGCCGAGTTCCCCGCGTGGCCCGCTGCGGAAGCACTGATGCGCACCGTGCGGTTGCCCGTGAGAATCTCATCATCCTGCACGGTGATTGGGAAAGTCGCACTCTCCGCGCCCGCCGGGATGATGACTTCTTGCGGCACGCCCGCAGTCGTCGGCGCACTGCTCACGAGCGTCACCGTGAGCGCCGCAGTCGTCGCGGAGTTGCGACGCACTGTGCCCATTGCAGCGGGGTTTGCGGCATCTTCGGGCACGGAGTTCGGGGCGATTTCTACGGCCAGCGCGGGCGCTTCATCGTCCGTCACGGAAAGCGGCGCGGTGCTCGCCGCATACCCCGCAGCCTGCGCGGTCATCACGACGTTGCGCGTCGGGCTTACGACCGAATCATTGACTGGCGCGATGGTGAACGTCGCCGTCGTTTCACCCGCCGCGATTTCCACGCTCGTGGGGAACTGCAATACACCCGTCGGGGTGGCATCCAGCGTTACGGAAAGCGGTGCCGTAGTCGTGCCATTGCGGGTGAGCGTTGCGGAGAAAGTGCCGTTGCTCTCAACAACTGTGAGCCGCCCTAAATTGAGCGCCAACGCCGCTTGCACGTCCAACGCCGCATCGTCAATCGCCGCGTTATTGGTCGTCTCGTTTTCAAAAATATCGCCGCCAGTATTCACGCGAACTACAACGAATCTCGCCCCTGCGCTCAGCGCAGGAACGGTCACGGACAGAGTCCGCGAAACCGTCTCGCCAGCCGCCAGCGTGGCTGCGGCGGGCGAAGTTCCGAGCAATCGGTCGCCGCCAATATTGCCATCGTCGGATAAGAAAACTTGATCCACCCAAGCAGTCGCCGGGCTGTTGCCTTGGTTCTTCACAGTCCACGCGATTTGCACCGTTTGCCCCGGCAGCCCGACGGCAGGCGCGGTGATTGCGAGCACGGTCAAATCCGGCGCGATCGCGCGATCGTTGTCCACGAGCGTCAAGGCGACATTGCCGCTCACGTAGCCCGCAGACGTGGCGGAAATCGTCACTTCTTTATCCGCTTCGGCGACGGTGTCGTTGATCGCCCCGACCGCCACGCTCACCTCGGTTTCGCCCGCCGCGATGGTGAGCGTCGCGGGCAATGTGAGTTGCCCCGGCAGGCTTGCACTGAGCGCCACGGTGATTGCGTTTTGCGTGTGATTGCGCAGCACGCGCAGCGTCGCGCTTCCGCCTTCGGTGAGCGACGGCGCGTTTAGCTCGACGGTCAACGCCGAGCGGAGCGTGACCGTGCGCGGCGCTGATTGCAGGCCGTCGCCCGCAGTATTCGCAGCACGGGCGGCGAACACGTTTTCCCCCGGAAGCAGCACGACACTCGTGGAAAATGCGCCGCTTGCATCCGGCAAAATCGGCCCTGCGAGCTGCGTTCCATTTCGTAAAATGAACACCTCCGAACCGCGAACCGTCGTGCCGGAAATCGTCACCGTTTGCGTGTTCACGATCGCGCCTGCGAGCGGCGAGGTGATCGTCGGTGCGGGCGGCGGACCGAGCTGAAGTTCCACCGTGCGGATGATTTCGTTCATCACGTTTTCGGGCGTCGCGACCACGGCGCGAAGCTCGTAATTTCCAGCCGGGAACGCATCGAGAGGCAAGTTCACCGAGAGTCCGTTGCCCGGGATCACGTCCTCGCCGAGCGAGGTAAATGGCCCGCCGCTCGCCGGGCGGATGAAGAATTCCGCACGCGCGATCCCGTCTGCATCCACCGCAGTGACGCGTAGCGTTTCGTCGATGTTGCGCAGTTTGAGCCCCGGCAAAATTTCCGCACCGCTCGCAGTGAAAGCCGTGATCACTGGCGGGAGGCGCAGCAGGTGCGAGACAGGGTCCGCAGGCCAAAAATCCGCGTTACCATCCTGCAACGCCGTCACCGTCACACGCCCGCCGCTTAATGCAATGAGCGACGCACCGTTCACCGCCGCGAGGCCCGCTGGCACAAGTGTGTAGCGCACCGGGAGTGCGCTGCCCGCGGAGGCGCTCAGCGGCGTGACCACGCCCGCAGTGGGCTGCGGGAAAGTGATCGTCTGCACCTGCTTGGTCGCTTCGATAGAAGTCACCGCCGGACTGTTGCCGCCGAGATTATTCACCGTCACGACCGCGTAGTGTTGGCCCGAGACTGCTGCAAATGAGCCGAGCGGCGCTTCCGTCGCGGGGCCCGCCGTGATGCGCGTTGCGGCGCTGATATTCGTGAATGCGGCATTTGCGCGATACACTTCGTAGTGCGAGACGAGCGCCGTGGGCTGCGCGGCAGGCCACAACAATACGACCTGCCCGTTGCGAATTGTGAGTTCCAGCGGTGTGGGGTTTCCCAGCAACGTGGAGCCGATGAGTGTCGCGCCGCTGCTCTCGTTATTAAATGGATCCAGCGTCACGATTCGGAACGTGTAACCAGTCGCTGGCGTGAGTCCCGTAGCCTCCCATGAAGTCGCCGCAGCGGGCAAATCTACAGGCACCGCCGAGCCGCCAAAATACACGCGATAGCCGCGCAAAAAGCCGCCGACACCGGGCGGCGGAGCCCACGAATAGAGAATCGAATTAATCCCACTCACGCCCGCCAAATTCACCACCTCGCCCACGCCGGAAATCGATGCCTGCGCCGAGAACGAACGCACCACCGGATCGAACCCACCGAGCAAATCTTCCGCGACGACAGCGATGTGGAAAATCCCGCCACCCGTGAGCCCGGAGAGTGTGTAGCGTTGATTTCCCGCAGGGACAAAGCGCGACGGCGTCAATCCATCCACCGTGCTAAAAAAGCTCGTGCCGACATAGACGCGGTATCGGAAGACGTCGCGTTGCGCGGTTTCGTTGTAGCTCGTCCAATCCAGCTCCACCGAGCCAAACGCCGTGGTGGAAGTGGTGATGTTGAACCCACTATTGATGCCCGTCACCGGTGCAGGAATCGCGGCATCGGGAACGAGGATGTCCATTTCCCGCGACACGAGTTCGCGCACATCCGCGACTGGGCGGGGAGCGAAAGGCAGGAGCCGGAACAGCGTCACTTCATCGATTCCCACGCTCGTATCGCTCGTCGTATTTTGACCAGCAAATGTGACCGTGTGCGCCCCCGAAGCACCGACGGAAAGTGCGACGCTCATTTCCTTCCACGCCGTATCGCTGGTGGAGAAAGCGGTAGCGACGGGATTGCCGTCCAGTTTTACCACGAACGGATTCACCTGCCCGGCACGCGACGCCGCTTTCCACGAAAGCCAGTAATCTCCCGCCGCGGGAAAGGTGATGCTCATCGCGATGGAGCTGTCGAGTTGCAGGCTCACGGCTTGCGTTCCTTCGGGCACATTTGCGTAGCCCCAAGAGCCACCGTTGCGGAATAACGCCGGACCACCGTTCCCAACATTGCCCGCGCCGGTCCAGCCGAACGTCGCGCGCTGAGCCGTGGTCATCGAATTCCAGCGGATAAAGTTCGTCGTGGTAAGTGATTCAAAGCTGTGATTTCCGACAGCCACTATGTCGCCGAGCGTTCGCACTAAATCCGGCGGCGCTTGGCCGATGAAGACGGACAGCTCCCGCGAAATAACCTCGGGCGACAGCACATAAGCGGCGGAGTAATTGACCGCCGGGAGGAAATTCCCGAGCGCATCGACCGGCACGATTGCAAAGAAATGATCGCGCCCCGCAGTGAGCCCCGCGAGCGAGAGCGACGTAGCCCCGCCGCCCACAGTCGCATACGGCGTCAGCCCCGCGACGCTCGTGAATGGCCCCGCATCGGAAAGGTAAATATCGAACCTCTGAATATCGCCGATTGCCCACTGATTGTAACCGCTCCAGTCCAGCGTCGCCGAATCACCAGAAGCACTCGTAGTCACCGAAATATTCGTAATCGCAGGCGGCGCTGCTGCGTTCACGACTGCAATATCCAGCTCTCGCGAAACCACCTGCCTATCCGAATCATTGCCGATGGAAATCGACACCTCACGAGAGATCGCCTCTGGCGAAAGAACGTAAGCCGCCGAATACGTCACAAGCGGAATGAAGCGGCCAAGTGCATCCACGGCGACCACGGCGAAAAATCGATCCCGAAAAGGCACGAGCCCCAGCAACGTGACCGAACTTTCACCACCGCCGACGCTGCGAATAGGAGTCAGCCCCGTGACATCCGAAAACGGGCCGGTTTCCGACATATATACATCGAACCGCTGTATGTCGCCGACGGCCCATTGATTATACGCGCTCCAATCCAACGTCGCCGTATCGCCAATCGCCGAAACCGTCACCGCCAATTCGCTAATCGCCGGAGGCGCAACGTCGCTCACGCGAACGACATCCATTTCCCGCGAAATCACCTGCCGGGAATCGAGCCCATTTTCGATAAACAGGGAAATCTCCCGCGAAGCCAATTCCCGCAGCGGCGCGACTTCCGTACCGCCGACATGGATGGAAAATTCACGCGAAACGACCTCGCGAATTAACACCTCACCCTGCGCAAAAGCACGCGGCGCGAGCAGCTCGAAAGCCATCGCGACAAACGCCAAAATGCAGAGTGGGTGCCTCATGCGGTTCAAGAATCGTGCGCCGCCGTTACGGGCGGACGACTTTTACCTGTACGGCAGAATAGCCGACATTCACCGGCAGTGTAGCCGTCCAGCGGACTACGAGTGGCGATGCGCTCACGACGGTATCCACGGCAGCCGCGATCTCCGTAGCATTGCCGCCAGAACGAGGCGTGAGTCGTACCTTCACCTGCGAAGCCTGTTCGACATTCCGTGTCTCAATGATCATCTGCGTAGAAGTCGTCTCTGGAAGCGCCACATCTGCGCCGCTCGTCCCAAAACTCGCACGGGGATCGAGCGGAGCAGCAACGCCGCCCACGGAAACAATCTTCACCTCCGGCGCACCAGTCGGCGGCCAAAGCAGTGCGGCGTCGCCCGCGTTCAGGGGCACGACGCTCGGGTCTGGTACTACTTGGAGCGTATTTGTATTATTCACGCGCTCAATGCGGATGCGACCGCGACCGCCCGTCGCCCACCCACTACCACCCAGCGCGTTCAGTCGCCCCGCTCCTTGAAGCGTATCGCACACGACGCGGATGCCGCCACCGCTGCCACCGCCGGTATCTTCGGCTCCATACGATTTCCCGTTTCCCCCATTGGAACGAATTTCTCCAGTGATAGAAATCGAGCCCGTCGCCGCCAGCAACATCGCGCCTCCGCCAGCACCGCCGCCAAGCCGATCGCTATTAAATTCAGGATCTCCAGCGCCACCCGAGCCTCCGATTAGCGGAACCAATGATGGATTTCCGTAAGGTGCTCCGCCTAAAGTTAAGTTACTCCCTTGAGTCCCAAATCCAGCCGAGTGCCCCGCATTCGATTGCTGCCTACCGCCGCCTACGCCAAATCCCGCGCTTGCTCCCGGCCCCGTCGTATAGCTTGCCGTGCCCCCACGAAACCCGCCCGGCCCCGGCTCCGCAAGATTCGGCGCAACTTGTAAGTGGTCCCCATTGAGGCTCACCGTGCCCGTAATCGTCGCATCCCCGCTAACCAGCCAAACGACCGGCGCACGGCTCGCGTGATTTTTAAATGTGAGCGTTTTCCCTGCCGCAATCGTGACGCTGCTATATTTGAATACCACCGCCCATTTCGACGCGTCGTAAACACCCTTTCCAGCATTTGCAGTATTGTCGGAGTCCCACGCACCATTCACCGCCGCCGAGAGGTCAATGACCGTATCCACCGTGATATTGAGAACCCCATCAGTGCCATTGGCTCCGGGGACGGAAATCGCCGCGCTGGCGGAGATGCTGAGGACTGAAGCGATAAACGAATGTATTAGTGTCTTCATGAGTCGCCTGTTATCCCCCTAAATACCCTCGGTCAAGTAGTAAAAAAGACTGTTCTCTGTGTCTTAGCGTCTGATTTGCTTGCGTAGAAAGTGCCAGTGTAATGGCTTTTAGTTTTTCGGATGTTCCGGCATGGCAATTTGCATGACCAGGCACTGCGAAAATATGTGTTGCAAATCTCAAATCGGTTTCGAAACCTATCAGTTTAGCATAGGTGCGACGAGCACTGGCAACGACGAGTCTTGAACTGAATCCAACGGCTGCGAAAACGGCTATCTCCAACACATGAATCCACCAGCAATCATCACTACACGCCGCACGGTGCAGAATACATTGGTAGCAATTTTTGCGCTTTTCTCGCTCTTCGCATACGCTGCGCCGCCTGCGAATAATGAATTCGCAAGCTCTACGCTGATTTCCGGTGAATCCGGCACGGGGACTGGAACCAATGTTGAAGCAGCAAAACAAGCTGGCGAGCCGGACCACGGGGGCGACCCAGACGGGCGGGGGTGACCGTTGCGTGATGTAGCACAGTCCGTCCCGGCTGTGGGGCCAGTAGCCGTCCCGGCTGCTGTCGGCCTGTAACGGGCGGGACGCCCAATACTGTTCACTTAGCACACATCCACCACAAAATCCCTTTTTCGCGCGATCGGCGAGTCCCCTCTTTTCCTCACCGGAAATC
>JAYTMG010000773.1:0-3299 GCA_043728745.1 Verrucomicrobiaceae bacterium
TCACACAGTTGTTCGAGCCACGGCAGGAGAACCCCAACTTCGGCGTTCCATCCCTGGAGCCCTTCTTCGACCGTATTGAAACGGCTCACAACAGTCCGGTCCACCACCGAGCGCTGAAAGAGGTTGCCGTTTGCAAATTGTTCCGTCACGCGGCGGGAACTGGAACGACGGGTAAACGAGCCCGTCACTTCCTGTCCGTCCTCGGGCAGATAGTAGTTAAAGCGGGCATCCACCCACTTACTGAGAACTTCCGCACCGAGACCGAGTTGCTGGAAAGTGTTTCCTGCCGCAGACTCGATCTGGTCGTAATAAACGTTGGCACCGATGATTAAACCGGCGTCCTCAACCAAGTAACGGAATCCAAGACCTGCGCTGAAAAGCTCCTGGTCGTTATCAGCAAAAGTGCCGCGTAGATTTACAAAGAGCGCGGTGTTCTTCGTCCGGGCGAGGCCGGTGATGATATCGGCATACCCGCTTTGCAGGTCTTCCGAGAATTTCGCGCCGATGGTGATTTGGCCGAAGGTGTCGATTTCGGCCATGGGCTGGCACATTTTGCTGGACGCAGTGGTTCCTGCATGGGCGCAGATTGTGATGCACGAGAGGGCGAGGTAGTGGAGATGCTTCATGCGCCGCTTATCCCACCGCCCGCGCCGCTCGGTCAATCCAAAAAAAACCTACACTTTCCACCCATACGGCAGCTCGGCAGGCAGTTCCAAGAACTCGCGCATCGCGCTGTGGAGCCCGGTAAAGTCCACCTCGAAAACATCGCCGATGAGACAGTCGGTGAGCCGTCCGCGCTGCTCCGGGTGCGCTTTGATGAGCTTCCCGAACGAGAAATTCTCATCGTAGAATCCATAGACGAGCTTCCGCATATTCTCGATGCCGCGGCACAGCGTCACGCCGTAGTCCGCGAACCGCGCCGCGCTCGTGTCGCCGGCCGTGAGCGCTGCGTCGATGGCATCGGCGGCGAGTTCTCCGCTTTTTAGTGCGAGGAATACGCCGCTGGAAAAGACGGGGTCGAGGAATGCGAACGCATCGCCCGCCAGCACCAAACCATCGGCTGCCGGGTGCTTGGCGCGGTAGCTAAATTCCGCCGTCACCCAGTATTCGCCGAACTGCTCGCCTCCCGCGAGATGCTCGGCGATCCACGCGTTGCGCCCGACTTCCCGCGCGAGGATCTGCGCGGGGTCTTTGCTGTCGCTAAAGAGATAGTCTTTTTCCGCCACCACGCCGACGCTGATGATATCGTCCTTTAGCGGGATATACCAGAACCAGCCGCGGCCCTCGACGTAAGCAACGGTCGTATTTCCCGCGTCGATACCGGGATCGCGCTTTGCGCCGCGCCAGTAGCTCCAGATCGCCATTTTATTGAGCTGCGGGTCTTTGGAAAACCACCCATCGCGGGCTTTCGCCACGCGATCACGGCCCGAGCAATCGATCGTCACCGGCGCGTGGACGTGGAAAATCTCGCCGTCCGCCCCCATCGCCTCGACGCCGACCGTCCGCCCCGCGTCGTCCTTCAGCAACCGCTGCACTGGCGTCTGCTCGCGGACTTCCGCGCCTTTCGCACGGGCGTTATCCACCATCATCTGGTCAAACTCCGAGCGCTCGATCTGCCACGTCACCGCGCTCGGATGATCGTAGTGCTGGAAAAAGTAAAACGGCTGCGACTGCCGGCCATCGGGAGTCACAAACTGCACGCTGTATTTCTTCGTAAAAGCCCGCTTCTGCATCTCCTCCACAAGCCCGAGCCGGTTCAGGGTGAACCAGCAGAACGGCATCAACGACTCGCCGATGTGATAGCGCGGGAACTTCTCCTTTTCCAGAATAAGGACGCGCCTTCCCTTCTGCGCGAGCAGCGTGCCAGCGGTGGTCCCGGCTGGACCTGCGCCGATGATGATGACGTCGTAATTCGAAGATGAAGGCATGTTGAAAGTATTACGTGTGCATACGATTTTGCAATCCCTGCGGTTGCAATAAAATCGCGGTAAAACAACGAAAGGAGTGATTGACAACGCAGGCCCGCGCCCCCACCCTCCGCTCCCTTTTTCCCGAAAAGGGAACCTATTTACTATTATGATGTCGCACCTTGTTGATGAAGCCGCAAAGAAAGTCGGGAGCACTCCCCTGCTCGTGAATATTATTTCCCGTCGCGTAAAGCAACTGAACGCCGGCCACAAGCCCATGGTCGATGTCACCGGCCGCATGGGCCTCGCCGACATCGCCCTCACCGAGGTCATCGAAGGCAAGATCACCAGCGAATCGAAGCCGAAAGAAGACCGGTAGCCGCCGAAAGGCCGCCATATTTGAGCCATGGGCGCCGAAATCTCGGTCAATCGCAAGGCGCTTCGGGACTTCCACATCCTCGCCCGATACGAAGCAGGCATTGAACTAAAGGGCACGGAGGTAAAATCCATCCGGGCCGGAAAAGCCAACGTCAACAGCGCATTCGCGCGTGTCGAAAACGGCCAAGTCTGGCTCTACGACGTGGACATCCAGTCCTACGAAAAAGCCAGCTTCGAGCAGCACGAGTCCAAGCGCGTCCGCCGACTCCTCCTCCACAAAGCAGAAATCGCCAAGCTCGCCGAGAAGAGCATGGTGGACGGATGCACCCTTGTCGGCCTCCGCATGTATTGGAAAGACGCCAAAGTAAAAGTCGAGATCGGCGTCGGCAAAGGAAAAGATGCCCACGACAAACGCGACGCCATCAAGGCCAAAGTCGAAAAACGCGAAGCCGACCGTGTCGTCGCTCACTTTAACCGCAAGAAAGGCTAACTCCCCGCCCACTCGATGCTCTCAATCACCATCCCCATTTACAACGAAGCCGGCAGCGTCGGCGCACTTTACAACAAAGTCCGCACCGCCATGGAAAAACAGCCCGTCCCCTGGGAGCTCGTCCTCGTCAACGATGGCAGCTCCGACGGCACAGACGAACTCCTCGACGAAATCGCCCACACAGACCCAAGAGTCAAAGTCGTTCACTTCCGACGCAACTTCGGGCAGACCGCAGCCATGATGGCAGGTTTCGATTTCGCCAAAGGAGACATCATCATCCCCATGGACGGCGACCTCCAGAACGACCCCGAAGACATCCCACTACTCCTCGCCAAACTCGACGAAGGCTTCGACGTCGTCAGCGGCTGGCGCAAAGACCGGCAGGACAACGCCCTCAAACGCAACGCCCCCAGCATCATGGCCAACCGCCTCATCTCCTGGGTCAGCGGAGTCCGCCTCCACGACTTCGGCTGCTCCCTCAAAGCCTACCGCCGCGAAGTCATCGAAGGCGTCCGCCTCTACGG
>JAYTMG010000774.1:0-3741 GCA_043728745.1 Verrucomicrobiaceae bacterium
ATTGAGCATCAAAAAGCCGGTGCGTAAAGTGCTAAGTGAACAGTATTGGGCGGGACGCCCGTTGGCCCCACAGCCGGGACGGACTGTGCTACGGGCTACTTCACGCAGCGGTCACACCCAGCGCGAGCTGCACGCCGCCGGTGAGTAGCCGCTTTTTTGCGGTCTTGCCGTCGGCGTATTGGTAGAGGATTTCTTTTGCTACGTATGCGCCGTGGGTGACGATGCTTTCCGTGTTTCCGCTGATTTTCGGGCCTTCTTTTTCGAGCCACTTTGCGATGGCTTCGGGCGTGGTGGCGCTTTCTTTCCAAAACTCGGCGGTGTCGAAATCGAGTTCGCGGCAGCGTGCGATGACGAAGTCGCGGTCGAGAAATGCGAGCAGATTGCCCGCTTTCGGTCCGGCTTCGCGGTCGAGGAAAATGCGGTAAAGCGCCTTGAACGCGAGCGGTTGATCGATGGGCGTGAGTCGCGCGACTTGGAAGACGGTGCTTTGGATCGCGTCGTCTTCCCACGCGATGCCGGGAAGCGCGTCGGCGAGCGCGTGGAGGAATGCGCGCTGCGTGTGGCTCAGCTCGCTGGCGCGGGCGGGCATGGTCTGCTGGAGACGCGTTTTTTCTTCCTCGGCTGCAAAGTTTTCCACCCACTCGCGGGCGCTACGGATGCGTTCGTCGAGCCGTGCGTTATCGACGGGCGTGAGGTCTGTGCCGAGGCGCTTGGCGAGTTCGGCGCGGGCGTCGAGATGCGGCATTTGCACGAGCGCGGCGGCGAGCTGGATATTTGCGGGGCGGTAGTTCGCAGGCTCGGCCATGCACGCGAGGCGGTAGGTCATCGCTTCGTCGGGGTTCGCTTGGCCGCTGAAAAAGCGCGTGTGCGAGCGGTCGAACTCGTTGAAAAGTTTGACGATGCCTTCTTCGTTCGCCTCAAAATTTACGGGCGAGTTTGGCTTTGTGCGCGTCATGAGAAAGCGCAGAACGTCGGCAGGCAGAAGATTCGCCATATCGCGCGCGCTGGCTCCCACGCCTTTGCTGGAGGACATCTTCGCGCCGCCGACGAGGAAGAATTCATACGGCACGCGGAGCGGTTCGTCGCCACCGTAGATGGCTTTGTAGCAAGCGGCGGAGACATCGCGGGAGCCGCCTTTCGTGGAGTGATCCTTGCCCGCGCCTTCGATGGTGACGGGGAACTTTTTCCACTTCGCCGCCCATTCGAGCTTCCACGGAAGTTTGCCGTTGCCGCCGAACGGGGAGATTTTTCCTTCGTGGCCGCAACCGCGCCCGAGCTGGAGTTTCGTGTTCACGCAGCGGGTCGTGAGGCAGCGGTAGGAGACTTCCTTGCCGTCATAATCATAGACTTCGGTCGTGGCGATGCAGCCGCACTTTTCGCACAAAACTTGGAACGGATACCAATGGTCTGGTCGCACTGCGCCGCTGACTTCTTTATACGCGACGCGGACTTTGTCGGCGTTGCGAAGGATGACGTCGATCTCGCTGTCGAACTGCCCGCTGCGGTAAATATCGCGCATCCGGTAGCGCTCCACTTTCACGCCGAGTTCCTCGAAGACCTGCCAAAATTCCTTCATGTAAAACTCCGCCATGTCGCCCTCCGCGCCGCACGGAGCGGGCGTGTTGCAGAGCGGCCAGCCAATGTATTTGCCGAAATGAATGTCTTCGCCCTTCGGGATTTCGTCCACGGGATCGAAGTCATCGACGCCGAAGAGATAGCGGACTTCGACGCCCTTTTCTTTCATCGTGCGAAAGATGGCGTCGTGGATGAGCACGCCGCGCAGTGCGCCCACGTGAACGCGGCCGCTTGGTGTTTTCGAGTCGTTAATTACATGCGGTCCCGCGCCAGCGCGCGCCGCGACATCTTCAGTCCAGAACATAGGGCGCGAAGGGATAGCGGGATACGGCGCGAGTGCAAGAACGGTCCGCGATTCGGTGGTCTAAGGAATGGCTGCGGCCGGTGTCAGTAGCCCTTGCATGAAACGAATTTTCTCAGTGTCGATCGCGATGACCCTTTCGCTGCACGCGCAGCAGGCGGTGCCGCCGGATCATGCCGAGCGGATGGGGCGCGGGCTGGAGATGTTTCGCAAGGATGTGGCGGGGATTTTGAAGGAGCATTGTGTGAAGTGCCACGGCGGGGAGAAGACAAAGGGCGACTTCAATATGGCGACGCGCGATTCGCTGTTGCGCGGCGGGGCGGAGGGAGAGGCGATCAAGCCCTTCTCCGCTGCGCAGAGCGTGATGCTAAAAATGATGCGGCACGAAGAAGAGCCGCACATGCCGGAGAAAAAACCGAAGCTCCCGGACGAGATCATCGCGAAAGTGGCGGCGTGGATTGACCACGGTGCGCCGTATGATGAGCCGCTCGTCGCGGGCGCAATCGTGAGGGACAAGTCGGCGGTCACGGACGAGGACCGGAAATGGTGGTCGTTCCAACCGCTGCACAAGCAGACGCCGCCCGCAGCAGGGCATCCAGTGGACGCATTTCTGAATGCGAAGGCAGCGGGTAAAGGTCTCGCATTTTCGCCGGAGGCGGACAAGCGAACGCTCATACGGCGTGCGACGCTGGACTTACTGGGATTGCCGCCCACGCCGGAGGAAGTGGCGGAATTTCTCGCGGATGCGTCGCCGGATGCGTGGGAGCGTGTCATCACTCGGCTGCTGGATTCGCCGCGGTACGGCGAGCGTTGGGCGCGGCAGTGGCTCGATGTTGCGAGGTTCGCGGAGAGCAGCGGATTTGAGCATGATTACGATCGTCCGCACGCATTTCACTACCGCGATTTTGTCATACGCGCGGCGAATGCGGATATGCCGTTCGATGAGTTTGCGCGGTGGCAGCTCGCGGGCGATGAGATCGCACCCGACAACGCTGAAGCGATGATGGCGACGGGCTTTTTGGGTGCCGGTGTGTTCCCTACGCAGATCACGGCGAACGAAGTCGAGCGCACGCGCTACGATGCGATGGACGACATGCTGGCCACGACGGGAAGTGCGTTTCTCGGGCTCACCGTGGGCTGCGCGCGGTGCCACGATCACAAGTTCGACCCGATTCCGACGAAGGATTATTACCAGATGCTCTCGACGTTCACGACGACGGTGCGGAGCAACGTCGATCTAGTTCTCGACCCCGTCGCTGCTGCAAAAGCGAAGATCGAACACGATAAAAAGCGCGCCGATTTAACGGCAGCAGTCTCCGCATACGAAGCGGGGCTGCGCCCGAAAATGGACGCGTGGATTGCCAACGCCGAGCTGCCGAAAGGTGCGGTGCAAATTGCGAAGCTCGATAGCATCGTATCGAAGGGCGGCGCGACATTTACGGACCTCAAAGATGGCTCATGGCTCGCTGCCGGGGCGAATCCGAAGGACGATACTTACACGCTCACGACGACGACCGATGCTCGGCGGATCACGGGGATCAAATTGGAGGCGCTGGCGCACGAGTCGTTCAAATCGAAGGGTCCGGGGCGGGCGGGAAATGGGAATTTCGCGCTGAGTCGTATCACCGTTTCCGCGAGTCCGCTGAAAGGCGGCGACGCGCGGGAAGTGAAGCTCGTTGCGGCGGAGGCGACGCATCAGCAAAACAAGGAATCGCTGTCGGTTGCGTCGTCGCTCGATGGCAATCCGAAGAGCGGCTGGGCCGTGGACGCCGGAGGGATCGGCAAGGACCAGGCTGCGGCATTCACCTTTGCCGAGCCGCTCGACATCGAAGGCGGTGCGAAGCTGACGGTGACGCTGGAGTTTT
>JAYTMG010000775.1:0-1529 GCA_043728745.1 Verrucomicrobiaceae bacterium
AACAGCACCGGCACCTGCCGCAAAAAAACCGACCCACAACGAGGAAATCAAAACTGCAATCCCGACCCTCGCCGGCACGCTCGCGGCGACGCTTGCGGACACGACGGTGGATCGCTTTTCCGACGACGATCAGCAGTTCATGAAGTTCCACGGCATCTATCAGCAAGATGACCGCGACCTTCGCAAGACGGGCAAAAAATTCATGTTCATGATCCGCGGGCGCATTCCCGGCGGCGTTTTGAATTCCGACGGCTACGCAGTGTACGACAACCTCGCGACGCAATACGGCAACAACACACTGCGCCTCACATCGCGCCAGAGCTTTCAGTTTCACGGCGTCGTGAAATCCGGCCTCGGGCCGCTCATGAAGAAAATCAACGAAGCCATGATGGACACGCTCGCTGCTTGCGGCGACGTGAACCGTAACGTCATGGCCCCGGCCACGCCCGTGATGAATACGCTCGGCAAGCAAGTGAATGCCGACGCAATCCGGTGCAGCGAAGCGCTTCTCCCGAAGACGAAAGCGTATCATTCCATCTGGGTCGAAGGCGTGCAGCTCAACCTCGAAGACCCTGAAAACAAGAACTTCGTGGACCCGCTCTACGGCGCGACCTATCTGCCGCGTAAATTCAAGGTCGCCTTCGTCATCGCCCCCACGAACGATGTGGACATCCTCACAAACGATCTTGGTTTCACCGCAATCCCTGCGGAAGACGGCACGCTCGCGGGCTACAATGTTTCCGTCGGAGGCGGCCTCGGTCGCGCTCACGGCAACACAATGACGTATCCGCGCCTCGCCGATATCATCGGCTTCATCACGCCCGACAAACTCGTCGAAGTCTCGCGTGGCGTGCTGACCGTGCATCGCGATTTCGGAGACCGCACGGACCGCAAACACGCACGGCTCAAATACGTCCTGGAGGAAAAAGGAGTGGAGTGGTTCCGCGCCGAACTCGAACAGCGCGTTGGCTTCAAACTGGAGCCAGCAAAGCCCGTGGAATTCAAGACTCAGCGCGATCTTTTCGGCTGGCACACGCAGGCCGACGGACGCCTTTTCCTCGGCATCTTCGTCCTCACGGGTCGTATCAAAGATGAAGGCTCATGCCGCCAAAAATCCGGCATTCGCGCAGTCGTCGATCGGTTTAAGCCGGAAGTGCGTCTCACTCCGCAGCAAAACATCATTCTGGCAAACATCCCGGCTGATCAAAAAGACGCCGTCACCGCGTTGCTCGCCGAACACGGAGTGCCCGTGGAGAATCAAGCGACCGTCATCCGCCGCGCAAGCATGGCCTGCCCGTCGATGCCCACCTGCGGCCTCGGCCTCGCCGAGTCCGAGCGCGCCCTGCCCGGCCTGATCAACCGCATCGAGAAGCTCGCGGCCGAGATCGGCGTGGCCGGCGAGGAGATCATCATCCGCTCCACCGGTTGTCCCAACGGCTGCGCCCGCCCCTACATGGCCGAGATCGGCTTCGTCGGCAAGGCGCCGGGCAAGTACCAGCTCTGGCTCGGCGGCAACGCCAACGGCATGC
>JAYTMG010000776.1:0-1425 GCA_043728745.1 Verrucomicrobiaceae bacterium
GCGACATCCGCAGAAAGCGACCGTGGTATGTGCGGACCGCGGGCCAGGGCAGGCCGTCGATGGCCGCTGTCCCTCCGGCTAGGGAGCGCAGTCGAGCCTTGGGGAACGTTGCGAGGAGCCGTGCATCGTAGCCTGGACCTGTCTGAAACAACACCGCATCAGGCTTCGCGATAGCGAGCTCGGTCTGCAGTAAGTCCAGTGACGCTACGCGCGATTCCAGCTCAGGGGAGGGGCGCTTCTTGCGGACGTCGACCTTCACGAGATTCGACCATAGATGCGATTCCCGAACATAGTCGCCAACGAGAGCTTCGACGACGTGGCGCGCAGCTTGCCAAAACGGACTGTAGAGATACGCAGAGCTGGCCATGAACTCGGCATACAAGTGCATCAGCGGATCTACCTCACAGCTGTGTTGCTCTCCCCAACCGCCGGCTTCTTGTCCAATGACAGCCACCTTGAGCGGGGCGGAAGCGTATGCTTCGCTGACCCTCAGCAACATCGGGCGCGAGTCGCCGCTTGCAGGTTGCCACGAGCGAAGCAGCACCGGAAGCGCGGTGGCGTAGCAGTCGCGAAGGCCTGAATTAATAGTGTCCGAATGCAACGATCTCTGCCCTCATCCGCATAACGTCAAGTTGTGCTGTGGACGCTTCAATAGTGCGGCCGCGCAGCGGCCGCCATCAATAACGCGGCCATCTGCACCAACTTTCGTTATGCAACGCGGGAGCGACGCTTCGTCTTCAGCGTCACCGCAACACCCAATCGACTGAGCATATCCACCAGCGTGTCGATGCTGAAGAGTTCGATGCGACCGCGAACAAGATCGCTGATGCGCGGCTGCGTGACGCCCAGGGCTTTTGCGGCCTGCTTCTGCGTGAGACCGTGTTCCGCGATGAGCCCCGTCAGCTGAATCATCAGATCCGTCCGGATAAGCAGGTGCGCAGCCTCCTCTCGAGGGAAGCCCATGTCCGAGAACACGTTGCCGGAGGAGCGCTGAATACGAATGGCCACGGAACTATCCCTCCTGACGCGCCCGGCGAAGCGCCGCGTAGCGGGCGCGCGCAAGCGCAAGATCGAGTGGTGACGTCTTTTGTGATTTCTTCTGGAACACATGCAACACGTAGACCGCCTCGGCGAACTTCGCGACGTAGATGAGCCGAAACGCGCCCCCGGCTCGTACGCGAAGCTCCGAGACACCGGACCCGATGGAAGCCATCGGCTTCCAGTCGCGAGGCATCTGCCCCAACTGCACCAACCGGAGGTCGAAGCCCAACTGCCGCTGCGCCTCGGGCGGGAGCGATTGAATGTCGGCCCGAGCGGACCCGACCCAGCTGAGGCTTTTGGGGGTCACGACGGAGTATACAATATTTCATATACGCCCGCAAGTCCGACCCATCCACCGCGCGAAAGCTGGTCGCTTGCATAACG
>JAYTMG010000777.1:0-2117 GCA_043728745.1 Verrucomicrobiaceae bacterium
GCGGGCCGAAACTCGCGGACCGAGCGATACAGCCCAGGATAGTCGTCCGCTGTTCCCGCCTGTCGCAGCCATGCCTCCGCCCGCTCCGCGTCCCAGCCCTCAGCCGCCTCGCAGATGATCGCCACTGCCGTAGGGCCGCGGTGTTTCCCGTGGTGACAATGAACATAAAGCGCCCCCGCGAGCGTGCTCGCAGCGCTCGTAAGCTCCGCGATCCGGGCGGCAGGAACTCCATCGTAGCCGAGCGGAAGATGGATGGTGCGCAACCCGTATTTCCGAGCGGTCGCGACATCGGGCTTCGCACCATCCACGCTTACGATCGTCTTCACCCCGAGGCGCGCAAGCTCGGCAAACGCCGAATCTCCGTCTGGCTGCGAGCCGGAAAAAATGCGGTCCGTCACGCGAAACGTATTGTGCAGTCCGCTCACGGACACGGGCATCGGCTCAGCGGCAAATCCCTCCAGGCAGCGGAGAAAAACGAACACCAAAATCGCGAGTAATTTGATCGACGGAAGATTCAATTCCGCAGGTTGAAGCGCACCGTGCCATCCCTTTGCAAGCCGTTCGCCTCGCCCGAGCGTGGCGCGTGAACACCGGAAAAAGGCCATGCCCGATCTCATCGCATTCACCGGACGCCAAATCGGAATGATTTCTCGACCTTGGATGGGATTGGCTGACCATTGCGCATCGCGGGCTTCAGTTTGTAGCGCCGAAAGGCTTCCTGCGCGGCGCGATCAAGGCGCGGATAGCCGCTGCTCTTCTGCACCGAGACGCTGGTGATGCGCCCCGTCGCATCGACTTCGCCAATGAGTAAAACCGAGCCCTGTTCACCTGCGGCGCGGCTTTCAGCGGGGTAGATTGGAGCAGGGCTGAAGAGCGCCGTCGCTTTCGCGGTGACACCGCCCTTCGCGACGCCTTCCCTTCCGTTCGGTGCGCCCGCGGTGCTTCCTCGCACCACATCGGGTGCGGGCTGCGCGGCACGACTGGCCTGCGGTCGCGGGGGAGTCGGCTGCCTCGGGCGTGCGGGCTTCGGCGGCTCGCTGGGTTCCGGTTTGGATTCCTCTACTTTTGGCGCGACATCATCCGGCTTCGCCTCCGGCGCGGGAGGCTCTGGCGGAACAATCGGCTCGGGTTCCGGCGTTGTCGGCGGTGGCTCCGTTGGTGTGGGCTCCGGAGCCTGCTCGATGAGTTCCACCTCCACCGTCACAGTCCCGTCGTCATCCCCAAACTGCGCTGCGACAAATTCCGCCGGACGATTTGTAAAATAGACCCCCCCATGCACTGCCAGCGCCACTACCGCAGCCAGCCATATTCGTCGGCGATATTCCCACGTCGAACGTTCACGACTCGCGCGGCTCGCGGTCATTTTTTCCTCGTCTCAAACGCCACTTTGGTGATGCCGAGTTTGCGCGTCGCATCGAGCACCTCGATGGCCAGCCCGAGCCGTGCGTCCTCATCTCCGTTGATAAACACACGCAACTCCGCGTTCGCTTCCTTCAGCGCCGCGAGCCGCTTGGAGAGCACATCGAGCGACAGTTCCTCTTTGTCGAGATACACCTGCCCCGTCGCGCTCACGCTGATGGTCGCGGCGTCTTTGCGGTCCTGCGGCTGACCACTCGCCGCCGCAGGCAGCCGCACCGGGATACCCTGATTTTTCACCATCGAGAGCGACACCATGACGAATGTCGCCAGCAGAAAAAACATGATGTCGATCAGCGGGATGATCTCGATGCGCGCCCGACGGCTGCCGCGTGGCGATGGAATCGTAATCATGGTTTTGCGAATTGCGCCGCGTGGATTTCGATATGCGCCGCAGCGTCCTGCAACTCCCGTCGCGCACCCTCCAGCCGGGCGTTCAGGTAGTTAAAAGGAATGAGCGCCGTGATGGCCACGCCGAGCCCGAATGCTGTGGCGATGAGCGCTTCCGCGATGCCGCCCGTGATCGCCGTCGGCGCGCCCAGCTCTCCGCCGCCCAACATCCCAAACGAACCCATCATCCCCGTCACCGTCCCCAGCAAGCCGAGCAACGGCGCAAGCGTGATGATCGTATCCAGCACACTCAGCCCGCGATTATAGCGCGCCAGCTCCCGCTCCGCCCCGCGCAACAGCGCACTCGCGAT
>JAYTMG010000778.1:0-16269 GCA_043728745.1 Verrucomicrobiaceae bacterium
TTAGCAGCTTCTTTTTCACCGTCAACTACTTTTTGCGAATTTCTTCACTTATTTCGTTTTCGGTAGTCGCTGCTGGCGACTGCCCCCGTTTCTTAGCGGGAAGTCGTTTTAGCAGCTTCATTTTACCCGTCAACTACTTTTTGTGAAACTTTTTCACCCTTTTCGTTTTCGGTAGTCGCTGCTGGCGACTGCCCCACTCGTAAGCGGATGGAGAGAACACACTATAGGGCGCATTTGGTCAATAGACTTCTGCATGATTCTTTTGCTTTTTCTCCCGGATGCCTGTGTTTATGCGGGTTTGAGGGGTATAAGTTTTTTTGAGTTCGGTCTTCGGCGGGGCGTTTCCGGACCGTTTTTGGCGGTTTTTTGGGGCTATATGTGCGTTTTTCGGGCTTCCATTAGCGATTTTAAGCTCAGTTTTCGGCATCCGTTGCGCGTTTCACGTTCCTGTCCTTTGGTGAATAGGGTGATTCAACTAGGGCCGGGGTGTTTCATTTGGCCGGGAATTATAGCCTGGCCCCCCCCTGTGTTGTTATGGAACTGAGGCAATGCGGTTGGATGTATGGCGGCCTTTTGATTAGTCGCGATTTCCGAGCTGGCGGAGGATGGGGCGTTTACTATGGTTGACTCGGCCCGTTCGCTAGTGGTGTCGGTGCGAGGGTAAACGGAGATACAGGGGTGATTTGCTCTGAGAACCGGGCGTTCGGGAAGCCGCAATGCTGCCTTTTGCAGCGGGGCGGACGCTTATTTTACGCAATGCGGACGCTTCTTGTCTTATCCAGCTTCAAGACCTGCCCGGAGACGAATGCGGGGGCTGCTTTGGGGTCGCTGACCTTGTCTCCGTTTAATTGAATGCTGCCTTGCTCGACGAGCCGCCGCCCATCGCCGCGGGATTTGGTGACTTGAAAACAGTGCGAGTATGCAGCGATGACGATACTCACGATATCTGGCGGGAGGCCAGCCAGCGGGAGTTCGGGGAGTTCGACGGTGGAGAGATCTTTCTTTGAAAAGCGCGACTCGAAATCATCGCGCCCGCGCTGCCCGGCTTCTTGGCCGTGGTAACGAGCGACAATGCGGGCGGCCAGTTGCTTTTTCGCCTCCATTGGATGCAAGTCGGCGGGGACGCTTTCGCACAAAAGGAGATCGTAGTAACGGGCCATGAGCTTGTCCGTGATGCTCATTAGTTTGCCGAACATGATTTCGGGCGTCTCGGAGAGTCCGACGTAGTTGCCGAGGCTCTTGGACATCTTATTTACCCCATCGAGCCCTTCCAACAGAGGGAGCAGGAAGACGACTTGCTGCGGCTGTCCTTCCTCCCGCTGGAGGTCGCGGCCAACGAGACAGTTGAAAAGCTGGTCGGTGCCGCCGATTTCGACGTCCGCCTTGATCATGACCGAATCCCATCCTTGCATGATGGGATACTGGATTTCGTGTAAATGGACGGGCTCTTTGTCTTCGATACGCTTTTTGAAGTCCTCGCGCTGGAGCATCTGCTGCATGGTGACGCGTGAATTGAGCCTCATCACCTGCTCGAAAGTCATCATTTCAAACCACTCGCCGTTGAAAACGACTTTGGTTTTCGCGGGGTCGAGGATCTTGAACGCCTGCTCTTTGAATGTGGTCGCATTTCGCATCACGTCATCGTGTGTGAGCTGTTTGCGGGTCTTTGAGCGACCAGACGGGTCTCCGATCATCGCCGTAAAATCTCCGATTATTAGAATCGCCTGATGCCCGAGGTCTTGAAATTGGCGGAGTTTCGTGAGCCCGACAGTGAAGCCGAGGTGGATATCGGGCGCAGTCGGGTCCACACCGAGCTTCACATTGAGCGGGCGTCCGAGCTTGAGCTTTGCGAGCAGGTCTTGCTCAGAGATGATTTGCGCGGCTCCGCGTTTGAGTAGTTCGAGCTGTTCTTCTGGCGTTGGCATGGAAAAGAGGCGGGCTATCTAGCGCCCTGCGGCGTGCAATCAAGCCTTTGTCCAACGATCGTCCGTGGTTCGGCTCGTTTTCCGCAGTGAAAGCGGACGATCTTTCGGTCACTCCAGATCAATACTAACGGCCTTTTTCCGAGCCCCGATCCAGTCGCAGATGCCTTTCTTTTTGCCCGACTGGATGAAATCCCAAAACACCGTGCCACACTCGCCCCAACTCTGCGTGCTGGCTTCTTCGAGAGCCTGCCGAACATTGTGCCCGGAGCGGTAGAGCAGCGTAAACGCGCGCTTTACTTCGGCGCGCGCAGCGGAATCCAGGCCCGCACGTCGCATCCCGACGACATTGAGTCCGGCGACACCGTTGAAATCCGCACCGATGACATACGGCGGGAGATCTTTCGTGTAGCCGGAGCCGCCCTGGCAGATGGCCAGCGTGCCGATTCGGATGAACTGATGCACTGCCGCCGCGCCGCTGAGGAAGACGCGATCGCCGATGCTCACATGCCCGGCGAGCAGCACGTTATTCGCGGTGATGACGTGGTTTCCAATGCGGACATCGTGCGCGAGATGCGTGCCGCCCATGAGGAAGCAATCGCTCCCTACCACTGTATCCGAGCCGTCTCGCGAGCCTCGGTGCAGCGTGCAGTATTCCCGAATGCGGTTGTTGTCGCCGATGACGACTCGGCTTTTCACCTCCGGCTTGAATGAGAAATCCTGCGGCTCCCCGCCGATGATCGCACCGTAGCCGATCGTATTATTTTTCCCCATGACGACGTTTGCGCCGATGACCGCGTGGGCCTGAATCGAGCAGCTTTCACCGATGATCGCCGCACCTTCGATGATGGCATACGGCCCGACGCTCACGTCTTTCCCAAGTTGCGCGGATGGATGAATGATGGCGGTCGGATGAATCATCGCCTCCGAAATGGCCGAACAACGCACTAAGCGCAAGCATTCGACTTCGCGCGTCGGCACGTTAAAAAGCGGGATGCGTCTCGTTGTCCGCGATCTTTATTTGCCGTTGCGTCACCCGTTCACCACGGCGCACGGCACGCTCACATCGAAGCACAATCTGCTCGTCGAGCTGCACAGTGACGGGCTCGTCGGATACGGCGAGGCGGCTCCATCACTCGCATATCCGCAATTCACCGTGCAGAACATCGCTGCGGATTTGGCAAATGCGGCGATCGATTTGGAACACCACGAGTTCACCAGCCCGGAAGACTTATGGAAAATGCTCGCGCCACGTCTGAGCGCGAATCCGTTTGCGCAGTGCGCGGTCGATATTGCGGCGCACGATCTTTGGGGAAAACAACTCGGCGCGCCCGTCTGGAAGCTCTGGGGGCTCGACATCGCAAACGTACCGGCGAGCAATTTCACGATCGGCTTGGATTCCATGGAAAAAATGTCCGCGAAACTGCGCGAAGCCGAAGGCTGGCCGGTCTATAAAATCAAGCTCGGCGGCCCGGACGATCTCGGCGTAATGCGCGAGCTGCGCCGTCACACGAGTGCGCCGTTCCGCGTGGATGCAAACACTGGCTGGACAGCGGAAGAGACGCTCGCATTCGCGCCGGAGCTCGCTACGCTGGGCGTCGAGTTCATCGAGCAGCCGCTGCCCGCAAACGCTTGGGCGGAAATGGCGCGCGTCTATCGCGAATGCCCGCTGCCCCTTATCGCCGACGAGAGCTGCCAGACGTTTGCCGACGTCGAGCGATGCGCGAGCTGCTTCCACGGAATCAACATCAAACTCACGAAAGCCGGCGGCCTCACACCAGCGCGGCGCATGATTACACGGGCTCGCGAGCTCGGCTTGCGCGTGATGGCGGGCTGCATGATCGAAAGCAGCGTGGCCATTTCCGCACTCGCGCAACTACTGCCGTTGCTCGATGCCGTCGATATGGACGGTGCCGCGCTACTCGCCAGCGATCCCACAAGCGGAGTGCGCATGGAAAAGGGGCACGCGGTTTTCCCCGATGGTCCGGGGCTCGGAGTCAGCGTTTAGTTTCCGAAGTTGAGGCCGCCGTTCCCCAAGTTCACTCCTGGATTCCCCGTTCCATTGCCGTCACCATTCCCATTCCCATTGCCGGGCTGCTGAACAGGCGGCGCGACTACCGCAGTCGCACCGGGAGTAATCCTCACAGTCCCAGTCTGCGTCCGGCCCGTGAACACTCCAGTCGCCACATTTTGATTGGGCAGGAGCACGCCTTGAAAAGTCCGCCGGTCGCCGTCCAAAGGATGCTCAAAGGTTCCCGCGAAAGTTCCCTTGGCCGGATAAATCGTCAGCTTGGAAACCAATCCTTTGGGGAGTTGCACCCGGCTCTGGGTGTCGATCTGGATATTCCGTGTGATGTTGGCAGAAAGGTCGCCGCCTTGGAGCGTGATCGTCGCATCATTCGTGGCCGCATTGAGCACGCGCTCCTTTTTCGCGGGCGGCGTGTAGGCCGCGCCAGTGGCGTTCACGCTTGTGAAGAAACCATCCGCAAACCGCTTTGCACCGTCATCAGCCGGGCGATACCAGTTCATGGTTCCCGTCGCGGTGACGTTGGTCGTCCCCGCGAGTGCCACCGTCCCGCTCACACGAGCATCTTTCGGCGAAAGCCAGATCGGGATTGCAGCGGCGGCATCCGTGCCGGAAAGCGTGGAGCCATACGAGAATTTGCTACCGTCACCGAGGACGCCGCGCACGCTGACGCCGCCCCACGTTTTCACATCCATCGTCATGAACCCCGCGCCTTGCGGCAGGCCGTTGCTCGTTTGCCCCGCAGTCGTCGTCGTGCCCGGAGCGGGGAGCGTGATATTATAATGGCCCGCCAGTTCGGCCCGGCGACGTTCGGTCACCGCATTCACCGTCGTCTCAGCCGTGTATTTCCCATCCGCTCGCTCAAAATCCGCAACGATCGAATTCGAAGCGCCGTTCTCTTTTACCGAAAAGCTCACATTGGTTCCATTTGCCAGCGTGGTGTTGAATTTCCCATCCGAATCCAACTGCCCGGTGACCACCGAATTTTCGCCCCCGATGCTCACCCGTGCGGTAAATTTCCCCCCTGCCGTCCCGATAATTTTGTAAGCTCCCGCAGCGTCGCCATTCTCGTTTTTAATGATCGCGCTGTTCACTCCATCAATCGCCACCTGCAACGCGCGAATCGTCACTCTTCCAATAGCGGCACCAGTCTGGCCATCGGAAATCGAATACGTAAACTCATCCGTCCCGGCAAAGTTTTCGCCCGGCGTATAAAGAACCTGCGTGCCAGAAATCTCTGCGGTCCCGCGCCGGGGCTGCGACACTCGCACAATGGTCAGTTTGTCGGCGTCTTTGTCCGTGTCATTCGCGAGCACATCGATCGTGATCGCGTTCCTGCCCTTGGTTTGAACGATGTCCTCATTGGCCACGGGCGAATTGTTCGTGCCTGTGACAAATGTGGCGTTTGTTGTGGTCGCTGTCCCGCCGGCATTCACTGCGGTAAGGCGGTAATTATAGGTCTTACCGCGGACCAGATCGGCGATTTCAAACACCTTTTCAAGTTGCACCGCATCGTCCTCAATCCCGGTGATTTCCTTCGTCGTGCCATACGAAGTCGTCAGTCCATAAGCCAGCGTCAGCTTTACAAAGTCCCCGTGCGAAGTGACAAAAGCCTTCACCGTGGCGGAGTTCGCCAACGCTGTCGCGGTTGCCGTAACTTGCGGCGCTTGCGGCACCTTAAAAGTGAACACGGAACCCGTGACCGGTGCAGATGCCGTGGTCGTCCCCTCCGAATTGGTGGCCTCCACCTTGTAAAAATAGTCCGCCTTCGTCAGCCCATCGAGCGTGATCTCCACATTCTTGGCCTCCGCCGCAAGCACTGTAATCGTCGCGTTGGCCTCGGAACCGAGCGCAGTCGTTGTACCGTACAAAACCCTCACCGTGGTATCCGCACCTTTCGCCGTGACGTTTGCCGTGATGATCGCCTTTGTCGAAGACACCACATTCACCGTCGGCGTCACAATCGCCGGCTTCTCCGCCGGGACCATAAACGTGAGATCGCCAGTATCGGCGGCGGGATCGACCCCGTTTGTCGCCACCACTTTATAATGGTAAGTCGTCGCAAACTTCAGCCCCGTGAGTGCAAAAGTATAAGGAGCATTCACACGCCCTGCGGAGAACGGCCCCGGCGGCACAACATCTGTCCCATACGCAGTCGTCTCGCCGTATTGCAGACGCAGCGTCGTCGGTGCCCCGTTCGAAGTCACTAGAGCGGTAATATTCGCAGCGTTACTGGTGACAACCGGAGTCGGGACCGTCACCACTGGAGCAAGCGCCGGAATCGTAAACGTCCCATCCGCAGTCACCGCATCCGGAGCTGTTCCGTTGCTCGCCACGACTTGGAAGTGATACACCGCCCCCAACTCCAGCCCGCTCAGCGTAATCGTGAACGGCACATTTGCACCCGCAGCCGGCAGCGTCGCCGCCATCGTCGCACCGTAAGTCGTATCTTTTCCGAAGCGAACCGTCACCGTCGTATCCACACCATCGCCCGAAACCGTCCCCGTCACATCCGCCATCGCACCGGCCAAAACGGTAGCCGTTGCATTGCCGAGCGTAGGCGCGGCGGCAAAAAGAGACGCTGGCAAAAAGAAAGCAGCGAAAGCGAGCAGGAGTGATTTCATGGCAAAGATGGCAGTCGGGAAGGACTATCCTCCGCTATGCGACAAGGAGTTCAACCATTTGTTCACCCAAGGTTGCCATTTATTTCTACATTTTAAGCGTGAACATTTCCGTCTGTTCATTTGTCCTACGTCGCCGAGTCCGGCTAAACACAAACACATGCAAACCAACACCACCCCCTCTCCAGCAGCCCAGGAAGCAGACGTAGTCGCCATCGACAAACTGCGCGACATTTACGGAAAACTCCGCGCTGAAATCGGCAAGGTCATCATCGGCCAAAACCACGTCGTCGAAAAACTGCTCACGTGCATCTTTGCACGCGGCCACGCCCTGCTCATGGGCGTCCCCGGCCTCGCGAAGACGCTCCTCATCCACTCACTCGCCGATGTGATGCAGCTCAACTTCAGCCGCATCCAGTTTACGCCCGACCTCATGCCGAGCGACATCACCGGCACCGAGATTTTGCAGGACACCGACACCGGACGCCGGCAGTTTGAGTTCATTAAAGGACCCGTTTTCGCAAACATCGTCCTCGCCGACGAAATCAACCGCACCCCGCCCAAAACGCAGGCCGCACTTTTGCAAGCCATGCAGGAGCAAGTCGTCAGCGCCGGCAAACACCGCTTCGTGCTCGAAAAGCCATTCTTCGTTTTGGCCACGCAAAACCCCATCGAACAAGAAGGCACGTATCCCTTGCCCGAAGCGCAGCTCGACCGCTTCATGTTCCTCATCAACGTCGGCTACCCCACCGCCGCCGAAGAGCTCCAAATCGCCAAAGCCACTACCGGAGCCAGCGTCCCCGCGCTGGAAAAAATCATGACCGGCGCAGACATCCTCATGTTTCAAGACATCGTCCGCCGAGTCCCCGTCCCCGAGCACGTCTATGAATACGTCGTCAAGCTCGTCCGCAAATGCCGCCCGAAAGAAGTCGAAGCGCCGGATTGGGTAAAAAAATGGGTCATGTGGGGCCCCGGCCCCCGCGCCGTGCAGTACCTCGTGCTCGGAGCCAAAGCGCGCGCTGTTTTGCAAGGCAGCTACCTCGCCCGCCTCGAAGACGTGCAAGCCGTAGCCGAGCCAGTGCTCGCACATCGTATCTTGGTGAATTTCCACGCTGAAAGCGAAGGCGTGGACTCGGCGGAGATCATCCGGCGGGTGATGAAGGAGACGGAGGGGTGAAAAATGACGAATGACGAATGGCGAATGACGAATGAAAGCCCGAAGTCATGAAGGCGCTCAGCCTTCAGCAACCGTGGGCTTGGTCGGTGATTTACGGGGGTAAAGACATCGAAAACCGCAACCAGCGAACCCTCAAAAAAGGTGAAACAATCGCCATTCACGCATCCGCAACTCGCCATGATTCGGATAAGTTTCCGCGCGGCGCATTACGCCCGACGGAGGACGATTTGGAGTTCAGCGCAATCATCGGATTCGTGGACATTGTTGGCTGCGCGGAAAAGGGAACCAAATACTCAAAATGGCACGACCCCGACTCTTACGGATGGATTCTCGAGAATCCTCGCCCACTGCGCAAACCGATTGAATGCTCTGGAGCGCAAAGTTTTTGGGAAGTGCCAGCCAACATCCTTCGCCGCTGCAAGGCGCAACTAGCTCCAAAGAATCCGCTGAAACTCCGCACCTTTAGATACAGCGATGACCCAAAACGCGGAGAGGGACTCCGTATCGGCACCACCCGCAATCCTCCGCTCTATGCTCCCAAAAAGAGATGGCGCAAATCGTTTGATGTCTGGTTCCGGTTGCTCGCGCCGAGTAAGAAACTGCGCCAACGCAACAAACGCGGGAAGATCACCCACCGTGAGTTCTGTGATCTCTACGAACGTGAGCTACTAAATAAGCACGAAAGCCGACAAGCTCTTGACCTGCTCGCAGCAATGGCCCAACGCACTCCCATCAGCGTCGGCTGCTACTGCGAAGACGAATCACTGTGTCATCGCACCCACCTAAAGAAGCTGATCGAACGCGCAGCCCGAAAACTCAAAAGCGGAGGGATTCAGAAATGACTCTGAACCCATTGCGTAGCACCGGGCGTGTTCGTCATTCGTCATTTCACGCATGGACTTTTTAGATCAAGCCGTAATCGCCCGCCTCTCGCGGCTGCAACTCGCCGTCCGCACGCCCATGCTCGGCAGCGTCACCGGCTTGCATCGCTCGGCGACTCGCGGTGCTTCCGTCGAGTTTGCGGAGTACCGCAAATATGCGCCAGGCGACGACCTGAAATTCCTCGATTGGCGCGTCTTCGCCCGCACGGACAAATACTTCATCCGTGAATTCGAAGCCGACACGAACCTCCGCTGCTACCTCGTCGTGGACACCTCGGCTTCGATGAAGTTTCAATCCGCCGACCACATGACGCGCTTTGACTACGCACGGCGGCTCGCTGCGACGCTCGCGCATTTGCTCGTCCATCAAGGCGATGCCGTGGGGCTCACGGCGTTTTCGGAGAAAGCCGTGGACCTCGCACCGCGAAACACATCGTCGCACCTCCGGCAGCTCTACAAATTGCTCGAAGAAGCAAAGCCATCGGGCGAAGCGAACATCGTCCAAACGCTCCACGACTTCGCCGAGAGGATGCGCAGCCGGGCGCTCGTGGTCATCATCAGCGACTTCTTCGCCGAGCCGGGCGAACTGCTCGACGCATTCAAACACCTCCGCTTTTACAAACACGACCTCGCCATTTTCCACCTGCTCGACCGGCAGGAATACGACTTTGATTTCACACGCCCGGTGCGGTTCGTGGACATGGAAAACGGGGCCGACCTCATCACCGATCCCGCCGTCATCCGAGACGCCTACCGCGAAGCCGTGAACGATTACCTCGCCGCAATGAAGCACGGCTGCACGCAATTCCAAGTGGACTACCACCTCACGTATCTCGACCAGTCGTTCGAGGGCGTGCTCACGCAATTTATGCTGCAACGGATACGGCAGTCGAAGAAAGGGGGAAGATGATGCGCCGACGCCAGAATGCGAGCGTAAGCGCGCCAAGGAGCGGCGGCATTCCTGCCGCCGTAGCCACAGCGCGAAGCGCCCAATCTTCCCAGCGCTCAACACCCGAAAAAATATCCGCTTCGCGTTTTGTTGACGGCGGCAGGAATGCCGCCGCTCCTTGGCTCGTTACACTCGCATCCCGCCGACCATGACTTACCTCCAACCATGGTCCTTGTGGCTCCTCGCTCTTTGCCTCCTGCCGATCATCATCCACATGCTCAACCGGCTCCGTTACAAAACGGTGCAATGGGCTGCGATGTATTTCCTCCTGAAGGCCAACAAGGCCGCGACGAAACGCGCCAAGCTCCGGCAATACATCCTCCTGCTTTTCCGCGCGCTGGCCGTGCTCTTTCTCATCTGGGCCATGATGCGGCCGAAAACCGGTGGCTTCCTCGGCAAGTCTGCGGGCGGTGCGCCGGAGGTCATCATCGTCATGCTGGATCGCTCCGCCAGCATGGAGGCCCGCGTCGCCACGGACCGACAGGACAGCAAGCGTCAGCAAGCCATCGCGCTGCTCACGGAAGCGGCGAAAGACAGTATCGGCAGCCGATTCGTCTTCATCGAAAACGTCCTCCGCGCACCGCTGGAAGTCGCCGATTTGAAAACCCTCGACACCCTCCAAACCGCCGAAGCCACCGACACTGCCGCCGACATCCCCGCGATGTTCCGCACGGCGCTGGCGTATCTCATTAAAAACAAACCCGGCAGCGCGGAAGTGTGGCTGGCGAGTGATTTGCAGAAGAGCAATTGGCGCGACGACAGCGCTGAGTGGCAGGACATCGCAGCGCGATTCACCGGCCTGCCCGAGACGCACATCCGCTTGCTCGACCTCTCCTCCGCGCCCGGCACGAACCTCTCCATCGCGGTGAAAGCCGCTGAGTTTCGCCCATCGAAAACAGCGCCAGAAAAAGGCACGCTCGCCGTCTCGCTGGAGACGCGCAGTGGCGGCGCGACGGGCACTTTCCCGCTCAAAATCACCCGCGACGGCGCGACGAGCCAGAGCGACCTCGTGCTCAATTCCGCCATCCGCCGCGAGGCCGTGAAATACGACATCGCCAAGCTCCCCGATGGCGGCGGCTGGGGAAAATACGAGCTACCCGCCGACGAAAATCTCGGGGACAACGCCGCCTATTTCACCTACCGCACACCCGTCCCGCTCCACGCCGCAATCGTCAGCGATTTACCCGGCGCGAAACGCATCGCCTTCGCCGCCGCGCCCGACAAAACGCGCACCGACCGCACCGCCGAACTTTTCCCCCAAGCGCGAATCGGCGACCTCAAATGGAAGGACGCCGCGCTCATCGTCTGGCAAGGCCCGCCGCCCGCTGACGCTGTGTCCAAGCAGCTCCAAGCATTCGTGGAAAGCGGCGGCGTGCTCCTCGCGCTCCCCGCTGGCGGCGATAGCGGCAACGGCCCGCTCGGCATCACATGGGGCGCAGCCGAGAACGGCAAAGAGCCGTTCCGCGTCGTGAGCTGGGACGAACTCGACGGCCCGCTCGCCCGCACCGACAACGGCACCTCGCTCCCCCTCGCGAGACTCGAAATTTCCCGCCGCCAAGTGGGCCGCATCGCCAGCGAAACCGCGCACGTCTATGGCGTCTTCACCGACGGCCAGCCGTTCCTCATCGGCCAGCAAATCGGCAGCGGCCACATTTTCGCCTGCGCCACCGCGCCCGACCCCGAGTGGGGCTCGTTTAGCGACGGCTTCGTCCTCCTGCCCATGATGCAGCGGCTCCTAGCGCAAGGCGGCACGCGCCTCGGCCCGCCCACCATCGCCATCGTCGGCGACTGGCAGCCGCAAGACACCTGGACCGCCGTAGAAACCGACCGCCGCCGCGACCCACGCTGGCACGCCGGAGTTTACAAAAAAGCCGACCGCCTCATCGCCCTAAACCGCGCCGAAAGCGAAGACACCGCCGATTTCCTAAACGCCGACGCCATTAAAAAACTGCTCCCCAACGCCAAACTAGACGCCCTCACCGGCGCAGCGACGATGAAAGCCGACCGCCTCACCAGCGAAATCTGGCCCATCATGATCATGGCGACGATGCTCTTCATGACGCTGGAGATGCTGCTCGCCACAAGCAAAGCGCTCATCCCGCAAAAGCCGAAACCGAAGGTGAAGCGCGAGGAGGTTGTCGCGTGAAGTCGCCGACTCACCAAAACTATTGCGTGAAGCCCACCCCATCTTCCGCTATCAATCGGACATGACATCCGCATATCCAACCGACACACGTCCAGCACCCGCCGCTGCCATTGCGATGGCGAGAGCGGCGTTGCAGAAACACGCTGGCTGCTTTTGGTTCCGCGTAAAGGACGCGCCACTGGGTGACATAGGTGATGTTCAACTGGTCATACGCCGTCTGCGGCAGCATGGCGACCGTGCGGCTTGGGACGCAGCTTCCCAAATCCAACAATGCCTCTAACGCCATTTCAAAGTGAGGTATTGCGAGTGATTGCCGCGAATCGCAGCGTGGACAGCCACGTTGCAGGCGGCATCGCACTGAACGCTGGTGAGGAGTCTCCCCGATTCAGCAACGACATAGATATTTTCCACGATGCCGAGGATTCTGTTCTGTCAGCAAGTGAAGCCGATTGCGCCAGCCTCTTAGTGGCGGGTTTCGGGGTAGAACGAAAACTGTGGACTCCAACATTTCGCCGAGCTTGGGTGACGCGTGGTGACGAATTAGTGAAGCTCGACTGGGCGCTTGATGCTGCTTGGCGGTTTTTTCCCGTCGAGCGCGATCCGATACTCGCTTGGAAACTTCACCTCTTCGACGCATTAACAAACAAAGCGCTCGCAATGGGCGCACGAAGCGAAACGAGGGACTTGGTGGACATCATCACGCATGGCGCAATACCGCTACACGCGGTGATTTGGGCGGCATGTGCGAAAGACCCCGGTTTCACTCCGACGCTTCTGCTTGAGCAAATGCGCCGCAACGCGAGCATTGAGCCCAAGGCGTTGCTGGAGATGGGTGCAAAAATGCAACCGCCCGAATTGAAGCAACAGTGGCTCGCTCTCGCTCTGACAGCGGAGGCAGCGATGACCGATGCTACCGAGGCGAACGTCGAACCCGGCGTTGTATTCCTCGCTCCCGATGGCTCGGTAAAATGGTTCGATACACCGGGAGTCACCATTCACCGCGCCACGCTTGGCGGCGTGATTCCGCGGCTCGGAGGCGTTCACTACGAGCTATGACCGAAGGCTGGCAATTCAACACCGCACCGTGGGCGCTCGCTACAGCCGCTGCATTCCTCGCCGCGAGCGTTTGGTTTTTCTTCCGCTCGCTCAAACGCGAGGGCTCGGATGGCTGGCATGTTGCGCTGCATTTGCTCCGCTTGCTCATCGCCATCGCCGTCGCGGTGACGCTGCTGAAGCCTGAGCGCGTGGTGCTCGCGAAGCATTCGGAGCAGCCGCGCGTTGTCGTCTTGTGGGACGGCTCGGGCAGCATGAAAACCAAGGATGTGCTCACGGGCGAAAAGGACACATCGACTCGCGAGGCGTGGCTCAAGCAGCAGGTGGATGCGAAATTTTGGGAGCCGCTGACGAAGCGCTACAACGTCACCATTGAGCCATTTTCCACACCGCCCGACGACCCAAAATCGCTCGACGTAGAAACGCAAATCGGCAGCGACCTCAACACGCCGCTCGACCGCGCGCTCAAGCAATACAGCGACCTGCGAGCCGTCGTGATGCTCACGGATGGCGACCGCAATCTCGGCGAAAACCCCATCACCGCAGCGACCGCTTTGGCGCGGAAGGAAGTCCCGATTTACACCATCGGCGTCGGCAGCGAAACGTATCTGCCGGATGTCGAAGTCCTCAGCGTGCTCGCGCCGAGTTACGCGCTGATCAATGAGCGCGTGAGCGTCGTCGTCACGCTGCAAAACCGTTTGCCGCGCGAGGTAAAGACGACCATCAGCATTAGCGGACCCGGCGGCGCGACAGGCTCGAAAAAAGTGACGCTCCCCGCGATGGCGCAGATGCAGGAGATGATCGTCTTCACCCCGCAGAATGAAGGCGCGGGCGATTTCAAAGTGACGCTCCCGGTCGAGCGCGAAGACGTTTTCCCGCTCAATAACGAGCGCACATTTCCGCTCGCTGTGCGCAAGGAAACGCTCAAAGTTCTCGTCGTCGATTCGCAGCCGCGCTGGGAATTTCGCTACCTGCGCAACGCCCTCCAGCGCGACCCGAGCGTGGTCGTGAACACCATTCTTTTTCACCCGCAAATCGGCATGGGCGAAGGCGTCGGCTACTTGCCGGAATTCCCCACGAAGAAGGAAGATTTGCAGGGCTACGATGTCGTTTTTCTCGGCGATGTCGGCGTCGCGCAAGGCCAGCTCACTCCTGAGCAAGCCACGATGCTCGCCGGCCTCGTCACGCAACAAGCGAGCGGGCTCGTCTTCCTGCCCGGACCACTCGGAAGACAGAAAACGCTCGAAGGCACGGCGCTCGCCGACCTCATTCCGGTGGAGACAGATTTTGCGAAAGGAATCGGCATCGTCAGCGGTGCGGAAGCTCGTCTCGAACTATCCACGCGCGGCCTCAATCACTGGCTCACGATGCTCGCGACAGACCCCAGCGCAAACCAAGCCGTGTGGCGCGGGTTGCCCGGCTTTTACTGGTACGCGCCCGTGGTCAAAGCGAAGGGCGGCGCGGAAGTGCTCGCGGTCCACGAAGCCGCACGGAATCAAAGCGGGCGCATCCCGCTTCTCGTCACGCGCGCCGCTGGAAACGGCAAAGTATTATACATGGGCACCGACGCCGCGTGGCGCTGGCGCAAGGGCGTGGAGGACACATACCACTACCGATTCTGGGGCCAAGTCGTGCGCTGGATGTCGCATCAACGCCACCTCGCGCAGGAAGAAGGAATCCGCTTTTTCTACAGCCCCGAACAGCCGAGGCGCGGCGACAAAGTGCGGCTGAATGCGACCGTCATGGACAAGCTCGGCGTGCCTGTCACCAGCGGCAAAGTCACCGTCATCGCCAAAGCCCCCGATGGCACGACCGAGACAATCGAGCTAGTCAACGAAGACCCCGAATGGGGAGTTTACACCGGCCCATTCATCCCGCGCGAAGGCGGCAAATACGAACTCGAAATCGCCAGCGAAACCGCCGGACGCCAAATGAAAACCACGCTCGAAGTGAGCGTCCCCACATTAGAAAAAGAGGGCCTTCCCGCGAAGCTCGACGTGCTCCGCGAAATCAGCGCGCTCACGCAAGGCAAGTTTCACCCACCCGCCGAGCTTTCACAGCTTGTGAACAGCCTCTCACTCCTGCCCGAACGCAAGCCCGACGAGCTGCGGCTACGTCTGTGGTGCCACCCGTTTTGGTGCGCCGGATTGCTCGCCGCGTTCGTCGCATATTGGGTCGGGCGCAAGCTCGGCGGGCTCATTTAGCGCGGCTCCGTCCGGGCTCGCCGTCGCCGTTTTCCTACAAGGAACCAAGCGCAAGTGGATCGTCCCGATGCACACCCGCTTGAAAACTTTTCATCCATCCAGAACGTTCGTCGCTTTCTCCGCTATTACGTTGGCAAGTTGGATGGTCCCAGCGGGGATTTGCGGGGAGTCATATGTGGGATGTGAAGCTGGAAACTCCTTTGCCGCGGAGGTCTGGCCGAAGGTTGGCGCACGAGATTGCGTGAAGTGCCACAAAGCCGGTGGCGATGCTGAGGACAGCAAATTTATTCTGCGCGATTTGACGAAGGTTCCGGCTTCGGATCAATCCGCAGCAATGAGTGCAAATCGCGAGGCATTTTCAAAAATGGCGCGCGTGATGGATGGCAATGATTCGCGCCTTTTGCTGAAGGCGTCGGGCAAATTGGACCACGAAGGCGAGACCGTCCTGATGCCGGATTCTGCGGGCTACCGCATCCTCGCGGACTTTGTGCGCAGCGTGAATTCGCCCAAGGGAGCCACGCCGCCGTCGTCGTTTGTCGAGGAAGTGAATGCAGCACCATTTTTCGAAGGGGTGCTGATGCTTGATGATCGCAGACTGCTCCGGCGCGTGACTCTTTCGCTCGCAGGCCGGTTGCCCACGGAAGCGGAGACGGCGGCGGTTTCCGCGCAAGGACTGAAGTCGTTGTCTGCGGTGCTCGATGCCGTGATGAAGGAGGATGCATTTTACGAGCGGTTGCGAGAGGCGTTTAACGACGTGTTTCTGACCATCGGGCTGGACGACAATGCGGAAAATGTCCTGACCTACGATCACTTCGAAAAGACGCGGCTTTGGTATCAGAAATACGACCTGAGCCACATCACAGACGAAAAAGAGCGGACGAAAGCGGGCTACAAACTGGCGGACGATTACCGCAAGGCGATCCAAGGCGAGCCGATGCGACTCATTGAATATATCGTTCGGAACGAGCGCCCATTCACCGAAGTTGTCACAGCGGACTACATCATGGTCACGCCTTACTCCGCACGCGGCTACGGCGTTTTCGATGAGTTGAAATCAACGTTTAAGAACGCAGACGATCCGTTCGAGTACGTGCCGGTGAAGATCAAAGCGCTCATCGGGCGCGACAAGCGCGACAACCAAGATTCCGCCACGGGATTTTATCCACACGCAGGGCTGCTGAGCACTTTCCAATATTACCTCGGCGATTAAAAGTAGTGACATAGACTTGGAACAAGCTATGATTTGAGAATGTCGAAGAGAGATGCACGAAACCTTTCACCGTCCCAGCT
>JAYTMG010000779.1:0-1610 GCA_043728745.1 Verrucomicrobiaceae bacterium
GATATGAAAATGTAACGCCGCTTGGCGAGGCTGCGTTACAGGTCGTGCATCCGATACCCGAACCCGCGGATGGTCTCGATGCAGTCGGCGGATTTGCCCAGTTTTTCGCGGAGTCGGCGGACGTGGGTATCGACGGTGCGTGTGTCGATGGCGCTTTCGTAGCCCCACACGTCGTTGAGAAGGACATCGCGGCTTTGCACACGTCCACGCCGCTCGATGAGCGTGGAGAGGAGCTTGAACTCGGTGGCCGTGAGCTCGATTTCCTTGCCGCGAAGGCTGACTTGGTGGCGGACCCGATCCACGGAGATGTCGCCGAGCTTGAGGATGTCGGCGACTTCTGGCGGTGCGTTCGTGCGGCGGAGGACGCTTTGCACGCGGAGCGCAAGTTCGCGCGGCGAGAAGGGCTTCGTCATGTAGTCATCCGCGCCCAACTCGAATCCGAGGATGCGATCGACCTCGTCGGATTTTGCGGTGAGCATGATGATGGGAATGTGCTTGGTGCCGGAGTCTGACTTGAGAGCCTTGCAGACTTCGAGGCCACTCATGCCGGGAAGCATGAGGTCGAGCACGATGAGGGCGGGCATGTGCTCCCGCGCACTGGCGAGGGCGGATGGCCCGTCATCGGCATTCAGTGTAGCGTAGCCAGCCGATTTCAGGCTGTTGGTGACGAGAGCGAGGACATCTTCCTCATCGTCGGCGACCAGAATTTTTTTGCTTGGTGTTTTCGTCATGAAATCTACCGCCACGTTAGGATAGACTCTGTACCGCGCAAGCTAGAGGTTGTGACATTCGGGCAACAGGAATGCTACCGGCCTGTCACGAAAGCCGTGAGACCGTCACTATTTAGGAAGCTTCTTCAGCGATGTCTCGACCTCGGCGGAGAGGCGCGCGGCGTCCTCGCCGATATCTCCCTTGGCTCGTATCTGCTCAATCAACAGCCGACCTTTTTCGAGATGTTCGCGCCCTTCCGCAGAGGTGGAATACTTGGTGGAGAGTTGCCCCAGCGTGCGGTGGATTTCGGCCTCGCGGTGCAGGTGTGCCGGATGGTTGCCGCTCTTGCGGCTGGCGATTGCAGCTACTAGGGCCGCTTGCTTGAGAATGTCGAATGCTTCTCCTCCGCTGTTTTTTTCGAGCCGGGATTCAGCGAGTTTGAAGAGCCGATCGCGACGCTCAACCAAGGTGCGAAACTCCCGCGTATCGGCTTCGGGCGGCAAGGTGAATTCGGCTCCCAATTTTGAAGCCGCAGTCTTTTCATCGACTTGAATAGGTTTTGTGGAGATCGGCGAGACTGCGACGACGGGGCTCCCCGGCTTCCATTCGACTTGCTCGGCGGCAGGACTGGATTGCTCAACGCCGCTCTCGGCTTGAATCAAAGCGTCCAGCGAGCGGTCCTGCTGGAGCCTCCAAAGAATGAGTCCGCCGATTGCGCAACAGGTCGTCAAAATGATCGCAGCGGTAATCCATCCGATGCCGCCCGATTCTTCCGGGTTCGGTTCCTCGGGCACTGCAACCACTTCGGGCACGGAATCCGGGCGAATGGTGCTCGGGCGCGAGCTGGAGCGGGTAATTACGCCGAGCTCAGAAAGCTGTTCCTCCGGAACTTCAAGCAT
>JAYTMG010000780.1:0-4075 GCA_043728745.1 Verrucomicrobiaceae bacterium
ATCCATCGAAGCGATGTGTGCGGATGTGGATGCGGTGCTCATCGAGAGCGTGGACGGACGCCCGCATCTCGCGCAGGCAAAGCCCGTGATTGCTGCAAAAAAGCCGCTCTTTATCGACAAACCGCTCGCCGGCTCGCTGGCCGATGCCCGGGAAATCGCCCGGCTGGCGAAGGAGGCTGGCGTGCCGGTTTGGACGGGCAGCGCGTATCGCTGGTATGTCTCCATGCGCGAACTAATGGCGACGGACGTCGGGGAAATCCGCGGCGCGATTTCGTATGGCCCGGCGCATTTGGAGCCGACGCATCCTGATTTTTATTGGTATGGGATTCACCCCACCGAGGCGCTCTACACCGCGCTGGGAAAAGGTTGCGAAAGCGTGACACGGACAAAAACCGCCGACACCGATGTCGTCGTCGGCCAATGGAGCGGTGGTCGGACCGGGACGCTCGTCGGCCTGCGCACCAAGGCGCTGCCGCACAAAGTCACGCTGTTCGGGAGCAAGACCTTCGCGGAGCAAAAAAGCGGCGGCGATGATTACGCGCCACTCGTGGCGGAAATCGTGAAGTTCCTGCAAACGGGAAAGCCGCCCGTGGACATGGAAGAAACGCTGGAAATGCACGCCTTCATGTCCGCTGCGGATGAGAGCGCGCGACGCGGCGGTGCGCCTGTGAAACTGAGCGAGGTGAAGTAGAGCTCTGCCGGCCAACGGAGATTGGCAAGTCGCCGTGTCTATCGGCTGTGACTTGTGAATGGTGATTTGTGATTTGTCGCAAGCGTGTAGGGACGGTTTTTCCGGTTGCGACAAATCACCAATCACCGCCAACAAGCACGGTGGCTTGCCGTCAGCTGACGGCTAACTTGCCTACTCGGCCGGCTCTGCAAGGAGCTTCTCTACTTTCTCCTTCAAGTCGCCACGGACGTTCATATCGACGACGAGGCCCTTCTTGTTCACGAGCCACATCGACGGGATCGCCGTCACGCCGAAGCGCTTGGCGATTTTGTTGTCCCAGCCTGTGCCATCGAAGTATTGCGGCCAGGCAATTTTCCGGCGCTTGATGGTCTTTTCCAGCTCGGTTTTGTCTTCATCGAGAGAGATGCCGACGATCTCGAAACCCTTCTCTTTCAAGTCCCCGTAAGCCCTCAGCACGTTTGGCAATTCCGCCATGCACGGCCCGCACCATGTCGCCCAAAAGTCCACCACCACGACCTTCCCGCGCAGTTTCTCCATGTCCACTTCCCGGCCGTCGAGCGCTGTGAATTTGAGCTCCAGCGGCTTCGCTTTCATGTCTGCTTTGAACTTCACCTCGGCCTGTTTTTCACGAGCGAGTTCGGCGATCGCTGGAATCTTGCTCGCGGCAAATCCAGTCAAAAGCGCGTCGAGCCGGTCGGGCGCGAATTCCTCCACGACCTCCACATTCATCTCCGCAATCACCGGCGCATCGGGGAATTCCGGGTTCGCTTTCAGGAAAGCGTTGGCGTCCTTTTCCCAACTCTCCACGGGCAACCGGCGCTCAAAGACTTCCGCCGAGAGAAACTCCAGTCGTGTCATCCCCGTGCTCATTTTCACATCTGCGGGGGCATCCGGGGCGGCGAGGATTTCGTCAAAAATCGGCAGCGGCGTTGCATCCGCCGCGACCTTCATTCCGGCTTCCTTCCGCATCGTCAACATCATCGCTTCGTGAAAGCGAATCTGCCAGCGCAGCGGATGCTCGGGGAATTGCTTGCGAAACTTCTTCGCCAACGCGTCCACGCCCGTGATGGTTTTTTTCAAAATTTCCCGCATCTGCTCTTCGTCCACAACCTCCGTTGGGCCGTCGTCGTTGAGCAGCGTGTCGATCCGCTCCAGAAGGTCCTCCGGGGTCTCGTCTTCCGCGACCGCCGGAACAGGCTTGTCTTGAGAGTGAGTTGAAAGGACCGGCGCGAACGCCAGAATCAGAGCGGCAGAAATGAAACGCATAACGCAGAGTTCTATTCTGCGAGCGCCTTTACAACTTTGCCCTCGAGGTCTTCGCGGGCGTTGGTGGAGATCACCATTCCCTTTTTGTCCACCAACCACATCGCGGGGATGCTGTTGATGCCGAACTTTGTGGAGATTTCATTCTTCCAGCCTTTGCCGTCGAAGAACTGATGCCACGGCATCGCATTTTTCTTCACGAAAGCGTCGAGCTTGTCCTTCTCCGAATCGAGCGAGATCCCGACAATTTCGAAGCCTTTGTCGTGCAGCTTATTGTAAGTCGCGACGACGTTCGGAACCTCTGCCACACAAGGTCCGCACCAAGTCGCCCAAAAGTCGATGAGCACGACTTTCCCGCGGAGCTTGGCAAAATCAACCTCGGTGCCATCGGTCGCCGTGAACTTCAAATCGAACGGCTTCGTCTTCAATTCCGCCTGCGTCTTGCGTGTCTTCACCGAAGCCTCCAAGCGCGGGTTCATTTTGAAATCCGGGTAATCTTTTAGGTGCGCAGCGACCGCCTTGTCGAACTCCTCCAGCGAGCCTTTTCCATTTTCCAGCGCGTCGCCCATCTCTCCCACGACCATGAAGCTCGCGTACGCTTTCGTCTCTTTGTCTGCGTCCGGGGCTGCGATCACGTCTTTGAGCATTTTGCCGACAGCAGCTTCGTCCTTAGTCGGCATGCCGACAAATTTCCGCATCCCGTTCATTTTGATCTCCTCAACGACGAGCTTCCAGCGGCGCGCATCTGCGGGAAAATCCTTCCGGAACGAAGCGATCTTTTCATCAAAAGCCTTGAGGTGATCGGAATAAATCACCGTCGCCTCCTCTTTGGTAGTCGGACGTTTCTTCGGCCCGACAAACATTGCTTCGAGGGCCTTCCATGCTTCATCGCCGGGCTTCACCTCATCTTTGAGCGTTATTCCAGGAGCGGTCACAGCAGCACCGGGCGCAGCGAAAACTGGAGTGATGAGGGCGGAGAGCAAAACGGAGTAAGCGATTGTTTTCATGAACAGGCGAAAATGCTGCGGCGATCCCCGGCAGATTGCAATCCATCAAATTGCGCTGTCCCCCACTGCCCGTCGGTGCTCTCTCGGTCGCCAGTTGTCGGAAAGCCAGCGTGCTTATCGGTGAGAAAAACAAAAGTATTCAACGAATCATTTTGAGACAAATCCCTTCTGCTCGCTGTGTGCAGTTCATGCCGGAAATCCGTCGTGGAGTCGATGGAACTCGATTCGGCCTTGGGAATTGCTCAAACAAAAAGCCTCGGCTGAGCCGACTACGTCAACTCGACATTCCAGTAAGCGAAATCCACAAAATGCTTCCAGCTTTCGTGCGCATCCGTGCCGAAAGTGAGGTGGGCAAACGGACGCCACTTGGGTCGCTCGGGCTTGCGGATGAGGTGCATCTTCGCCTGCTCGGGAGTGCGGTTCGCTTTTTTCGTATTACAGCGGATGCAGGAGCACACGATGTTTTCCCAAGTCATCGGGCCACCGCGATCGCGCGGGAAAACGTGGTCCAGATTCAGATCCTTGCGGTCGAAAGTCTTGCCGCAATACTGGCAGGTGTTCCGGTCGCGCTCGAAGATATTGTGGCGGGTGAATTTGACCTCTTTCCTCGGCATCCGATCGAAGAGAACGAGTAAAATCACGCGCGGCACACGGATGCGCCAGCGGGAAGTCTGCACCATGTTCGGGTCGGGTTCGCGGGTGCTGAGGTCGCGCCAGCTTTCAAAATCGTGGGTGGAAAAACTCCCGTCTTCGGTATGCACGACCTGTGCATGGCCTTGGCACAAAAGAGTAAAAGCCCTACGGGCGGTGCAGACGTGAATCGCCTGCCACAGCCTATTCAAGACAAGAACATGTCGATTGAGGAGCATAGACGCCTTGTGAAAGGCAGGCCGAACGTAGAGGAGACCGCCTGTGTTTGTCAACCAGCGCCATAAAATCGCCGCAGAAAAGGGTGTGATTGAGAACTGGTTGAACGCTGAAATGGAGAAGGAATGGGCGCGGGGTAGGGCGGGTATCCCATAAGCATATACCTAAGGATTGCATTCCTCTGAATTTCCTGCATTCTTGCGGGGATGCAAACGACCACAACCTTGATTGAAGACCAATGGTCGGC
>JAYTMG010000781.1:0-1175 GCA_043728745.1 Verrucomicrobiaceae bacterium
ACTCTCATTTCTTCAGCCTTTCATACGCGGAAAGAAGGCGGGTGCGAAAGTGCGCCCACGTAAATTGCTCGCAGACGCGCTGGCGGCTTGCGGCTCCGAGCTTTGCACAGAGCGCGCGGTCGGCGTGGAGGCGCTGGATGGCGGCGGCGAGCGCGTCGGGATCGTTTGGCGGGATGATGATTCCGTTCACGCCATCAAGGACGACGTCGCCGGCTTCGCGGGTGGTGATTTGCGGGATGCCGCACGCGGCGGCTTCGTAGGTGCATTTCGCGCTGCCTTCGCATTCGCTGGGGAAAATGTGGACGGCTGCGGCGCGATATTCTGCGGCGACGTTTTTGACGAAGCCGAGAGCTTTCACATTTGCCGGCGCGTCGCGCAGGAGCGGCGCGATTTCGTCGTGGACGGTGCCGATGAGTCGGAGCTCGGCATCGGGCAGCGCGAGCTGTTTCCAGACATCCAGAAGGTGATGAACTCCTTTGCGCTGAATGAGCGCACCGACGAATACCGCGACGAATTTTTCCGGCGGTGCTGCTGCCGGAGTGAAGCGCTCGACATCGACGCCGCGTTGGTGGCGGAAGAGTTTTTCCTTGGGCACTCCGGCGGCGAGAAATGTCTCTTCGGCCTTTTCGCTGAGGACGAGGATCAGGTCGGCGAGGTCGTATTCTTCCAGCGTGTGTTGTCGCGAAATGAGAAGTCCTTTTTTCCATCCGGCCCAGCCGCTGAGAGCGGCGGATTCACGCTCGGTTTTTGTGAGTCGCAGCGGGAGGTCTTTGCCTTTGTGCCGGTGCCAGGTTGGGATTTCCAGGAGCGAGGGAATGCCGCGCTTTTTCGCGACGCGCAGGGTGCGGAGGCATTCGCCGGTCCAGCCGTGGAAAACACTCCATTCGCCCTGCGCGAGTTTGCGGGAAGCGGCGCGGTCGAGCGCGTGTTTTTTCGCGCCGTAATAGTGCTCGCTGCCAAGCCCGCTCAAAAGTCGCACGGGGTGCCAGCGGAGCGTGGTGACTTTGTGCGCGGGGAGTTCGCTTCGGTTTTCAAATGCGAGTGCTTTCCACGGGAGTCCGGCTGCGTCCAATGCACGGAGGGATTCCAGCGCCACGGCGTCGAGCCCGGAACCGCCGATACGGGCGCTTGTTGCGTAGAGAATGGGTGCTTGCTGGCTCAATGGTTTGTGCGCC
>JAYTMG010000782.1:0-1844 GCA_043728745.1 Verrucomicrobiaceae bacterium
TTCCATCCGCTTTGCAAGGAATCGCGATTGCTCGCGGATGCTTCCTGCGAGCATGGCCCGGAGCTCTTTCATCCGGGGGGAATTCGCGTCGGCATCGAACTCGGCCTTTGTTTTCCACGGGCAGGCCATTCCCGATTTCAGCCACGAGGGGAGCTTCACTCCGCTCTTGAAAAGATACTCGGCGAGGTCGGGGAAACTTTCCTCAAACGGTCCCGAGCCCCCGGCCGGATACCAAATGAAATGGCCGATCCCCAGCGATGCAAATGCCTCGCCGTGGTTCCACGATGTGAGGCCTTCACGGGTGCCGTTGCATTCGTTTTTCCATACGCGATTCCCGATGGAGTCGAGTTCCTTGTCGGAAAGAGCAAATGCGCTCGTGGCGAAAATTGTGGCGGCGATTAATTGTCGGAACATCGCCCGTAATTACACGGTGAATCTCAATGAAGCAACTGCGACGGTGGCTGAGGATCGCCATGGCCTGCGGAATGCATGAGCCGGATGCCGCGCCTCACGTAGCCAAGCCCCGAAACGAGCGTGAAGAATCCCGCGAGAAACACCGGGATATCAAGGAAGGTCATTTTCCATCCACCAAAAGTGTGACTCCATGCGTTCCATTGCAGCATCACAAACCCAATCGCAATCATCTGCGTGACCGTTGCAGTTTTGCCGAGCCAGCTTGGACTCACCTTCACGCTGCCAAGGAGAAAGTGAAGCGTCAAAGTCCCAGCCATGATCACCACATCACGCGAAATTACGAGGACCGGGAACCACAGGGGAAATTCGTAGTGCCAGTTGCTCATGCTCAGCGTGATGATCCCGGCAAGCAGCAGTCCTTTGTCCGCGATGGGGTCGAGGATGACACCGAGCTTGCTCATCTGATTGTAGCGTCTCGCGATGTAACCATCGATTCCGTCACTTGCAGCAGCGGTGATGAAAAGGGCGATCGCGGTCCACCGCATCCATTCATGCGGTTCGCCTTTAGCCACGCTCCGCCCGTAGTAGAGCGCCATTGTCACGAACAGCGGGATCATGAGGATTCGCGTGATCGTGATTTTATTGGCGGTGGTCATGTTTGCGTCACTCCCAATGGGATATGAAACTCAAACGCTGTCCAGTCGGGAACGGAATCATCAATGAGCGAGATTGTGCCGTGGTGAGCCCGGATGATTTCCGCGCAAATGCTGAGGCCGAGTCCCTGGCCGCCGAGAGCCCGCTCACGGGACGCCTCGGCTCTGTAAAAACGATCGAACACGCGCAGCCGTGCATCGCCCTTGATTCCGGGGCCGGCGTTTCCGATACGGAAATATGCGCGGGAGTGTCGCTTCTCAAGCAGCGCGATGATTCGTCCGCCGTCCACGTTGTATTTGATGGCGTTGTCGAAAAGATTGAGCAGAACTTGCCGCAGGAAGCGAGGATCGCCGCGGACGATGATGCCGGGGTCCACGGTCACTTCGACGGTGATGTTTCTCGGGACCGCGAGGATTTCGATATCCTCCCGCATTTCGTTGACGAATTCTGAGAGATTGAAGGGCTGGAGGTCGAGCTTGAGCCGGCCGGCATCCGCTCGCGAGAGAAGCAGCAGACCTTCCATGATGTGGACGAGCCTCCCCGTTTCCTCCTGAATGTTGGCCATGGTGCGCTCTGCTGCAGGCGGGAGATTGCCGCTGATGAGCGCAGCTTCGACTTCTCCCCGGATGATCGTGAGTGGGGTCTTGAGCTCGTGCGAAGCGTCGGATGCGAAGCGCCGCGATTGCTCGAAGCTGCGCTCCAGACGATCCATCATCCGGTTTAAAATCGCGGTGAGCCGCCCGATTTCGTCATTCGTCTTTGGGATTGGAAGGCGC
>JAYTMG010000783.1:0-1112 GCA_043728745.1 Verrucomicrobiaceae bacterium
TACCGAGAATCTCGCCGAGCTTCACCTCATCAAGAGCGTCAAAATCGTCCACTCCCCCGGCGCCCGCTCCAGCGCCATCCTCCTCCTCGGCTGGCTCGCCGCACAGCTCGGGTGGTCCGCACACGGGCCTTCCGGCAATCATCTGCGGATGGAAGGCGAGCACGGCGGGATCACCTGCGACCTCAGCGAAGAAGACGGCGCGACCATCTCGCGACTGGAACTCGCCAGCCCCCACCTCACCGTCACCGCCACGCACGCACCCGGCACCCCGCTGCTCCACGTCGCAGCCAAAAGCACCGACGGTCGGAACACCGAGTTCATCATGCCCGGCGACAGCAAAAACGAAGCAGACATCCTCGATGGCGAGCTCGCCAGTTGGGGCCTCCACCGAGTCTATTCCAAAGCCCTCGCCGCCGGGGAATCGCTGCTGTAGTGCTCTGTCAGTCGTGAAATGATGGCAACCTCTTGAGGGAATTGGGCAGTGACTTGTGACTCGTGAGTGGTGTTCCTCTCGCGAAACACCCGTATTTTACTCCGGGCGTGCCGCGCAAGCGGGCGCAACGTAGGCGAGATTTGTAATCTCGCTTGGCGAGGAGGCGGTTCAGGAGACTGCACGCTCTCGGCGAGAGCCATGTCCAACCAGCGAGATTAAAAATCTCGCCTACATAAGTCGCGTCCCGCTCGGTCCGGCTATCCACATACGAATACGCTGCACGGCGGGTAAAATACACGCCCTACCCGGCACACGATTTTCTCAAGAGCGACTTTAGTGGCACGATGTGATTGGGCGTGAGCGGGTGGAATTTCTTAGCGATGTCTCCCTTTCTACAAAGTCGTTCTGGGTCTTGCGGGATGTGGATTTTTCCAGGGGTGTGATTAATTCTACTTTGTTAGTAGCGGGGCCGTCTCGGCCCCGCGACCTCTGAAACGGTTTGTAAAACGCAGAATTCTCGAGAAAAAGCGCGGGGACCGGGACGGTCCCCCTACTTTCCATCAAGGCGTAACAAAGTAGAATTAAAAGTGGAAATGCTCAAGTGAGCACGCTTGCGTCGTGGCGCACGCGGCCCTCCGCGTGCTTCCCCTCACGCGAAGCGCATTATTCTCGGTGGAAC
>JAYTMG010000784.1:0-1029 GCA_043728745.1 Verrucomicrobiaceae bacterium
CCGCCGAGGGCCAGAACGCTGCCGATCAGTGAGTAGCCGTTGCTGGAAAAAGTGATGCCGGCATTGGCCGCAGCGCCGGTCCCGAGCGTCACCGCCCCGCCCGTGCCGGAGAAGATAATCTCGCGGTCTGCGGCTGGAGCGATCGGGGCCGCGGTGCCAGCGCTCTCGATGTTCCAGTTCAGCGACGAAGCATCCCATAGCCCCACACCGCCAAGGCCCGCCGAGGCACCGTTGGTGTCCCAATAAAGAATCCCCCCGATGAGCGTCGCTGACAGTCCGAGATTATCGATCCCGAGCGCCTGCGCGCCGGAGCCGGTGCCTTGGCCGCTGTAGTTCCAGCGAAAGTAATAGTTCGTCTCCGGTGCGATGTTCAGCCCGCTGATGGTGACGTTTTTCGTCACGCTCTGCGGCGGATGAAAGACGGTCGGCTCGATCGCATCCCCTGCGTAACTCTGCGCGCCGCCAGCCAGCGCGCTGCCCCAGCTCAAGTCGCTCGCCGACGCGAAAAACGACCAGTCGCGCGAGCTCAACCCCGAGCGATATTTCTCGTAGTCAAACGTCAGCGCCAGCGACGTGACGTATTGCCCCGTCGTATTCCGAAAGGCAAAAATGATGTCCCGATTATTCGAAAACGAGGGGCTCGTGAGATACCCGATGGCACGGTCTGTCGCCACGTCCACCGTCCCATTCGTAAAATAGTAAGAACCGCCCGGAGAGCTTCCCGACAGGATTCCAGCGCCCGTAGTCCCGCCAGTCTGCGTCGCAGAGATTGTCGTGCTGGAGAAAGGGACCGCCTGCCCGAAGCCCCAGCCCACCGGCAGCAAAGTGCCAGTGCCGTCGAAGTTTTGCGTGTAAGACGGCCCCGTCAGATTCACCGCCGTCTGCCCGTGTAGCCGCAGCGCGGAAACGACAAAGCTCGCAGCCATTGCGAGCCTGCGAGCGGTGAGGGGAGCAATTGCAAAGATAGTTCCGGACATGAATTGAACAGCGTCGCTCACGAAAAGCGTTTCGCAACGGATGAAACGATCA
>JAYTMG010000785.1:0-1480 GCA_043728745.1 Verrucomicrobiaceae bacterium
GGGACGTTCGCATTTTGCAGCCGCTCGATCGCCTGCCGCACGGCCACGGCGTCGTCGAGCTTGCCCTCCATCGTGAGCTGCTTTTTGTATTCCACCAGCTTTGGCAACGACTCATTCACCACGCCGGAGACGAGCTCCTGCATCCGCGTCACCATCGTGATTTGCAAAGTGCGCAGCGACTTCGGCTCCTTCACGTAGTTCGCCTCGGACAGCGCCTGCTCGGCTTGGATGCGCGTCCGCTCCGTGCGCACTGCCAGCGCGGCTTCGAGGTCTGCGGATTTTTGAAACTGAATCTGCAACTCCCCGAGCGCCATGTCGTATTTCGAAATCAAATCGCGTCGCACCGAAGCAATCCGGTCCTCCACCTTCTGCGCCTCGGCTTCACCGATGCCCGCTGCGGTGGGCTTCATCTGCGCGACGAGCGGCGATGCGAGGCAAAGGAGCGCAATTACTGTTCTGGAAAAATTCATCGGCGCGAATGAATGCAGATGCGCATTCGTTGGCAAGGTCGATTGCGACGTTTGCCGTCGGCGTCAAAAACGCCGCGCCGCCATCCCGTCCACTTCGCCTTGCACGCGCTTGATGCACAATTTGATGTGCGCGTCGTCCGCCTCCACGCCGACGCACTTGCGCTTCGTGCGCAGCGCTGCGACCGCCGTCGTCCCAGCGCCGAGGAACGGGTCCAGCACGAGGTCGCCTTCCTGGGTCGATGCAAGGATGCAGCGCTCCACGAGCTTCAGCGGCTTTTGCGTCGGGTGTTTCCCGTGCGTCTTCTCCAGCGCACCCGGCGCGGTCATGTTCCAGACGGACTTCATCTGCTTTCCGCCGTTCGTCGCCCGCATCAGATCGTAGTTAAAGCAGTGCTTACTCTTCTCGTTCTTCGCCGCCCACAGGATCGTCTCCGTCGAGTGCGTGAAGTAGCGGCAGGATAAATTGGGCGGCGGGTTCGGCTTCTCCCACGTGATGTCATTCAGCACCTTGAAGCCGAGCTGCTGCATCGCGTATCCCACCGAAAAAATCACATGCTGCGTCCCGCTCACCCAGATCGTCCCGTTCGGCTTCAGCGCCCGCTGACAGCGCCGCAGCCACTCCATATTATACTCGTGGTTCACCTCCGCCCCGCGGCTCTTGTCCCAATCGCCCTTATCGACCTTCACCATTTTCCCCGCGTGACATGTGATGCCCCCGTTCGACAAAAAGTAAGGCGGGTCCGCAAAGATACAATCGAACCGCCCCTCCGGATACTGCGCCGCGATTGCGTCCAGCACTTCGAGGCTGTTCCCATGATGGAGCCAGACCCCGCGTTCCTCGTCGCTCAAAACAATTTGGTTCTTCTGCACAGCCGAGCAATGGATCAGCTCTCCGCCCCGAAGCAAGCTTCACATTCCCTCAAAGAACCCGCCGCCCCGCGCATCCTCTCCGGAACAATGAACCTGCTCGCCCGAACTCTGCTCCTTTTCACCGCCGCAACCGTCGTTGC
>JAYTMG010000786.1:0-1141 GCA_043728745.1 Verrucomicrobiaceae bacterium
CATCACCGCAATCGAAGCCGGCAAAGCATCCCCGCTCGTCCTGCGCGACAAAGCCACGGCAGATCGACTCAAAGCCAACGCCAAAGACGACGAACTAAAACGCCTCGAAACCCTGCTCGCAAAACTCCCGCCCGCAAACATCGAAGCCGACAAACTCATCGCCGCACGACGCGCCGCATTCACGAAAGGCGACATCGAAAAGGGCGCGGTCGTTTTCACAACACACTGCGCCGTCTGCCATCAAATCGGACAGAAAGGCGCGCTCGTCGGACCGCAACTCGACGGCATCGGCGGACGCGGGCTCGACCGAATCATCGAGGACATTCTCGACCCCAATCGCAACGTGGACCGCGCATTTCGCCTCAGCATCGTCACGCTCAAAGACGGCGGAGTGGCATCGGGATTGTTGCGCCGCGAAGAAGGCGGGCAGATGGTCCTCGCCGACATCACCGGCAAAGAAAGCAGCGTCCCGCTCGCAAACGTAGCCAAGCGCGAAGAGAACGATACCTCGCTGATGCCCGCTGCATTTGACCGAATCATCACGCTCGCAGACTTCAACGAACTGCTCGCCTACTTGCTCTCACAGCGCCCGACGAAATGAGAGCCGTCATCCAACGCGTGAAAAGCGCATCGGTCACCGTCGCGGGAGACCTCATCAGCAGGATCGAGGATGGGCTGCTCGTCTTGCTGGGAGTCGTGGAGCTCGATGGTGCCGAAGACATCGAATGGCTCGCGCAAAAGGTCGCAACCATGCGCATTTTCACCGATGAAAATGGCGGCTGGAATCTCAACGTTCAAGACACCGGCGGGAGTGTGCTCGTGGTGAGCCAGTTCACGCTGTTCGCCAGCACGAAAAAGGGAACGAAACCAAGCTGGCATCGCGCCGCGAGTGCGGAGACGGCCACACAGGTCCTCGAATTATTCATCAAGGCACTTTCTGCACACCTGCCTGGAAAAGTGGAGTCCGGCGAGTTTGGCGCGATGATGGACGTGGCGCTCGTGAACGACGGCCCGGTGACGCTTATCGTGGATACCAAAGCGAGGGAGTAGCGCGGCTCAAAACGACTTCGATCGCAGTTTCTTCACGTCGGAGCGTTTCTTTTTCGAGGCGAGCATCCGCTGTTTCACTTTCCAAGGGCGC
>JAYTMG010000787.1:0-1179 GCA_043728745.1 Verrucomicrobiaceae bacterium
CAGATCCAACGCCTCCGGGTCATGGCGCGCTTCGGTAGCAGCGAGCAGCCCCGTCCAAAAGAAGGCTTCAACTCCGGAGATCAGGGACGATACGGTCGCCTTGTTTTCCTGCGCGAGCTGCCCACGGAAATGTCCGCCTTGGACGGCAAGTTTGACGAAATCATGTGCATCTTTGCGCGGACATTGTGATTGGCTCTTGAAGGTTCGCCATTTCCTCTCGGCGAGCAGGCGGTCGGAGGAAAATTCATCAAGCCATGCTTCCGCTTGCTCGTGGTATTCCCTCGCAAGTTCGTAGGCGCTTTCAAAAGCGAGCGCAAACCACTCGGTCAAGAAGCCGCCCTCGACGGGCAACTCCAGCAGTTCTGCTTCCCTGAAAAACGCGAAGGAATGCGCAAAAAAGACTCGGCTCGCCGGGTTCTGGCGCGGTGCGCTCTGGGCTTCGCGATAAACCGCGGCCAGTATCGGCCATTCAAGGAGCTCCTGAACCCACGCCGCACGATCCGATTCACAAAGCTGTTGCTCGCGGGTCTTGAATTGCCGGTGCTCCGGCGCTGATTCTCCAGGTTGGCTGGCGGTATGAGGAGTCGTTTGCATGATTATCCAAACGAACCAGCCGTGAAATCGTCAACCGTGGTGCGGCGGCGGGGGTTTACACTTCCTGAATACCGTGACGCCGACCATCCTTTCAACACCTCACGACCACCATGCCGGACGACCTCGTTGAACAACATCTCGGACTCGCTCGAATGATCGCTTACGAATACGCGAACATTCCCGGTGCGAGCATGGACGAGATTATCTCCGAAGCGGAGAACGCTCTCGCCGCCGCCGGACGGGCTTTCGACCCGGAGAAAGGGCAGTTCGCCGCCTACGCGGGCCGCGCGATACGAAATGCGCTCAACAGCCTTTTCACGCGGCAGCTCCGCTATGTGAAGGTTCACGATTTCTCGCTCGATGCAGAGCCGACGACCTCGGACTCGACCAGCTCCTCGGCTCGAAAAGACCACGCCGATCCCGGTGCAGATGTGCCCTTGGCTGCGCGGGCTGAGGAATCGCGCCGGATTCTGGAAGACGTGCTCGCGGAACTCTCACCACGTGCCCGATTGATCGTCGTGCGGCTTCGAGAGGGAAAGAGCTACAGCGACATTGGAGCGGAGCTGGGCATCAGCAAACAGGCCG
>JAYTMG010000788.1:0-2411 GCA_043728745.1 Verrucomicrobiaceae bacterium
CATCGCACACTTCGTCGAATGATTCCGCAAGCATGGCTGGCGCTCATCGGCGGCGGGCCGCTGGAGAAAGAGATGCGCGCGCAAAGCGGGCAGAATACGAAATTCGTCGGACGCAAAGACGCCGCCGAAGTCGCCCGCTGGATGCGCGCCGCCGATTGTCTTGTCCTGCCGAGCGTAAATGAAGGAGTTCCCAACGTGATTCTCGAATCATTTGCCAGCGGGCTTCCCGTGGTCGCGAGTCGCGTCGGCGGAATCCCCGAAGTGCTCAACGAAAACTACGGGCGACTCATCACGCCCGGCTCCACGCAACTCTCGGATGCTGTTTTGGAAGTCTTCGCCGCCAAGCTCGATCCCGCGAGCATCGCTGCGCACGGGCGGACGTTTACGTGGGAAAAAACAAACGCCCGCTACAGCGAGTTGCTGTTGCGGGCGGCGGTGTCGGGGGCGAAGTAGCGGAAGCTTACTTGCGCTTCTTCTCTTCTTTATACTTCGTTTCGATCTCCGGCGCATTGGCCTTGAGGACGGTCACAAAGCCTTCCGCCCAAGTTTTGAGTTCCGCGTTTTGCACCATCTTTGGGGCGTTCTCCATATCACGCAGCGCGCTCTTGGATTCCTTCATAAAAAGCTCAAGGTATTCCTGCCGGAACTTCTCGTCCTTCGCCTTGCTGAGTTTAGCGATTTCGCCGGTTTCCTTCTTGGAGATGTCGAGCGCAACATCGGTGTAGCTGTATTTTCCGCAAATGTCAGCGAGCGGCGTCCACTTCGATGTAAACTCTTTGGCCTTCGCCCCAGCCCACGTCGCCAGCGCTGCGTCGTCTTTCAACGTTCTTCCACGATCGGCGAGTTTGAGTTGATACTGGAGAACCTCGGATGCCTTTTTCGCGAACTTCTGATCACCAGGCGAGAGCGGTTTGACCTTTTCTACTTTACCGGCTGGTTTCACCTCGCTGGCTGGCGGTGGAATCGCTGGTGGAGCGGGCTCGGCAGGAGCGGCTGGCGGAGTCGGCGGTGCGGGCGGAACCGGCGGTTGGGCGTTTTGGGCATTCGCGATTGCGGTGCTGAGGATGAGTGCAAAGAAGAGATTTTTCATAGAGTCGTGTTAGTCGCCAAGCGAGGCGGCGGTATTCACACAAATTGCGCGATGCAGCAAGGAAGCAAAATTATTTTTAGCAGGGCGTGGGGAATGCTGAAACAGAGTTACTACATTTCCGACCGACTACCAATGAGTGCTATCGCTTCTCCTGATCCCGTTAAATACACCGCAAAAAGTCTCACACAAGCCGAGGCCGATCTCAGAACAGAAGCCGTAGCCATTGAAAAGCTTCGCAAATCGATCGGCGAAGCCGGAGTTGCTGCGCCAAAGGAACAGATGGCCGATTTCGCAAAACGACAGAAGGCTTACCTCGACCGGAAGATCGAACTGGAGAAACAAAAGCGCACACTCACCGAAGCGCCCGCAAAGCCAACGGTTCAAAGCAAGCCGTCTGCTGCCATTGCGGCGTCGAAGGCGACGTCGCCAAAGCCGAAAGCGGAATTTATCGTGGAGAAGAAACCTGCCGCGAAGCCCCAGCCCGAGCTGCCTCTCACAGATCTTCCTGTCGCAAAACCGAAGGAAAAAACCGAGCGGACGTACACGGAAGAATCAACCATCCCGCCCGAAAACAGCGGGGTTTCTCCGATGGTCTGGCTCGCTGTCGCCGCCGCCATTGCAGTCGTCGCGTGGTACTTTCTCCGCTGATCGTCGGCATCAAATCACGAGCCGCTCAAGTGCCGCGCAGAGCGCCGAGATTTGCTCGGGAGTGTGTTTCGCGGAAACCGTGATGCGGAGCCTTGCAGCGTCTTTCGCGACCGTGGGATACCGAATCGCTGGGACGACGAATCCCGCTTCAAGCAGCCGCTCCGCAGCGTCGAGCGCGCGTTCCGCGTCGCCGAGAATCACGGGCACGATGGCGCTCTGGATACGTCGCTCGCCGAGTAAGGAGCGCGGAAGTTCATCGCCGAGACGGGCGAGATTTCGCCAAAGCATTTCGCGCCGTTTTTCGCCAGCATCGGTCATGAGCCACTCGACTGCGGCAGTCGCCGCAGCGGCGATCGCGGGCGGTGGCGCGGTGGAGTAAATGAAGCTGCGGGCGCGATTCACGAGTAACTCGATGAGCTTGCGCGAACCAGTGATGTATCCGCCGGAGACGCCCAGCGCTTTGCTAAGCGTGCCCATCTGAATATCCACCTCGCCGTGGAGCCGCAGCGCGTCGGCCATGCCGCGACCATTGCGCCCCAAGACGCCGACGGAATGGGCTTCATCGAGCAACAGTAGCGCGGAGTAGCGGTTCTTGATTGCGACGATTTCAGCCAGCGGCGAGCAATCTCCGTCCATGCTAAAAACGGCCTCGGTCGCGACGATGACGCGGCCA
>JAYTMG010000789.1:0-14176 GCA_043728745.1 Verrucomicrobiaceae bacterium
CTGGTCCCAGCAGATGAGCACGCCGATTTTCCCATAGCGCGTCTCCCACGTGCGAAAGCCGAGGTCGCCGGGCGTGAAGTAGAATTTCTCGTAAAACGCTGGATCGTCCGGGATGTGCATCTTCCGGTATTTGCCGAGGAGCGAGCCGTCGGCGTCGATGATTGCGGCGGTGTTGTGGTAGAGCCCCTGCGCACGGCGCTCGAAGAGAGAGGCGACGATGACGACCTTATGGTCGCGGGCGACCCGAGCGAGCGCCTCGGTGCTTTGGCCGGGGATGGACTCGGCCCAGCCGAAGTATTTGTGGTCTTCGATCTGGCAAAAGTAATGCCCGCGAAAGAGCTCTTGCAGACAGATAATCTGCGCGCCGGCCTTTGCGGCGGCGATGCTGCGTTCGACGGCTCTTTCGAGGTTCGCATCGAGGTCCGCACTGACGGCGGTTTGGACGAGTCCGAGTGTGACTTTGCTCATGTGTGGTCTGTTTAGAAAAATGCGGCGCTACGCGTAGCAGCGGTGGCGGGTGTTGCGAGAAGAATAGTCGCCCCTTCTACCGCACGGGGTCGCGTGGAAATTTCGCGTAGGGAAGCCGGGCTCCTTTGTAGGCGAAATGGTCCGCGCGAATCTTCGTGGGGGCAGGGAAGAGTGCCGCGCCGGCTGCGGCGATGATGTCGTCTTGATCCACGCCATCGCCCGAGACGCCAATAGCGCCGATGAGCGTCTTTCCGCGATAAAGCGGGAAGCCGCCGGGGAAGATGGTCAGGCCGTTCGGAAGGTTCGGGTTGCCGGGGAAAGTGTGGGTCTTGGGATTGACGCGGAGGCTGATGGCTTCCTGAAAACCGAAGTAGGGACCAAAGGGGCGTCCATCAAGACCGGGAGGGAAATTCCGCTGCGAGAGAAAGCCGACGGTGCGGGAGCTTTGCGCGAGCTGTGTATTGCTGAAAAAGACAGCGGTGCGTGCTTTTTGGGCGCTGACATCCCACGAGAAAATGGGCGCTTCGCCGACGCGAAAGATCCCGAGGATCGGAGGCGGCAGACCGGCTTTATGCGGATTGCCGACGACGGTGACCCAGACCTTGGCAGAAGTGCCGAGAGGAAGGCGGATGGCGGCGCGGGTGCGGCTGGCACGGATCGCGGCTGCGGCGGCAATCGCGCGGACTTCGGATGCCCGCAGGCGCTCGGTGCCGTTGATCCTGCCGGGCGTGGGATCATCGCGAAATGGAAAGCGGATTTCCCCCTGCACGCCGCCCAGCGCGGCGACAGGATATGGGTATGGTGCCGGCGACGCCTGAATCGGGTAGCCGATGACCGGCGAGCCGAATTGCGGAGGACCGGAGTCCCGTTCCTCCGGGAAATTCTCGGGACGGGGCGTGACGTAAGGGAGCCGGACTCCGCCCGCGAGAACGTTGGTGGCGAGGATGTCCTCGGGTGCGCGGAACCCGCTCTGGCCCGCGAGGGCGACGAGTTCGTCGCGGTCTCCGCCAAATCGAAATCCCGGCGTCGCGTTTTTCTGGACGTCCTGTGCGAGGATCGCGGCGGCGGCGCTGAGGTTGGTCGGCGAGCCGTCTCCGGTGACGCCGATGCCGCCGACCAGTTCACCATTTTTGTAAAGCGGGACGCCGCCGGGGCTGTCTTGCAGCGAGGTAAAAAGGACTCCCGGCGCGCGGACTCCGGGCGATACGGTCGCTCCCACCAAGTCCCGACCGTCGAACCCTGCGGGAATTTCCTTCACGCGATTCACGTCGGAATAAAACAGATTTGAGAAACCGACCCCGACCAGCGGCCCCGGCGGTGTATTGCGCACGCCGGGCGGGAAGTGCTGCTGGATGATCCAGCCTGCCGTGCGCGTGGTGAAAGCATTCTCATTACTGCTCAAAAAACCGGCAGTCGCAGCACGGCCTGCCGCCGCCGCGAAGACTCCGGCTGCGGGGAATCCACCGCCGCCCACGTCCCAGCCGCCGACCACGAAGCCTTCGCGGTCCGTCACGGCGATCACGCTTTTCGGCGAAATTTCGCGGGCTCGCTGGACGGCTTGCGCGATGATACGCTCGACGTCCTGCTTCGAGAGTTGTTCGGCACAATGGGCCGTCGCGGCAGTCGCAAGTGCGAGGACTGTGGCGGATAGGCGTTTCATGGGTATCCTTTAAGCACGGATACCGCCCGCCACGCAATTACGCATTCACGGGGCTTGTCCATTCTAAGTCAGCAGCTTCTCGTAGATCCCGCCAAAGCCGCCGCTGCTAAACACGATGAGCACATCGCCCGGCTGGGCCAGCGTGTCGAGCCGCGCGACGATTGCATCCGCCCCGATCTCCGCACTGGAAGGATGCCCGTTTTCCGAAAGCTCTTTCGCCAGACGGACCGGGTCCATCGCATCGCCCTGCTTGAAACGCTCCGGACGATCCACCGGGCCGATCATCGCGCCGTGGCAAAATTCCAGCGCAGTCCGCAAGTCATCGTGAATCTGCGAACGGCACATCGTATTCGCCTTGAGGTCCACCGCAGCCCACACCCGCGCGCCGGGAAAAAGGAACGGCAGCGCCCGCAGCGTCTCGCGGATATTGGTCGGGTGCTTGCCAAAATCCTCCACGATTTTCACGCCACGCCGCTCGCCCCGGATGACCTGCCGACGCTTCACTCCTTTGAACGTCGCGACTGCATTCTCGATGTCGCACAGATCGACGCCGTAGTGCCGCGCCGCAGCGATCGCCATCGCGGCATTGCGCACGTAAATCTCGCCAACCATCGGGAACGCAAACCGTGTATTGAAGAGCGTGAATTTCGAGCCGTTCGGCTTTAGCAAGATCTCCGTGGCCCGGACATCGCTGCCCTCGCCGAGTCCGACGCCGAGCCGCATTTTCGTCCGCGAAGTCGCGGCGACTTCGCAGGTCTGCGGGCAGTCCGCATTGTAAAGAAGCACGCCATTTTCCGGCAGCACGCGCACCAGCAGTCCGAACGCTTTTTTCACCGCTGCGATGTCGGCGTAGATGTCCATCTGGTCCAGTTCTACGGCGTTCAAAATTGCGAGCTCTGGCAGGTAATGCGCAAACTTCGGCCCCTTGTCGAAGAAGCACGTATCGTATTCATCGCCCTCGATCACAACATGCTCGGAATCATGCAAACTCGATCCCTGCCCGAGATCCTCGGCGATGCCGCCAATCATCCACGCCGGGTTCTTTTTCCCCACTCGCATGATGTGCGTGAGCAGCGCGGCGGTCGTCGTCTTTCCATGCGTCCCCGCCACGACGAGGTTCCTTTTTCCGTGCAGGAAAAAATGCCGCAGCGTCTCCGGCAGCGACTGGTAGTGCATCCGGCGATTCAGCACTTCCTCCAGCTCTACGTTGCCTCGGCCAATCGCATTTCCCACGACGACCAGGTCGGTGCCCGCAGGGATATTCTCCGCAGCGTACGGGGAAAAAATCGCGATTCCTTTGTCGGCAAGAAAATCCGACATCGGCGGGAAGACGCCCGCATCAGAGCCGGTGACGGTGTAGCCTTGCTCCTTCATCGCGACAGCGACCGCACCCATCGCAGTGCCGCAAATCCCCAAAAAATGAACGTGTTGAATCGAGGACTGGTTCACCGGTGAGTTGTAAAAGAATTCATCGCGGCGGACGCTACCAGCCGACGCGCGGCTCTCCAGCAGATTATTTTGCGACGTGCGAAATCAGGCGTTGTTCCATGTGAAGCGCGTCAGCGCGCCGTGGCACGAGCGCCCCGCTCGTGACCGTGTCCCGGACGCCTCGTCCGGCCCAGCAAAACGGCGAAGCCGCACACATACGAGCCGCGCAAAATTGAGGCCGGGCCGCTGCCCTTCCCGGGCAGCGCCGGACGAGGCGTCCGGGACACAACCACGAACGGGGCGTTCGTGCCACGGTGCTCCGCCTTGCTTCGCCTCGACTCAGCGGATAAACGAAGCGGCATGTCGCGACTTTTCACCGTCATCCTCGTACTCAGCACACTTTCACTTTTCGGCCAGGACAAGCCCATGCCGGAATTACCCGGCGGGCAAAAGGACGGCGCAGTGTTGCTGCCGAACCAATGGTCACTGAGGCCCGCAGGCAAGCAGATCGAAGTCGGTGATTTTCCCGTAAACATCGCGCTGCATCCCGAGGGCCAATTCGCGGCGGTGCTTCATTGCGGCTACGGACAGCACGAGGTGCAGATTCTCGATGTCGCAGCGGCTAAAATTGTCTCGCGTGTAAACGTGAACGAGTCGTTTTATGGATGCACATTTTCGCCCGATGGAAAGAAGCTCGTCATCAGCGGTTCGGGCGATGAAGTGCTATGGATGTTTGGGTTCAAAAACGGCTATCTCTCCGAGCCGACGAATATCCGCATTCGCCCGAAAACGGAACGAGGCATCCCCGGTGGCATCGCGATTTCCAAGGACGGCGGGACTATTTACGTCGCGAATGTGTGGGGCCAGAGCGTGAGCCGCGTGCGCATCGCGCCGGGCGAAGACGGGAGCCCGAGCGCTGCGGAAATCGCCAATTTTGCATTCGCCGCGCCAGTCACGAAGACCGCCGAAAAAGTCGGCGAGAAGACGGACGACCCGAGCATCACCAAACGCGCCGCACAGCTCCTCGACACGACGAGCAAGGACGCACCATTTCCCTACTCCTGCGTGCTCGATGAAGCGCGCGGGCGTCTCTACGTGAGCCTCTGGGCGCAAAAGCACGTCGCCGTTCTCGACCTCGCGACGTGGAAGGAAGTCGCCCGCTGGGAAGTCGAGGAACACCCGAACGAAATGCTGCTCACCAAAAGCGGCAAACACCTTCTCGTCGCGAATGCGAACCGCAACTCCGTCAGCGTTGTCGATGTCGAAACAGGCCGCGTCGCCGAAACGCTCATCGCCGAATTAACCCCGAACGCGCCGCCCGGAAACACGCCGAACTCGCTCGCGCTCTCCGCAGACGGCGAGCAACTTTTCGTCGCAAACGCGAACATCAACGCTGTCGCAGTTTTCGAGATGGAAGAGCCCGGCAAGTCCCGCTCGCTCGGCTTCATCCCCACCGGCTGGTATCCCACAAGCGTCCGCGTGGCCAAAGGCGGGAAGCTGCTCGTCGCGAACGGCAAAGGCGTCGTCTCCCGCGCAAATCGCAACTACGCACAACCCGGCGTCAAAGCACCGCCAGCCAGCGTGAGCCAATACATCGGCGGGATTCTGCAAGGCACGCTCAGCTACATTTCCCTGCCTGCGGAAGAGAGCGATATGGAGGAGCAGATGAAAAAATGGAGCGCCATCACGATGCTCGGGATGCCCACAACTGCGAAGAAAATCGAAGCTTCGCAGCTCGAAGGAAATCCCGTCCCGCGAAAAGTCGGCGACCCTTCGCCCATCAAATACGTGATCTATATTGTGAAAGAAAACCGCACGTTCGACCAAATCCTCGGCGACCTCGGGCGCGGCAATGGCGACCCTTCATTGTGCATCTTCCCGGAGCCAATCACGCCGAACCATCACGCGCTGGCGCGCGATTTCGTCACGCTGGATAATTTCTACGTCGAAAGCGAAGTCAGCGCCGATGGCCACGAATGGAGCATGGGCGCTTACGCAACGGACTGGGTGGAAAAACACTGGCCGCTGAGTTACGGGCACAGCAAGAAATTCCCTTACCCGTCCGAGGGCGCTTTCCCCGCCGCGACGCCGGCTGGCGGATATCTCTGGGACCGCGCAAAAGCTGCGAATGTGAGCTACCGCAGCTACGGGGAATTCACCACCAGCCCCAAGCCCGACGGCACGCCCGGAACGGCAAAGGTGCCAGGACTCGAAGGACACTTCGACCCGCAGTATCACTCGTTCGCGATGGATTACCCCGACGTAAAACGCGCGGAGCGATTCATCTCCGAGCTTCATCGGTTTGAAAAAGAAGGCGACATGCCCAGCTTGCAAATCGTCCGACTGCCGAACGACCACACCAGCGGCGCAAGCCCCGGAAAGCCGACGCCCACAGCGCACGTCGCCGACAACGACCTCGCGTTCGGCCAAATTGTGGAAGCCGTAAGCCGATCAAAATTCTGGGCACAAACCGCGATCTTCGTCGTGGAAGATGACGCACAAAACGGCCCCGACCACGTCGATGCCCATCGCACGATCGCCTACGTCATCTCGCCCTACGCCCGCCGCGGCAGCCTCGACAGCACACTTTACAGCACAGCCTCGATGCTTCGGACGATGGAGCTCATCCTCGGACTACAGCCGATGTCGCAGTTCGACGCGCTGGCGATGCCGATGTTTGCTTGTTTCCAGAAAGAGCCCGACCTCCGTCCTTACGCTGCGCTGATGCCGAAAACCGACCGCGAAGCCAAGACATCCAAGCTCGCATGGGGCATCGAAGAGTCCTCGAAAATGGACTTTTCAAAAGAAGACGCCGCAGACGATCTCGTGCTGAACGAAATCATCTGGCGCAGTGTCCGCGGTGCAACTGCCACGATGCCCTCGCCCATCCGCCGGGCATGGGTTTTATCCGAGGCTGATGATGATTAAACTAACAGCCTCCGCCGGTTCCGGTTCATCATGGACAATGCTCCGCACTGCTTTTGTCCTGTTATTCACCACCACCGTCTTCGCGGCACCACCGCGCAGCAACGTCTTGAACGTGAGCCTCGACGACGCCATCCAGATGGCGCTGAAAAAGAACTTCACCATCGAGTCCGTCGGCATGGAGCCACAGATCGCGAAAGAGCGGGTGACGCAAGCGAAAGGCCGGTTCGATCCCACATTCGATTTCAGCTACACGCGGGGCGAAAATACCACGCGTGATCAGTTTGCCCGGAACGTGACCACTGGGAATGGACGGCATTTTGAAATCAACAGCATCACGCAAAGTGCCACATGGCGCACTGGCGTGAGCGGAGTGACGGCTTGGGGGCTCGGCTACGATGTCGGCGCAACCACGCGAAGCCTCAGCGGGACGGGCAATTCCTTTGACCAGGAATTCAACAGCCAGGTCGCATTCGGCCTGCGCCAGCCATTGCTCCGGGGTGCCGGGACCGACGTGAATCTCGCGGGAATCCGGGTGGCGCGCAATAATGTAGCGGCGTCGGAATGGACCGTGAAACAAACCGTGATGCAGGTCATCACGGATGTGATCGAAACGTACAACGACCTTCATTTTTCCCAAGAGAATCTGGATGTGGCGCGAAGGAACAAAGCGCTGGCGATGCAGTTGCTCCGCGACAACATCAAGCGTGTCGAAGTCGGCGTAAAAACGCCGCTGGACGTGACCACGGCGCAGGCCGAAGTGGCTTCGCGTGAGGAGGCGGTGATCACCGCAAGCCGGGCGGTGAAGGACCGGGAGAACTTCCTGAAACAGCTCATCACGCGGGACATGATCCCGATGCTCGGTATGAACGTGGAAATCTCCGCTCCGCCCTCTCCCGCATTTACTGCGAATGTGATCGGCGGAATCGAAAAGGCGCTGGAAATGCGGCCCGACTATCGCCAGGCAAAACTGGACCTTGAGAACCGCCGCATCAATCTTGTCGTCGAGAAAAACCAACGGCTTCCACGACTCGATCTCACTGCGAGTCTGGCGATGAACGGCTTCGACGATGACTTCGGGACGAGTGCGCAACGAGTCGGTTCGCGTGACCAGTCGAATTGGAGTGGCGGCGCAACATTCAGCGTGCCGATTGGCAATCGCGATGGACGCGCTCGTGTGAACGCTGCGCAGATCGACATCGCACAATCGCTGATCAATTTACAACGCCTAGAGCAGGACATCGTCGTGCGCATCGACAACGCCAGCGGGCTCGTGACCACTGCGCAGCAGCGGATCGAGGCCACGACGGAATCCAACAGACTGGCGAAAGAAAGCCTCATCGCCGGAGAGGCTCGATTGACTGCCGGGACGGGCACCACCTTTGAAGTGCTGGAGCTTCAGCGCAAAGTCGCCGAGGCGGAAACCGCGGAGTTGCGCGCCCGCGCCGACTACAACAAGGCCGTGGCAAACTACCACCTGCAAGTAGGCTCGACGCTCCGTCTCTACGGCGTGAAGGTCGAGTGATTCATGGAGATCCAAAAGTTTAACGTGCTCGGAATCGCCGTCTCGGCGATGAACCTCGACATCGCCACGCAAGCCGTGCTCGACGCGTGCAGTACTCGCGCGAAAGGCTACGTCTGCGTGACCGGCGTCCACGGCATCACTGAGGCGCAAAGTGATGAAGAGTTTCGCACGATATTGAATGGCGCATTTTTGAACACCTGCGACGGAATGCCGCTCGTGTGGGAAGGCCGCCGCGCCGTCGGGCCGTGGGTGGAACGCGTGTACGGACCGGACTTGATGCTCAGGATCATGGAGGCGACACGCGATGGAAAATACACCCATTTTTTCTACGGCGGAGCTCCCGGCGTGGCTGATGCGCTGAAGGCCGCGATGGAATCTCGCTTCCCCGGCGTGAACGTCGTCGGGACTTATTGCCCGCCATTTCGCCCGCTGAATGCCGATGAGGAATCCGCGTTGACCGCGACGATTGTGGAGAAAAAACCGGACCTCTTTTGGGTGGGACTCAGCACGCCGAAACAAGAGCGCTTCATGTCTGCATATCTCCCGAAGCTGGAGACGACCGTGATGTTCGGCGTCGGTGCCGCTTTCGATTTCCACACCGGCCGGATGTCCGAGGCCCCGCGCTGGATGATGCGCTGCGGCCTGCAATGGCTGCACCGACTTTGCAGCGATCCCAAGCGGCTTTGGAAACGCTACGGCATCATCGTCCCAACTTATCTCTTCCGCATTTTTCTCCAGCGCACCGGGCTGAAAAAATACCCTCTTTAACCGCGCATCGCTGCGTCAAAAAATTACGAGGACGGCGTTTATATCAAGCGAAGTGAGCCTTATTCCACCGACTCCCGCCATGCAACGCGGATAGAACCTCATACCGACTTCCTGAATTAAAGAGACGCATCATCGCCGAGCGATATGCAGCGGGTAGGGCGGGCATTCTGCCCGCCGTGTGGCGTATCCTACGCCACACCCGGTGGAGTGATACATTCTTCCACGAATAAAGGGCCGGGGGAAAGTAGCGGGGCCGTCTCGGCCCCGTTGCGACACTGCGTGTCGCAGCGCCGCAAGCGCCTTCGGCGCTCGGGGGCGGGGTATGTGGATAGCCTCGACTGATGCGAGCGACGAATCGGAATCTCTCTATTTTTTCCCGATGGTATGATTGGGCGTTGTGCTCGCGATGGTCAGGTCACTCGACTCCACCGGGCACTGCGTAGGATACGCAGCGCGGCGGGCAGAATGCCCGCCCTACCCGCCGCATATTCCTCGGGATTGGGATCGTCCCTTTCGTTTTGGAAAGCGGTCTCAATCATCCTTCCACTTTGCCCGCAGTGGCACTCGCTCGGGGCGGAGGCGGGTGCGGCCTCCGCGGGCTTTGCGGAAGGTGTCGAAGATTTCGTCGCAGCCGTCCACTTTGAGCTGATGGACCATCCGCAAGAGCTCGCCTAGGCGACCTTCGGGGAATCCTTTTTTCTCGAACCACGCGAGGTATTCCACGGGCAGATCGTAGAGCGGCACACCGCGCGGCGGGTAGTGCTCGGGGCCGTATTTTCCGAAGGGCATCCCCATGCGTGCGATGTCGCCGAGGTCGGCGGCCATCCAGTCGCGCAGGTTGTCTTCGAGCATCGCGGTTTACTTGATGGGCCGCAGCTTCATGTTTTTCACGGAGACTTCGTCACCGTGATCCTGAATCAAAATTGGGGACGCCTTTTTTTCTCCAAAGCCGGGAACCGATTTGTATTTCGACTTGGCGATGCGCTCTTTTAAATCTGCGGATGCAAGTTCAAATGCGAGGGTCTTCGCACCGTTCAGCCAGTGCTCGATTTTGTTGCCGTCCACGAGGATGCGGCTGTGGTTCCACTGGCCGACGGGATTCACTTTTTTGTCGGCGGCGGGCTCGATGAGATCGTAGAGGCCTCCGGTCTGGTGGAGGCGTCCGCCCCGGATTCCGTCGGGGTGTTTTTCGTCGTCGAGCATCTGGTATTCAAAGCCAACGGCCTTATTCTTGTCGGCTAGATTGTATTTCACGCCGCTGTTGCCGACCTCGGCGATCTTCCAATCCCATGTCAGCTCGAAGCTTTCAAAATCCTCCGCAGTCACGATGTCACCGCCGCCGCCTTTGGCTTCGTGCTTGAGCGCGCCATCGGCAACGACCCAGCCCTTTGCGGGGAATTCCGCCTTGCCGATCGCGCGCCAGCCGGCAGTCGTCTTGCCGTCGAAAAGGAGACGCCAGCCGGCGGATTTTTCGTCGGCGGAGAGTTCGTTGTCCGCCGCGAAAGATGGCGCAAATAGCGAGAGGCTGATGAAGAGAGTTCGAAGAATCATTTCCCCGGAGGTAAGCAGAGCACGGCTGATGTGGCACCGCATTTTTTCGCTACGGGAGCGGGTGTGATTAAGTCGCCGAGCCTAGACGCGAAAGTTGCGTGTCCGTCTCGGCCCCAGCGCGACACTTAGTGTCGCAGCGCACAAGCACCTTTGGCGCTCGGGGCGCATACGGCCCCGCTACGATTACGCTTCACGCCCGCATTCTACTTTTATTTACGGCCACGTCGGACAATTCGATTGAACATCATCGGTCTTATGCGGTCTGATGAAAGCGCTATGGACTCTCCTAAGAAACCATCCCTCGTTCGACGCGGATTCGTGATCGTGCTGTCGCTCACGTTGCTGCTTTGTTTTCTCGCAGTCGTCGTTCCCAGTCAGATGCGGTCGATGAAGAGCACGAAGTCCACGCAAATCCTCAATGACTTGCGGATGCTCGATGCCGCGATCGATCGATACGTCCTGGAAAATGAGAGAGGGGCATCGCTGAGCAGTTCCCCAGAATCGCACGAAAGCGTTCCAGCCGAAACCGTCGATTCGCTAAAACTGGCACCTTCCCTCGACGCGAAAGGCATTCTGGAGCAGCCTCGGGTCATCATTATGTCGTCTTCGAAGAGTTATGTTTTGCCGGGGGCGCTCGGAGTGGAGTCATTATTGAAGAAGGAGGGAGATAAGCCCCAGGCAATCATGCCGTCATCCAAGAGCGGCACGGTGGTCGCTCCCGGAACCATGCAAGCTTTGGGCGATGAACTCTCACGGATCATCAATCGCCCGCAAAGCCCTCCGCAACTACCAGCCAAATGACTCGCATTGCCCAAATCCTTACTCGCATCCTCGCTGTTAGCAGCGGCCTGGCGCTTCTCGCGTGTTACGTGGGGCGCAGTCAGCGACAACAAACACAGGCTTCCAGCCCCGCAAACGTATCGTCGAATGACCCGCGTGCAACAAAGCAGCCGCGCGCATTTGCTCCTGGCTCCAAATCCGCACCGGTGAGCGTTTACGTTGAACGCGGAGAACTTTCGCCACGGTGGTATCCCACCACACCCGCTCAAACACCGACTCCGTAGCCGATGAAATTTATTTACATGCTCGGAGGCGTGGGAGTCAGTTTGTTGTTTCTTGTCGCGCTGTTCGTCCCTCTGGAGAAAACCTTCCCGGCCAAGCCCGGACAGAAATTTCTGCGCCCGGAGTGGTGGACTGATCTCTTTTTTCTCCTCGGCCAATATCTCGTATGGGGCGGGCTCGTTTTGTGGATTTTGGCGTATTTTGGCTCGTGGCTCGAACATGTCGTGCCCGCAAGTTTTCGCGCGGGTGTGGCAGCGCAGGCTTGGTGGTTGCAGGCAATCGAAGTCGTATTGCTCAGCGATTTTTGCATCTACTGGGCTCATCGGCTTCAACATCGCGTCGGGTGGTTGTGGAGGTTTCATTCCATCCATCACAGCGCCGAGCATCTCGACTGGATGGCTGCGCATCGGGAGCATCCGCTCGACACAATCTATACGATGGGGATCATTAATCTTCCGGCTTTTGTTCTCGGATTTCCGCTGGAGACAATGACCGGGTTTCTGGCGTTCCGCGGAATTTGGGCGATTTATATTCACTCAAACGTCCGGCTTCCGATTGGGCCGCTCCGATGGCTTATCGGGGCACCGGAGCTGCATCACTGGCACCACGAAAAAGCCAGGGAGTCCGGGAATTACGCGAACATTTCTCCGCTAATGGACATCCTGTTCGGGACGTATCGCTGCCCGGATCATGAGCCTGCGGTACTCGGCGTGGATGATCCGATACCGCGAAGCTACATTGGCCAGCTCCTTTGGCCGTTTCGGCGGAACAAACGCTGACCGACTTCTCGAGTACAGAGCACGCCGCACCCGCAATCGAGTCGTGCATTTTCCCCGCGAACCGCGCAGTCTTGGCGAACGTTACCTGCATGAAAACACTCCGCCTTCTCGCTTTCGCACTGCTCGCCAGCCTCGCCGCCGTCTTCGCCGAAGACGGCGTGCATGATTTGCAAATCGGTGAGGCGGCTCCGGATTTCTCGCTGCCGGGGATCGATGGCAGGACGCATACTCTGGCGACTTACAAGGATGCGAAGCTGCTGATGGTCGCGTTCATTTCGAATCACTGCCCGGATTCCCACGCGGCGGAGAAGCGTATGCTGAAGCTCATCGCGGATTCAAAGGACAAGGGTTTCGTGCTCGTCGCGATCAATCCAAACAATCCTGACGGGCTGAGCATCGATGAACTCGGATACTCGAAATACAACGACGGCTTTGACGACATGAAGAAATACGCCGCAGAGAACGCGTTCACTTTTCCGTATCTCTACGACGGCGAAACGCAGGCGGTGTCGAAGGCTTACGGCTGCCTCGCGACGCCGCATGTGTTCCTTTTCGATCGGGAGCGGAAGCTGCGCTACAAGGGCTATTTCGACGACTCGAAGTATGAAGACGCCGCGACAGTAAAATCCGAGGACGCGCGGAATGCCGTGAATGCGCTGCTCGCCGGCAAGCCTGTGCCAGTGACGGTGACGAAGCCGCACGGCTGCTCGACGAAATGGATGAGCAAGCAAGGCACGGTCGCGCAAAAGATTGCGAAATGGGACAAGACGCCCGTGGATGTGGAACTCATCGACGCCGCCGGAGTCGCCGCGCTGCGCAAGAACGGGACGAATAAAGTGCGGCTCTTCAACGTGTGGGCGACGACTTGCGGGCCATGCGTGGCAGAGTTCCCGGAACTCGTGACGACGGCCCGGAAATTCGGCCTCCGCGATTTCGAGATGATCACGATCAGCACCGACGAACCGGGCGACACAGCGAAAGTGAAATCGTTTTTGGAAAAGCGCGGTGCGGGACTCATCGACCGGCTGAAACCTTCGCTCAAAGCCGAAGGCCGCACGACAAACAGCTATATCTTCAGCGGCGGAAGCACCGAGGCGCTCATGAAAATCCTCGACCCCACATGGCCCGGCGGCATCCCGCACACCGTCCTCGTTGCAGCAAACGGCGACGTCATCTGGCGGCACAACGGCGCGGTGAATGGCGACGAACTCCGCGCAAAAGTGCTGGAGCACATGGGCGGCGTTTACAAGCCGTAGCGCGCTACTTTTTCGGCATCGCGACTTTGCCGGGCACGACCCGAGGCGCGGGACTTCCCGGAACCGGGACGTTCGCCGGTTCGCCGAGCGTGACACCTGTTCTGGTGTTGCCTTGATGCTTTCGTTCCGTCGGCACTGCGTCTTTTCCCGGCGGCATCGGGACGCCCGCAGTCGTCCGCGAGACGCACGACGCCAGCGCTGCCGGGAGAATCGCCAGAAGCACCGTGGCAAATCCTGGCCGCCATCCGACGATGCGCAGGATGATCCGCTCGAAGAAATTCGGGGACTGCATCAGCCCGTCGTCGGTGCGGACGTATGCGACGCATTCGCGTCCCTGCGTCTCATCGGCGAATTCCTGCGCTTCGCCTTGGGTCATCGCGGAGAGATTATAGACGTGCTTGCCGCATTCGCCGCAAAAACGCTTCCGCTCGTCGCCGCCCATCGCCGACCATTCGGCATGGCAGGGCTTCGGGACTACGAGCGGCGGCGGGATCTGTTTCATAGTCACGACGAAAGCCTGTGCCGGTCGGATGTCAATCCCGGTCATGTCGAGAAAAGCGTTGATTAACGGGTTGTTCAGCCCTTTTTCCTGCTAGAAATCGGCGTCCTAAGAAGGGCCGACGCCACTTTCCAGTTGCGCGGAAGGCTGATGCCCCGTAACTCCCCTGCCCCTTTGCTAAGTTACACTTTATGAAAACGCTCGTTATCGCAGAAAAGCCCAGCGTCGCTCAAGATCTCGCGCGTGCCCTCGGCA
>JAYTMG010000790.1:0-1413 GCA_043728745.1 Verrucomicrobiaceae bacterium
GAGCCACGCGCGGCCGATCTCCATGGGGTGCAAATATCGCTCGTTCCAGATGCGGTAGATGTAGCGTTTTCCCGTCGCCGAATAGCGGGCGTGAAAGCCTTCCTTTCCACCGGGCATCCGTGTGACGCGGAGGATGCGGATCTCGGGCGGGAGGTTCGCATTCAGCGCGGTCTGCCAGCGCGCGGTCGTGTGCTTTTGCTCGGGCTCCTCGAAATGCGCGACCTGGCCCAGCGCGTGGACGCCTGCATCGGTGCGGCCGGAGCCGTGAATGCGCACGGGCGCGCCGACGATTTTCGCGAGCGCCGCTTCGATGTGATCCTGGATTCCGGTGCCCTCGGCCTGGCTCTGCCATCCTGAAAACGGGCGGCCATCGTAGGCGATGAGCAACTTGATCCGCCGCACTTTCATGTCCCCAGCATCGCTTGAGAATCCAGCCAGCCTTGCAGGATGATTTGCGCAGCCGCTTGGTCGATGATGGCGCGGCTGGACTTCGCGTTGTGGCCGGCTTCGTGGAGATTGCGCTGCGCTGCGACGGTGCTGAGTCGCTCGTCCCACATCCGCACGGTGATGCCCGCAGCGCGCAGCTTGTCGGCAAATGCGCGCGCTTTTTCCGCTGCGGTGCCGGTGGTGTTGTCCATGTTCTTCGGGAGTCCGATGATGACGATGGTTGCGCTTTTTTCCGCGACAATCTGGACGACCCGAGCGACCGGATCGGTCTCGCGGACATTGATGGTTTCGAGCGGGTGCGCGAGCATCCCGAGTTCATCCGACACCGCGACGCCCACACGGGCGTCGCCAAAATCAATTCCCACAGCGCGAATCATGCACCGCGCGATAGCGGAGCCGGGATGGAACGGCAAGGTCGTTGAAGGCGGAGCTCGGCGAACGAGTGCGATTAATTCTGGTTTAATACTCGGGAGACAATTTCGTGATGAACCCATCGAGGGGGACGAATGCGAACTAATACCTCATCATTTTGTACCCATCATTTTGAGAATTCCAGCGCTGCATTAAATCAAAATGATGGGCACAGAATGATGGTCGATTTCTTTTCGCAATGATCGCTGTGCAGAGTCCAAAATGCACAGAGACGATCCGACTGAACCGCAACACAAACAGGGACGTAACAACGTCGAATTAAAAAATGGGAACACCGAAGAGCGTGCGCGCCCGTCGTGGCTCACGCAGCCCCAGCGTGAGCCACGGCTGGGTACTGCGCTTGTTTGAACCCTCGTGAAAGGGGCCGCAGCGCAAGATTGGGATCTGGAATAATTACAGACTTGAAAGAATACGGATAGTTACGCTACACGACGGATGCGAACTGTCACCGAAACCAAGAGCTCCATTAGGAGCCATTCGAGTGAGCGCATCCAAAGCAAAGCACAAAACAGCCATGCCGCCAACACCAACACC
>JAYTMG010000791.1:0-1137 GCA_043728745.1 Verrucomicrobiaceae bacterium
ACCGGAACAATTTTCGTGTAGCAAAGCGCCGCAGGAAACATCTGACGGAACTCATCGAGGTCAGCCTCCAGACGCTTCTGCGCCGCGCTGCCCGCATTCACGACGAGAGGCGCGTTGTGGGAAATTTTTCGGTTGTTCGAGTACCACGGCCCGACCGCTTCACCCTCGGTGACGCCCGCTGGACGAAGGCCCGTTTGACCCGAGGGCTTGTTGGTCAGCACTTGAAGCTGAACGCTGCCTTCCGCGCCAGTCTCCCGGTCGAGAACGCCGGTCGTTACGAATTCGCAGCCGGCAACCAGTTCAGCGGGCAAACGAATCTCGATCACGGAGGGCGCGCGCACGTAAAGGTTCGCCGCATCGCCGGCAGTCCCGTTGGGACGTTTGCCAAACTGTGCGGGATCGAGGCCGTAGCGCAGACTTCCAGTCTGCCGTGTCGCAGTGCTTTCAGCCTGCGAGGCGTTGTCTTGTTGGGCGCGCTCAATCGTTGCAAGCGTCTGCCGACTGGAAGTCGGCGATACGGCAGACTGGAAGTCTGCGCTACGAAACAATGGCCCGCCCAGCGAGGACAGTTGCTGATAGAGCTTCGCATCGGGACTGTCCTTCGCCGCAGGCGGACCCGAGGTGAGAAGTTTCTGCACTTCATCAGCGAGTTGTCGTTGTTCGTCGCCCGAGGCCGTTTGCCATTTGGTCAGCAATGAACCGGCTGGGATCACCGACCGCGTTTCCGCGCCGCCTTTGTCTGGCTCGGTGTAGAAATGCCAGATGCCTTCATTGCCGAAACGGTCGGCGTGCGGATTTCCCGCGAGCACATTCGGCGAAACATCCTTCGCCAGATTCCATTCGCGTCCGCCATCGCCCGAACTGGTGAGCACGAGATCGACGGCCGTGAGATCGCAGGAGTGGTTCGCATCGCGCGGGCCGATCAGCAGCGACACAAGATCGCCGGGACGAATGACGAGGTTCTCAATCGGCGCGGGCTTCACTTCCTTGCCTCCCTGCGCGACGCCGTTGGCGAGCCGTTGACGCGTGGAACCGCGACGCAATTCCAGCGACCACGTCACGCCGTTGCCGCATTCGGGATGCGCGTGCTGGATCGTGGCTTCAACTCGCATCGCCGCCGCGACCGGACTGCGCCAG
>JAYTMG010000792.1:0-10269 GCA_043728745.1 Verrucomicrobiaceae bacterium
CGCTGGCGCGGGCGGAGAACTCGTAGCGTTTGGGCGCAGGATCGCTGAACGAAAGCGGCGCATCAGCAGCGATGGCGACGCTGGCAAAAAGGAGCAGGAAGCGAGTCAGCACGGCTTACACTTTCCAGTCACCACGATACTCGCGGGTGAGCCATTCGGGCTTGCCGGTGCCACTGCCGAACGCGAGTTTCGCCGGGTCCCACGCGATCTTTTGTCCGTGTTTGTAAGCGAGGTTTACGAGGTGGCAGGTCGTCACGGTGCGTGCGCCGATTTCCACGTCGGCGATGGGGCGCTGACGGCTCTTTATGCATTCCATGAAGTTGTCCTTGTGGCCGGTCGTGGCGATGAGCTTCACCTTCGCGTCGGAAAGGAATTCCTTCTCTGCGGCGGCGACTTGTTCCTTCAGCGACGGCTTGCTTTCGTTCGTGCTGTAGTTCGCGACTTCGCGGTCGCCGACTTTCAGGATGAAGCGGCCGCGATTGACGAAAATCATGCCCTTGTCGCCGTGGAAGGTGACGCCGTTTTCCGAGACGTGCGTGACTTCGATGCCGCCGGTGTATTTGAGCTTCACGCCTTTCTGCGCCTTGGGATCGGAGACGGGAAGGATTTCGAGCGGGCCACGATCATCTTCGCCGAGTCCCCACTGGCAGATGTCGAAATGATGGGCGCCCCAGTCGGTGACCATGCCGCCACCGTATTCCCAGTAATTACGCCAGTTCGGGAAATGATTATGCACGCCGCGCGGTGCGAGCACGCTGTTGTAGGGGCGCATCGGCGCGCCGCCGAGCCACATGTCCCAATCGAGTCCCGGCTCCGCCGCCTCTTCGGGAAGGTCGCAGGCTTTACCCGGGCCACCGATGCCGACAGCGACGTGGTAGAGTTTTCCGATGACGCCGTTGCGCGCGAGTTCGCAGGCGACGCGGAATTCCGAAGAGCTGCGCTGCTGCGAGCCGGTCTGGAAGACGCGCTTCGTCTCCCGCGCCACCTTCACCATTTCCCATGCTTCGTGGATGGTGTTGGTGAGCGGCTTCTCGCCATACACGTCTTTGCCCGCCTTCATCGCGGCGATGCCGATGTAGGCGTGCCAGTGGTCGGGTGTGGCGACGCAGACCGCGTCGATGCCTTTGCGTGCGATGAGTTCGCGGAAGTCCTTGTGCGCGGTGACGGTGCCGCCGCCGTTCTTGGCGTAGTAATCGTCGGCGGTCTTCTTCGCGTGGTCGCGGCGCGTGGTGTCCACGTCGCACACGGCGACGACCTGCGTGTCCTTGCGGCGCAAGAAATCATTGAGATGGCCGCCGTTCATCTTGCCCATGCCGATAAGGCCGATGTTGAGCTTCCCGTTCTTCGGGACTTCTGCGGCCCAGACGTGCGACGGCAGAATGAGCGGCGCTGCGCCGGCAGCGAGTGCGGTTTTGAGGAACGAACGACGTGATGTGTGGATGCGGTTCATGTGGGTTTTGTTTGTTGAGTTGTTTGAAATAAGAATTCGCAGGCGGTGTCGAGCTTTGGAGAAAAGGCGGGGTTATTTCGCGAGGAGGCCGCGCGCTTTGAGCCATAAATCGAGGCGTCCAGTCCAGTCGCCCGGTGCCTGTGTTTCGTTCGGACGCAGCCCGAAGCCGTGGCCGCCGGTGCTGTAGATATGAAGCTCGGCGGGCACTTTCGCTTTTCGCAGCGCGAGGAATGCCAGCGTGCTGCCTTCCGCGAGCGAGCCCGGATCATCGTATGCCTGGGCGAGAAAAGTGGGCGGTGTTTGTGCGGTGATTTTGATCTGCGGGCGAAGCTCGGTGGTGGAGTTGTCGGCGAGGATTTTCCATGCGTAGCAGAGCATGAGAAAATCGGGGCGCAGGCTCGCTTTATCGGTGTCATCTGCGGCGGGATAAAGGCGATCGTTGGTCGCAGCGATGAGCGCCACCTGTCCGCCCGCAGAGAAGCCGAACAGCCCGATGCGATCGGGCTTCACGCCGAAGTCTGCTGCTTTTGTGCGCAGTGTGCTGATTGCGCGTTGCGTGTCCCAAGCGGGAAATTCCCATGGGTTTGCGAGCTTGTTTGTCGGGCACCGATGCTGGAGCACGCCGGCGACGACGCCGCGATCGCGGAACCACACGGCGAGGTCGCTGCCTTCGTGCTCGCTCGCGAGAATTCCGAACCCTCCGCCGGGAACGATGATTACCGCTGCGCCGTTCCGCTTTTCTGCTGCGGGCATATAGAGTTCGAGCCGGGGGTCGGCGACATTTGTGAGCCGCGCGATGGGCAGTTTGTCCGTCGGTTTCGACGGCGTGAACGACTCCGGGCCGGGCACTGTGAATTCGCCGGGCGGCTTCTCCCACAGCTTGAGCACATGATCGGGCTTGGGCACTTCGGCGAAAGCGGCTGCGGCGAGGATGGTCAGGAAGGCGGCGAGTTTCATGGACGTCGCGGAGAACTACTTCTAATGCCGTGCCGCTAGCAAGCGAAGATGTCGTTACGCTTTCGTGTGGGCGTCGATCATCGCGAACAAGTCCTGAATTCGGTAGGGCTTCGAGAGGATATCGACCGCTCCGTCGCGGAGGAGGTTTTCGGACCGGTCGCTATTGATTTCGCCGGTGACGATGATGACCGGGATGTGCTGCATTTCGGGGTCCGCCTTGAGCAGTGCGAAGAGTGCTTCGCCGGTCATATCCGGCAAATTTAAGTCGAGGAGAATAAGAGTGGGTCGATGCTTTCGTGCGAGATCCAGAGCGAGACCGCCCCGAACGCAGGCCACGCATTTGAGGTTTTTGCGAGTCTCGATGATCCGTTCGAGGAGGCTGAGATTTGCCAGATCATCCTCGACGTAAAGAAGCGTCCGCACTTTGTTCTCGGCGATGGATGGCGGGGCCGCGATTGAAACTTCAGGTTCTGCGGGCACGTTGATTGAGACAAGAGCAGGTAGTTCCACCCAAAAAGTGCTTCCGACTCCGACTGTGCTGGCCACGCCAATACGGCCTTCAAGTGCCTTCACGAGGCGCTGGCAGAGGGTGAGGCCCAACCCTGTGCCGCCTTCGGTGCCGCCTTCTTTCTGGCCGAGTCGCTCAAACGGCACGAAAAGCAGGGAAAGAGACCCTGCGGGAATGCCGGGGCCGGTATCGGTGATGCTGATCTTCCAGTAATCCACGCCGCTCGGTGCGATCGTAATGGTGACGAGTCCTTCGGGCCGATTGTATTTCACCGCATTAGAAAGCAGGTTGACGAATACCTGTTTTAGGCGCTCGCGATCTCCGATGACTACGGGATTTTTTACCAGCGGTTCTGTAAATCGAATGGAGATCCGCTGAGGCGCGGCGAGTGACTGCGTGTAGGATACGAGTTCCTCCAGGAGAGGAGTAATCTCCACTGGCTCATGCTCGATTTTCATGCGTCCGGAATCGAGCCGCGCGATGTCGAGGACTTCGTTGATGAGCGTGAGGAGATTGCGGCCGGCGCGGGAGATATGGTCGATGCTCTCCGCCTGCCGTTCATTGTGCTCCTCCATCTCGAGGAGCTGAGAGAAGCCGAGAATCGCATTGAGCGGTGTGCGGAGCTCGTGGCTCATGCGGGAGAGAAATTCGCTTTTCGCACGGTTCGCCGCCTCGGCTTCGCCTTGGGCACGGTGCGCCGTTTCCTCCGCTCGCAATCGCTGAACTGCGGCCGAAAGAATATTGGATACGTTTTGCAGAAAGCTGATGTCTTCAGGACCGAACGCATTCGTTTTCGTGGAGAACGCTCCGAGCACCCCGAACGGAAGTTTCCCGGCATGAATCGGCGTGGTCAGCGCGGAGCGGATGTTGGCGACCCGGCATGCTTCCGATGGAATGAAGCGCGTTTCAGTCTCGTAGTCCGCAACCATCACCGGAAGCCCGGTCATGATTGTGTAACCCGACTGCGATCGAGTTCCGGCATGTGTTTCGGCCAGCGCCGGGCCCATGGGCCATCCGGAATGGGCGTTGCAAAGGAAGCCATCGGCCTCGGGATGCCACTCATTCACAGAAGCACATTCGGCATGAAGCGCAGAGCGAATGACGTCCACAGCTTCTGTCATGAGTGCGGCGATCGGAACGCCCTCAAGCGCTAGCTGGCCGAGGCGGGCAACAGCTTCCTGCTGGCGGGCGCTCTCTTGCAATTCGGTGTAAGCTTGCTTGAGCTCCTTGGTGCGCTCTGCGACGGATTGCTCCAGTCGCTCCTGCGTCAGTTGCACTCCGCGCTCGTAGATGCGCTCGGCGGTGACGTCGCTCAAAAAACCCACCATCCTCCCGATACGGCCCTGCCGATCGATAAAGAAACGGCCTTCCATTTTCACCGTGATTTCGCGGTCATCCTTGCGGTTGAGCCGGAATTCCGCACGAATCCCTTCGCGCATCGAAATCGCATCCTCGACTCCGATATCGAGCTTTTCCCGGTCGTCGGGATGGATGAGGCTGCGCAGTTGCGCGATCCCGCCGGAAAGCTCCTCGGGTTCATAGCCGGTCACCCGGTGGAGCGCTCCTGCGTAGCTGATCCCGCCGGTCGTGGAATCCCAATCAAAGAGCGCCTGCCCGCTTGCACGGATGGCGGCGTCGTATCGGTTGCTCCACTCGATTTGCTCCACTTCCTTTTGCTTCCGGTCGCTGATATCGCGGCAAATGGTGGAGAAAAACTCCACTTCATTGTCCTTCCCCGTGTGTGCGAGGAGCACTTGCAGCACGGGGATTTCCTTGCCGCTTCGAGTGAGGAGAGCCGTTTCGCCGCTCCACGAGCCGTTCGCAAACGCGGTCGGCATCGCATGTTCGGAGACGATTGCATAGGCCCAAGGCGGGAGGATTTCCGAAATAGGAATCCGCTCCGGAGCATCTTGGGAGCCCCAGCCGAGCATGTCGCGGCCAGCCTTATTGAGGTAAAGAGTGCGCCCGTCGCGGTCGGCCATGAGCACGAGGTCCGTCGTCGATTCCAGGATTTTGATAAAGCGCCCCTGCGCCTCTTCGCTTTGACGCGGAGAGGTGGTCACAGATTGGGATGTTGGCTCTATCATAGAAAGGTCAATCGGGCAGGGGACGACCCTTGGTCTCGGGAGAAAGCCAGATGAGTGCCATTCCGACGAGGTAGATCAAAGAAATTGTCGCGCCCGCCGGGGCATATGCGTTTTCCCCGCCACCGAGAAACTTCATCAGCGAGGCCATTTGCAACACCCCGATGCCGGCAAAAATCCTGCCCGCATTAAACGCGATGCCCTGCCCGGTGGCCCTCGCCCGCGTGGGGAAAAGCTCCGGCAAATACAGCGGCAACCAGCCGTAAAACGAAGCCGTGCAGAACCCCACGAGCGCCGTCACCGCGAGGAAAGTTCCGTCGAATTGCGTGAGCCCTCGGAAGAGCAACTGGCACGCGCCGAGTGAAGCCACGCAGAGCAGAAAATACGTCATTCGCCGCCCGAGGATGCCGCCCACCACTGGGGCCAGAAGCGCGCCGAAAGTCGCTCCGAGTGCCGATGCGAGCTGGATCTTCGCTTTCAAAAAATCATCCTTCTGTCCCGTCGCGCGGAGCATCTCATTAGCCCAAAGCGGAATCCATTGCACGATGCCCCACGTCACCAGCAGCGCGATACTCGCAAACGCAATCGCGAGAAAAGTGCGCCCGCGCAACTCCCGAGAGAACACCTCGCGCAGTGGGGAAATCGTCGCGGTCTTCGTGCTCGCGGTCCATTTCTCCGACTCCGGAATGAACAGCCTGATGAAGAAGGTAAGCGCCGCCGGGGCCGCGCCGACAAGCATCACCCAGCGCCACGACTGGTCGGTAATCGGGAATTTCAACGCGATAAGTGCGATGACAACATAGCCGAGATTTGCCGCCGCGCCGATCGCTCCGGCCAGCAGCGGACGCCGATTCTCCGGCCAGCATTCCATGACGAGCGCCACGCCCAGCGACCATTCGCCGCCCATTCCCAGGGCAGCGATGGAGCGCAGACTCGCCAATTGCCACGGCTCCTTCGCGAAGTAGCACAGGCCCGTAAACCCGGAGTAAATAATGATGCTCCACGTCATCGCTTTCACCCTCCCGATACGGTCGCCCAGCCAGCCGAAAACCAACCCGCCCGCCGCCGCTCCGAACAGGAAAAGTGCGGTCACCCAGCCCATCCATTCTTTCACAAAGTGCCCGAGCTCCGGTGAGTTTCTGAGCAAGCCACTCGCGAGGCCCATCTCGTTCAGGGCAGGTCCGGCCACGAGCGGGAAAATGCCCATTTCCATACCGTCGAACATCCAGCCGAGAAAGGCTGCAAGCAGAGTGAGTCCAGGGCGTTGGCGGTTTGTCATTCGCGGCAAGGTGGCAGACACGTCGCGCGGCGTCTAGCGTCGGGGGCAAAGTTTTCCATTTCACTCCCGCCGTCCCGCGCGATAGCGTGGCGGCCATGATAAACAAAAGCGCGCAAGAGGCTGCGGATGCACTGCTTTCCGAGCGTCCGATCATGGGCAATCCTTATTTCGCGGCGCTCCGCGACGGCGCTATGGATCGCGCGACGTTCGTCCGCACTCAGCGGCAATTTTTCTTCGCCGTCCGCTTTTTCTCCCGCCCGATGGCCGCGCTCATGGCGCGAATGCCGGACTCCGCTTCCCGCCGCGTCTTGATGCACAACCTCGCTGAGGAGCACGGCTTCGACGATGAGGGCGGCGGCGGACTGCATCCCGCCATGGCGCACGACCGGACGTTCCTCGCATTTCTCGCGACGCTCGGCGTGGACTCGATGAGCGGCGAAACCGAAGGAGCGGCAGTGCGAGCGTTCAATCTCGCACTGATCGGAGCCTGCCAAAATGAACCTCCGGCGCTGGCGTTCGCGTGCCTCGGGATCATCGAATACACATTTGCAGACATCTCGGCGCTCATCGGGAAAGCGGTCGTCGAGCGCGGCTGGATCGCGCAATCGGAGCTCGTCCACTACAAGTTCCACGCCGAGATCGACAAGCGGCACGCCGCTGAATTCTTCGCAGCAATCGAACGTGCAGAAACTCAGGCGACGACCGACGGGCTCGCGCTCGGGCTGCACATTTTCGATCAACTTTACGCCTCGTTTTTGCAATGAGCCCGCAATTGCCGCCGCAACTTTCGCAATCGCTCCACCGGGTCGAACACTGGCGGCACGCTGTCCGCATAGCGGTCTTCGTTTTGCTGTATGGAATCGGTGCGGCGGGCGCGATCGCTTTCGGGTGGTTGGGCGCGATTCCGTTCTACTTGTTGGCGGCGGCTTCGCTGCACGGCATCAGTCTTTTTACACACGAAGCGGTACACGGCACACTGTCGGCAAATCCTGTGTGGAACCGCGTTGCCGGTGCGGCGTGTGCGATTCCCGTCCTGCAAAACTGCACTGCTTATCGGGTGCTGCATTTGCGTCATCACCGGCATCTCGGCGAGGACGGAGATCCCGATCATTACGCCAACTATACGCGCTGGACGTGGCTCGTGTTTTGCCTGAACTGGCTTCGCTTGCTCGTCGGCTATCCTGTTTACATTGTCGCGATTCCCATCCTCGGATTTCGTCATGGAACGACTCGCGACCGGATCGGAATCGCTGCGGAATTTGCTGCGACGGTGCTCATCATCATCGCGGTTCTGAGTTTGCCGATTCCTGCAAAATGGCTGCTGCACGGCTGGCTCATCCCGATGCTGTTCATCAACACGATGGTGAACATCCGGGGGATGAGCCAACACACGCTGCTCGAAAACACGAGCGACGACGTCCTCGGCACGCGAACGATACTCACCTCGCGGCTCGTCCGATTTTTCATGTGCAACGAAAACTACCACCTTGAGCATCATCTTTATCCCGGCGTTCCGTGGCATCACTTACCGGAAGTCCATGCAGCGCTCGCCCCGGAACTGCGGGAACTCGGCGCACCGTACATCGCGTCGTATTCGGCGTTCGTCCGGGCGTTCTTTTTGCGCAGCATCGAGCGGAGTCCATGGAAGCGCGCTGTAAAATGAACGATTGGATTCGTGATGCCGCCGCGCTGCCGATCGCGTTTGCGCAGGTGCGCGAAGACCCGCGGCTGGATATCGAGTGCTGCCGCCGGCTTCCATCCGGCGCCACCGTGGTGATGATCGCTTCGGGCGGCGACACTGCGGTTTGTCTCGCGAGGATGCCGCTCGCGCGGCTTGTGCTCGTGGACATGAATCCTGCGCAACTCGCATTGACGCGCTGCAAGCTGCACCTCGCGCGGCACGCGACGCGTGAACAGGCGCTGGAGTGGCTGGGGCATCGCCCGGCCGAGCGACGGGAAAGTATTGAGAAATTGCTGGCGACGCTGGGGCTGCCCGGCGACGCGCTGGGGCCGCTGCAATTTGTTGCCGACCGAGGCCCTGATTATTGCGGACGGTATGAAGTTCTCTTCGCTGCGCTTCGTGCGCGGCTGGGATATCACTGGGCGGGCAAGCCCCGAGCGCTGGACGCCGCATTCGGCGGGGTAATGAGCCTCGGAAATCTCGTCGCCCTCTTTGGCAGTGAGGCCACGCAGAATCCCCGTGTGCCGTTTTCCGAACACTTCGCGGCACGCTCGCGCATCGCGTTGTCCCGACCTTTCGCGCATGAGAATCCGTTTGTTTCGCAGCTATTCTCCGGTTCGTTCACTCCCGGTTTTGAGTATGATTGGCTGCTGGAAAAGTCCTGGACGCCATTGCTCGTCGAGCCCGAGTTCGTGCGCGCGAAAATGCGGGATGCGCTGGATCAACTCGCGCCGGGGAGCGTCGATTTTGTTCATCTTTCCAACATCCTCGACTGGCTTGCGCCGGACGAAGCCGCTGCGGTTTTGCAGAGTGCTCATCGTGTGCTTAAACCGCGCGGGCGGGTCTTGATCCGGCAGCTCAATTCGAGTCTCGATATTCCGCATCTTCCCTCCGGTTTTCTTTGGGACGTTGAGGCCGGGCGAGCGATGGAGTCACGGGATCGCAGTTTCTTTTATCCGGAGATTCACCTCGGCATGAAACGATGACGCTGCACACGTTTCATGGGCCACCGCCTGCATCGCTGGGCATCGCGCTGGAGGAATTTGAGGTGCAGTTCCGGTATCCGCTCGGAACCGACGCGACGTTTTCCATCTCGCACGGACGGGAATACATCACGTTCTTCTCGGCAATCGGCGACGCGACGCTCGTCGTTGCGGAGCATCAAGGGCGTGTGCTCGGAACGCTGGCCGCTGCGATTCGGCCGGTGCGTTTTCCCGACGGGACGGCGCAAAGAGTGGCGTATCTCGGCGACTTGAAAGTGACTCCTTCAGCGCGTGGCGGCGTGGTTCTCGGGCGCATCCTGCGAACCATGCATGAGCATCTTGCGACTCCCAGTGGAGGGCGTGCGTACGGCGTCGTGATGGATGGCACCGGGCGCATCCCGCCGAGCTATACCGGGCGTCTCGCAGTGCCGTCATTCGAGCGAATTGCGCAATCCACGATCCTGCAAATCCCGACGACCCTCGCTGCGTCTGCTCCCGCGCGCGAAGTGTCCGCCGATGAATTCGCAGGAATAGCAGCGAGGCTTGTCCCGTTGGGGTTCGCCCCAATCGGCGGCAATGCGCTTTTGCGCTCGCAGATGATCCCCGTGTATCTCGCAAACGACGGCGCTTGCGGCTGCATCGAGGACACCCAGCTCGCGAAACGTCTGCTTGCATCGCCGGGCGTCGAGATACGCGCAGCGCATCTTTCCTGCTTTCGGTTTCGCACAGCGAAGGATGGCGCATTGCTGCTTCGGCAAGCCGCCGTCCGCTGCGGCGAAGTGAACATTCCGACGCTGTTCGTCGCAGTTCCGACTGCGATGGCTGCCGCATTGATGGCTGCTCTAGGCGAGTCGGCGGTTCGCCGGGCGAAGGCGACCGTTTTTGGGTGCGGCTTTGGCGCCGAAACGCAAGATTGGTGGCTGGATACAGCGGAGATCTAAAAGCGCGGACCGGCCTCGTTTTGCACGAATTTCCTTTCTTCGAGTCGGCGGGTCCGTATTAAAGCAGCCGCCGATATGGGCTTCCTAAATCAGCTCTTTATACACCGTGAAACGGGCGAATCTTCGACCGACGGATCGGTGTCTGCCGAGACGGGAACCGCTTCGACCAAGCATCACGACAATCCCTTTTTGCATCCGCAAGAACACCCGGCCCGCTTGCAGCCACCGGTCATTCATGCGCCAAAGGCTCCCGGCGCGGTGATGCATAGTTCGGAGGCTCCGTTGATTCCGTCGAAGATGCGGCTGGAACTCGGCGATGTGATCTCGCGAGTGCCGGAGCAGTTTGTCCGTCCGGGGCATCATGATTTGGCTCAGGTGCTGGAATT
>JAYTMG010000793.1:0-1050 GCA_043728745.1 Verrucomicrobiaceae bacterium
AAGCCACATCCTCCTCGCCGACCGCTGGAAAGACTACGAACTGCTCGATACCGGCGACGGAATGAAGCTGGAACGCTGGGGCGATTTCACCCTCGTCCGCCCCGACCCGCAAGTCGTCTGGCCGCAGCGTGGCGGCGAGAAATGGAAGAACTGGGACGGCTATTACCACCGCAGCGAAACTGGCGGCGGGCGCTGGGAATTTCGCCGCCCGCTTCCCGAATCATGGATCATCCAATACGGCGCGCTGAAGTTCCGCATTCGCCCGACGGACTTCAAGCACACCGGGCTTTTCCCCGAGCAAGCGGCGAATTGGGACTGGTGCTCCGAGCGCATCCGCACGGCACGCGCGCAAGGACGCGAAGTGAATGTGCTGAATCTCTTCGGCTACACCGGCGCAGCGTCCGTCGCGTGTGCGGCAGCCGGCGCGACGGTCTGCCATGTCGATGCCTCGAAAGGCGTTGTGCAATGGTGCCGCGACAACGCCGCACTCTCCGGCGTCGGCGAAGCGCCCATCCGCTACATCGCCGATGATTGCTTGAAATTCGTCGCACGCGAGGCCCGCCGCGATCGGCGCTACGACGCCATCATCATGGACCCGCCCGCATACGGTCGCGGCTCTGGCGGCGAGGTGTGGAAGCTGGAGCAGCACCTTTGGAAACTCCTCGCCGAATGCCGCGCCATCCTGAGCGAGCAACCGCTTTTCTTCCTCATGAACGGCTACGCGTCCTCGCTCTCGCCCGTCGTGCTCGGAAATCTCCTCGGCGAGTTAATGGCCGGGAAATCCGGATCGATTTCCGTAGGCGAACTCGGCATCCCGGAAACGCGCCACCAGCGCATTCTCCCCTGCGGAATTTACGGTCGCTGGGAGCGATAAGGAGCCGCCGCTGATGGGTGTGACCGCTGCGTGATGTAGCCCGTAGCACAGTCCGTCCCGGCTGTGGGGCCAACGGGCCATAAGCATATACCTAAGGATTGCATTCCTCTGAATTCCCTGCATTCTTGCGGGGATGCAAACGACCACAACCTTGATTGAAGACCAATGGTCGGCGA
>JAYTMG010000794.1:0-4973 GCA_043728745.1 Verrucomicrobiaceae bacterium
CTTTCACTTCAGGTGCAGGCCGACGCCGACGGCGACGGGATGGGGGATGCTTGGGAAACGGCCAACGGCCTGAACCCGGGGCTGAACGATAGCGCTGCGGATCTCGATGGCGACGGCCAGTCGAACATCTCCGAATGGCTCTCGGGAACTGGCCCGAACAATGTCGCATCGCGATTTGCCGTCAGCACAACGCAAATTTCCGGTTCGAATGTCGTGCTCACTTGGGCATCGGTGATCGGGCGGCGATACCGGGTATTTTCAAATACCGGCCTAAGCTCGGGGACTTGGGTGGAAATTACTCCCGCGCCAATCGTCGCGACATCCGCGACGACGAGCTTCACGGAAGTCGGTGGGGCGGGCGGTTCCGCGCGGTTCTACCGTGTGAGCGTTCAGCCGTAAGCCGACGGAGAACACTTTCCATTTTGCGGGAATAACTGCGAGGGTCCATACTCACACCTGCACATTGATTCCGGACCAAACATTCCAGTTGCTTGTCGATCGCCACTACGGCGCTTTGTACCGCTTTGGGTTGAGCCTTGCCGGGAATGCGGACGCGGGGAGTGATCTCGTCCAGCAGACCTTTTTTCTTTGGGCTGAAAAAGGGCACCAACTTCGCGACGCATCCAAGGCGAAGAGCTGGCTCTTTACGACGCTCTACCGCGAATACCTCAGCACCTACCGCCGTGGTGTAAAATACCCGCAGGTCGAACTCGACGAAACCACCGGCGAACTCCCGTCGGTTTCCCCGGAAGTCTTTGCAAGTCTCGATGGGCACACGGTCGTCTCCGCGCTGCATCGGCTGGACGAAGTCTTCCGCGTTCCACTCACACTTTTTTACCTCCAAGAACTCTCTTACAAGGAGATCGCCGAGATGCTCGAAGTGCCCATCGGAACCGTGATGTCGCGACTTTCTCGCGGGAAGGAACAGCTTCGCTCGCTCCTTACAAATAGCGCCGACGAGTCCGGAAAGATCACTCAATTTGATCCACAGAAAGGAGCTGCATCATGACTGAAGACCCGCGCCTTATTCTGAGCGCCCGACGCCCCGGTGGCGAAGATGACCACGAGCCGGAAATGGCCGCCGCACTTGCAGACGCGCGAAACAACCGCTCGCTCGCCGACTGGGCTGCGAAGGAAGCCGATGTCGATCGGAAGTTTGCCGATTCTCTGCGAATGGTTCAGCCGCCGGCAGGTCTGCGAGATCGCATTCTCGCCGGTGCCCGCGTGAGCCGCCAATCCGGCGGCAGCGAGGGCGGGTGGTTCGAGCGCCGTGTCTTTGGAGTCCTGCGTTACAGCGAGCTCGTCGCAATCGCTGCGATCTTCGTCATGCTCGGCGTTGCGCTCGTTTACAACTATTTCAACCAGACTCCAGACGAGCGCCCATGGCAGCTCTTCGCGGCGACGAGGGCTGCGGAAATTGAGGCGGGTATCGTCCTGATTGAGCACGAAGACTCGAAGTATGCGAGCACGGCCGGATGGCTGGGCGAGCGTGCCGCGCCGGCGATGGCGAAATTGCCGGACGGCCTGCAATCGTCGCCGCTTTTCGGCTGCTCGACGATGAAGTGGAACGGGAAGCCGATGAGCATTACTTGCTTCAGCCTTGGCGCTGGAAAGGAAGCGCATCTGGTTTGTATCGATGTGCAGAACATCCCGGATTCCCTCACGTCCGTGCCGGTATGGTCCGAAGTCGGCGGGTACACGACCGCGCAGTGGGTGGAAGACGGCAAGGCATACATGTTGATGGGGCGAGTTGCCCGTGCGTTGCTGGAGCCACTCCTCGCCGCGAAAACCGCCGCTCTAGCGACCCGCAGATTTTTGTTTTTTATATGACCGTTCAAATTCGTCGTCTCCGAATCATCACCGTTCTGATCTGGCTCGGGCTCACGTCCGGGATGTTCGCGCAGCAGGAAGCGCCCGGCGCACCCGACCTCACCACCCGCACTCTTCTTGCGGACACGACTGCGGCGGAGCCCGGCAAGCCGTTCACGCTCGGATTCCATTTCAAGATCGCCGACCACTGGCACGCCTACTGGCGATTCCCCGGCGGCGTGGGCACTCCATTTACAGTCACGAAATGGAACCTCCCAAAAGGCTGGCAAGTAGAAGAGCCCGAGTTCCCGCTGCCGGAGATGCTGATCGATGGAAACATGGCGACCTTGTACGGCTACGAGCACGAGGTGATGTTCACGGTGAAAGTCACACCGCCGGAAAAGACGCCGCCGGGCAGCGCCACGATTTCTGCAAATATCAAATGGCAGCTCTGCTCCAACGTTTGTGTCGAAGGGCGCGGGGAGCTCAGCCTCACGCTTCCCGTTGGAAAAGCCGCGCCCGCGAATGCCGAGCTCTTTTCCAAATGGGCCGCTCAGATGCCGAGGACCGACGAGCCGCCGACAAAGGATGTTTCGTTCGACATGCCGAAGAAGGAACTGTCCGTGCGCATCGGCGGATTGCCGAAGGGAACGAAGACCGAGTTTTTCGTCATCCCCGCGCCGAAGCTCAGCGGCGGAATCGAGTTCCAGAAATCCGTCATTACCGAGGAAACCGCCGACGGCACAAAGGTCTTCAAGTATCCGTGGGACAATGGCCTCGATTGGAGCGGACTGCTCGTAATCACCGACCCCGACGGCAAACGCAAAGGCTGGTACATCGGAGATCCGCCGCCTGTGGAGAGCGGCGAGAAAGCGGCCGCCACCACCGAAGCTGCCGATGATGGCGAGACGTGGGATCCGTTCGACGAGATCACAAAGTCCGAGCCCGAAGGTCTGCTCTCGCTTTTGCTCAAGGGATTCCTCGGCGGATTGCTGCTCAATTTGATGCCCTGCGTCCTCCCCGTCATCAGTCTGAAAATCTTCGGCTTCATGCAGCAGGCCGGGGAAGCAAAAGACCGCATCGTCAAGCTCGGGCTCGCCTATTGCGCGGGAGTGTTCGCATTTTTCGGCGCGCTGGCAGTGCTCGTCCTTGGGCTCGCTTCGGCGAATCAGTCCCTCGGCTGGGGCGCGCAATTTTCAAATCCACTCGGGCTCACGGTCATGATTTCCATCATGTTCGGTTTCGGACTCAGCCTGCTCGGCGTCTTTGAAGTCACGCTTGGCGGCGATACGTCCACGAAGATCAGCGAGGCGTCGGGCAAAGAAGGAATGGGCGGCGCATTCATGCACGGATTTTTCACGACACTCCTCGGCACGAGTTGCACCGCGCCGCTCGTGGGCCCGGTCATCGGCATCGCGGTGAATGAACCCGGCCCGAAAGTGTTCGCGCTCTTCGCGGCAATCGCGACAGGCCTTGCGCTCCCGTATTTCCTGCTCACGTGGCAGCCTGCATGGATGAAGTTTCTGCCAAAGCCGGGGATGTGGATGGTCCGGATGAAGCAGATTTTTGGTTTCGCGATGCTCGGCTTCGCCGTGTGGCTGCTCCACTCGTTGCCCACGAGTCCGATGGTGGTCGCTGTTGCTTCGTTCCTGCTCACGGTGGGCTTTGCGGCGTGGATTTACGGCACATATCATGATGCGCGATGGCCGCTTCCCGTGGCGTTGATTGTGGTGATTGGCGCCTGGTTCTATTTCATCCGTGGCACCGTGCAGCCGCTCGAAGGCAAAGTGTCGAACTTGCTCGTGGACATCCGCCGGGGGCTGAATGCGAACCGCCCGGTGTTCGTCGATTTCACCGCCGATTGGTGTCAGAACTGCAAAGCTTTTGAAGCGCTCGTCATCAACACTGAGCCGATCCAAACGGCATTCAAGGCGAAGAACGTCCTCTTCGTAAAAGCTGATTACACTTCCGGTGCGCCCGACATCAAACAGGCACTCGTGAAGTGCAAGCGCGCAGGGGTGCCGCTCTACGTTCTCTTCCGCAAACGCGGCGATGCATGGATCGCGGACGGCCTCACGCAGGCCGGATTGCTGGAGGAATTGAACAAACTGCCGTGATCCAGCGGGCGCTCGTCACCGGCTTCGAGCCCTTCGGCGGCGACAAGACAAATCCCTCCGCCGATCTCGCGCTTGCGCTGGATGGTGCGAGAGTGGGGCGGCTGCACGTCATCGGGCGCGTGCTACCGGTGGAGTATGCGGCGGCCGGAGAACTCATAGTCGAATGGCTGCGCGAGCTCCGGCCTGCCGTCATCATTTGCACGGGGCTGGCGGCGTCTGCGGATGTCATCCGGATTGAGACAGTCGCGGTGAACGAAGACGACTCGCCATTTCCCGACAACGCGGGAGTAGTCCGCGAGCGTAGTCCGATCGTTCCCGGAGGCCCCCATAATTTAAACAGCACGCTGCCCATCGCGGAAATTGTCGCTGAATGCTCGCGCAAAAAGATTGCGGTCGAGACGTCCTCGGATGCCGGTCGCTACGTGTGCAATCATGTCTTTTACACGCTCCTGCACGAGCGACTCGCGACCCCCGCCGGTTTCATCCACGTTCCGGCGGATTCGCGAAAAAATAAGCTGTCGAGGGCCGTTCGGGCCATCCTCGCCGTGACCACGCCGGGCACCGCAGCGCGGCGTTCGTGCGACAATTGACAGCCTTGTCAACTTTTGGGCACTGATCCCCAGCGCCTGAAAAAACTGAAAAACTTTGTTGACGGATTCGTAATGTGCAGCCAGAACGCGCACAGTTGATGCAAAACCTTCCCATGCAAATGGGGAAACGAAGCATCGGCAAACACCGACAACCTCTCAGACTCGTTCTGAGCTACGAGACCGCTGACCCACGCCCGGCTATGAAAAACCTGGGCGACCTCCAGCGGCCCCAGCAGTTCTGAAACTCGAGCCAGTCTGGTAGCCGGCAAAGTAAACCATCGAAACCCAGTCGTATTTTCTTATGCCAGTAGCCTACATATCCACTGCGAACCGTTCATCGGACGCTCTACCCCGTGCAATCGCCAAGCGCTCCCGCGCTTTGGCGGGTGACATCCTTTCAACGCCCGCTGACATCCGTTCAAGGGGCACTTCCGTTCGTTCAACGAGCACTTCCACC
>JAYTMG010000795.1:0-3946 GCA_043728745.1 Verrucomicrobiaceae bacterium
GATGAAATACGTAATGCCCGACATGGTGCCGACGACCTCCGCGACGATGAGGTAGGTCCACGCCCATCCGAGCAGAATCCGCATGTCCGTGTAGATGTCTGTGATGGTTGCGGGGATGATCACCCTCCGCACGAGCATCCAGCGGCTTGCGCCTAGAGTTTGCGCGGCTTCGATGAGTGACGGGTCCACTTTGCGCACCGTGTTGGCGATCACGAGGACCTGCTGAAAGAACGTGCCAATAAAGATAATCGCGATCTTGGGGCCGTCGTCGATTCCGAGGATGGCGACGCACAACGCCCCGAATGCCGGCGCTGGAAGATACCGGAAGAACTCGATGAACGGCTCGTGGATGCGCGAGAAAAATCGGAATGCACCGCAGAGAATTCCTAGCGTAACTCCGATGAGCGAAGAGAGAAAGAACGCCCACGAAATGGTGCGGATACTGTGCCCGAGACTTTCGTGCAGCCAGGGTTCTCCAGGCAGTCGAGGCGGTGTGATGAACGCGGTGTAAAATGCCCGAGCGACCGCGTCGGGTGATGGCAAATACACGGGATTGACGCGCTCGCCCACTGGAAGCGCGGTTCCGCTTTGACGCGCTTTTTCGAACTCGCGGGCGAAATCCTCCCGTGGAATATCCATATCCTCGGTGAAGTATTCCACTTCACCGGGATCACTGATGCGCACGAGTGGATGCCAAAGCCACGGCACATAACTCACCAGGCACCACAAAACGAGTGGCGCAGCGAACGACACCAAGAGAAGCACGAACCGCCGCCGAGGCGGCAGTTCATGTTTCAATCCCAGCCAATCGTTCGCTGCCATCGTGTGCTACTTGAGCCCCATGATGATGCTTGGCGCGACGTAGTTTTCGGCTTTCTGCGAGACCTTATAGACTTTATTATCGAGGTTGAATTTGTTGCCGACCGCCATGGAGCCGTAGATGGAGTCGAGCCCGTCGCCCTTCTTTAGCGCAGCCTTGGCCTCGGTGAGCGTAAGGAAGTGGGTGCCGGGAATGTTCTCTGCGTATTCCTCGGGTTTCGCGCCGACCTTTGCCGCCATGATTTTCACGGCTTCATCCCTTGTCTTCGGGTCTTTGATGTAGTCCACGCACTTGTAATAGACCTTCACGACCTTCTCCCATTCGGTCTTGTTCTTGGCCAGACTCGTAGGGCTGACGGCCAGTACGTCGTAGATGAGTCCCTTCGCATCGGCGCTGGTGAAAAGCTTCTTCGAGCCGGGTACTTGCTTGAGCGCTTGTCCGGAAACCGGATACCACGCACCGACCGCGCCAACCTTGCCGCTCGCGAGCGTTTGCGGCGTGTCGTTTGTGGAGGTGTTCACCAGTTCTACGTCGGATTGCTTCATTCCGTTCACCTCGAGCGCCTTTAGCAAAAGCATGTGCTCCACGAGCGTTAATTCGAGTCCGACTTTCTGTCCCTTTAGCGCCTTGATGGAATCGATGCCCGGCTTGCCGATGATCATGTCATTGCCGTCGCTGTAATCCAGAAGCGCGATGAACTTGCTTTTGGCACCGTTCGCTCCCGAGACAAGAGCGTCGGTAGCAACGACGGTGACTCCGTCCACCTTCCCTGCGGCGAACGCGTCGAGCGAGGGCAGGTAATCGAACCACAACAGTTCCACATCCACGCCTTCCTCCTTAAACCACCCCTTCTGTTTAGCCACTTCGAGAATCGTGAATCCCGGCCAGTCCGAGTAGGCGATTTTCAGCGGAGCGGCGTGAAGTGTGGCGGTAAATGCGAGCGCGGAAGCGAGTAGTGAGCGGATAAACATGTCGGTTGTGTTGTTTGATGGATGACAATCGGCGTGCGATGTCCGGTGCCCATTTGCATGGTCCGTGCCATCGCGTGCCGCTTGCGCAATTAAGTCCGCGATTCATTTACTGGTGGGCATCTCGGCCTTTCCGGACAAATACTGCACCTTCGTGAGTTGTGTTCAATTAGACACAGGCTGGCAAAAAACAGACAGGAAAAACGCCAGTCTCAAAACTCGCAGGTATGAGCTTTCAAAGAAAACGTCATACGAAATCGAGAAGGCATTTGACGTGCTGCAACGATGTGTGAAATACAGTCCCCGGAATTTCAGGAATGTCTCGCAAAGCAAAAACTCCAACCGCCGCTCGTGTGACCATCTCGCTGCCAGTCTCGTTGTTTGACGAGCTCGACGCGATGGTCGAAGCGCGTGGGTTCGGGAATCGCTCGCAGGCGCTGTCCAAGATCATCAGCGAGCACCTTGTCCGCGATGCGGAGCAACTCGGCCGGCAGATTATGGCTGGCACCATTACGCTGATTTACGACCACACAAAGCCCGGTCTGCAAAGCCGGTTGATGAAGCTCCAGCACCGCTATTTGAAGGAGATCATCTCATCCCAGCACGTGCATCTGGAGAATCACCACAGTCTGGAAGTCCTCCTCGTGCAGGGCCCCGGACGGCGCTTGCGGCAGATCGCGGATGCGCTCATCGCGTGCAAGGGCGTGAAGCATGGAAACCTCAATGTGACCTCCACGATTCTCCCTCCCATTTACTGATTTATGCCAGACCCTTCACTCATCCGTTTCGAGGAAATCGTGCAGCCCGGCACGAGTTGGTCCCATGTGCTCAAGCGCGGCACGACGCTTCGTATTGTGGACACCGAAGGCGGCGCGAACGTGTCGGCACTATTCTACAACTACGAGCTGCCTTCCGAGCGGGTGAATCTGCCCGACACGCTGAAATGCCAGCACACCGCGCGGCTCACCGCGGGGCATTGCATCTACTCGGACATGGGTCGCATCCTCGTATCCATCACCGGCGACACTTGCGGCTGGCACGACCCGCTCGCGGGCTGCACGAGCGCCGCAGACATTGCCGCGAAATACGGCGAGCGCAGTTATCAATCCGCTCGCAACGATTGGTATCGCAATGGGCACGAGCGATTCGTCACCGAGCTTGGGAAATACGGTCTCGGCGAGCGTGACCTCGCGATGAATGTGAACTTTTTCCAGAAGGTGACAGCAGGAGAGGACGGACGTCTTCATTTCGTCGCGGGCAATTCACAACCCAGAGCCAGCGTGGATTTGCGGTCGGAAATGAACACGCTCGTGGTGCTCAATACCTGCGTGCATCCGCTGGACCCTTCGCCGGTTTACGCGCCGAAGCCTGTGAAGCTCATTGTTTACTCCTCGCCGCCGCCGGGGCCTGACGACCCCTGCCGTCGTTCCTGTGCGGAAAACGAGAGAGGTTTCATCATCACTGAACGTTATTTTTTGTGAGTACGTTGACCGAAAGCACACTCGACCCCGCGAAGGCCGTTTACGATTTCATCCTTCCCGCTGGCGAGCCGTGGGCGCGGGAGGTGTTGCGCGGACAGACGATTCGCATCGTGGATTTGGAAGGGAATCAGGCGGCGGATACTCTCTTTTACGATGCGCACGACCCTGCGGACCGATACAGCGTGCAGGACACGGTCCGGGCGCAGGGCGCTTTGTATCTCACGACGGGAACGCGGCTCGTTTCCACGCGAGGAAACACATTACTCACCATTACGGCCGATACATGCGGGCAGCACGACACGCTCGGCGGGGCCTGCGCGTGTGAGAGCAACATGGTTCGCTACGCATTAGAAAAGCGGCACATGCACGCATGCCGAGATAGCTTCCTGTTGGGACTCCGCCGCGCCCGGCCTGCGTGGGGCAAGCGCGACATCACGCACAACATCAACTTTTTCATGAACGTCCCGGTGACACCCGACGGTGGCCTGACTTTTGCCGATGGCGTCTCGGCACCTGGTCGCTACGTCGAGATGCGCGCGGAGATGGACGTGCTGTGTCTCATCTCAAATTGCCCCCAGCTCAACAACCCCTGCAACGCCTACAATCCAACGCCCGTGCGGCTACTTATCTGGGACTGATGTTCACAAAAATCCTCATCGCAAATCGCGGAGCAATCT
>JAYTMG010000796.1:0-2176 GCA_043728745.1 Verrucomicrobiaceae bacterium
CCCGCGCCGTGAAATACGAAGTGGCGCACCCGGCGGCCCGAAGATTCGGCATATCTGAAGTTTCTGGAGAAAGTGAAATACGGATGAAGCGCGTCAGCGCGTCGTGGCACGAGCGCCCCGCTCGTGATCGTGTCCCGGACGCCCCGTCCAGCTCATCCAAACGGCGAAGCCGCACATCGTTCCGCGCTTGGGACAACGCCTTAGACGGTTTATATATTCAAAAGGCAAGAACGGTCCTGGAAGTAATGTTTGCTTCGCTGGGCACGCAGCCGCTTCCGAGTAACGAGCGGACCAATTCCGGGGTCGTCAAGTATTCCTGCAGCACGCCGTCGATGGCTGTGCGCAACTGCTCAAGGTCTGGCTCTTTTTCTCCCCAGTTTCCGTTATCTTTTATTTCTCGCCGTCTGACTCGATAATTCGTCTTGCAGCACAGCACCTGCGTGAGCCACGAAGGGCGCGCACGCTTTCTCGAATCGGCGATTCAACTGGATTATTTCGCCGGGGCGCTTTCGACGACATCTTTTACGCAGCGAAAGCCGGTGTTCGCGAGGCCGGTATCCGGCGCAGTTTTCATCCGCGCGCTCGGGCGGTATCCGCGGCAGTAGCTGTCGGCGCACATCCAGGAGCCGCCGCGCATCACGCGCTTCGGGATTCCGGGCTCATCGGGGTCGAAGCTCGTCGTCGGGCCGGGTGGATTTTCTTTCGGCGACTTCTTGTAATAATCCGGCAAATACCAATCCGCGCACATCTCCCAGACATTGCCCGCCATGTCGAAAAGGCCGAATCCATTCGCAGGAAAAGTCCCCACAGGTGCCGTGGCTTTGAAGCCATCTTCGCCCGTATTTTCCTTGGGAAATTTGCCCTGCCACGTATTCGCCATCCACTTTCCGCCGGGGGTGAAGTCATTGCCCCACATAAACCGGTTCCCCGTCACGCCGCCGCGTGCTGCAAATTCCCACTCGGCCTCGGTGGGTAGACGTTTTCCGGCCCATTTGCAATACGCAAGCGCGTCGTCGTAGCAGACGTGGACAACGGGATTCTTGCCTTTACCGTCGATATTCGTCTCAGCGCCGTCGGGATGCCGCCAGTTCGCGCCGAAGACCGGCACCCACCACTGGCGATAGTCGGCCAGATTCGCCTCGCCCTCCGGCGCACGATGGCAAAGGCCGAGTGTTTTCCCTTCAAATTCCGGCAGCAGCCCCGGCAGATCCTTGGCCGTGAGCGGGCGCTCGGCCACCGTCACGTAGCCGGTCGCTTTCGTAAATTCCGCAAACTGGTCATTCGTCACCTCCGTCATGTCCATGTAGAAAGCCTTCACCGTGACTTCGTGAACCGGCTGTTCGTCATCCGGTCCGTCGATGCTCCCCATCTGGAAAGGCCCTCCCTTAATATAAACCATCCCGCTTGGCGGTGCGGGAACAGCCGCGAGCAGCGGAATTGCGAAAAGAGTGGCGAGAATTGTAGTTTTCATGGCGATGATTCAGTTTGATAGCGGAATGAAGAGCGTTTGGGATGAAAATCCATGATCATCTCTGTGAATCGACCGATCGACGTAAAATAATCAGAATTACGTTTGACACCCCTTGCGGGGGATTCTAGGTTCCGCGCTCTTTTTCAGAGAATAAATGAGGACTATTTCAGCGAAAGCAAACGAAGTTAAACGCAACTGGTGGGTCATTGATGCCGCCGATCAAATTCTTGGACGCGTCGCGGCGAAAGCTGCGAATCTGCTCCGGGGCAAGGAAAAGGCGATCTTTACGCCTCACGTGGATACCGGCGACTTTGTCGTCGTTATCAACGCGGACAAAGTTCGCCTCTCCGGCAAGAAGGAGACAGCGAAATCATACATGAGCTTCTCCGGCTACGTCGGCGGCCACAAAAGCGAGACCGTAAAGGCCCGCCGCGCCCGTCGTCCCGAATTGCTCGTCGAAGGTGCAATCAAAGGAATGATTCCTCACACCCGTCTCGGACGTGCTCAAATCACGAAGCTCAAGGTTTACGCCGGAGCTGAGCACCCGCACGCAGCGCAGGCTCCTGTCGCAATCGGCAAAGTCCGCTAAACTCACACACTTTACAGAAAATGGCACAATCTACCTACTCCGCAACCGGACGTCGCAAGACCTCCATCGCGCAAGTCCGCATGAACAGCGGCACCGGAAAAATCGTCGTGAACGGT